>NZ_CP043930.1:2247500-2547500 GCF_009720525.1 Gimesia benthica
GCAGGCCAATTCCAGGACGGAATCAAGACCAGGAGGAGATACAGAGCCCATCGGTTGTAGAACCGACCAAAACCCGGTATCAGTCAGCGGGCGACCTTAATTGAGAGTGATTAAGAAACCCGCCTGGGAGCGGCAGTATAGCTGACACATCGCGAAACTCAAATATGATTCTGCAATTCGTTCAAATCACACAATTCATTCTAACACAATCACTTACAAAGATTCTATATCTGACACTCAGAAATAATTTCTGAGTTTTTCTCAGCAAATCAGCGGGGAATTCGGGGTAGATCACGCCAGTTACTCCCCACGGATCCGCTCATCCGGGAAGAGACCTGCATCCATTCCCAACGTGGAAATTCTTCGCGCGGAGCCCGCAGGACTTCGCACGAGGATTCGATTTCCTCGACCGCCTCAGCAGTCAGCAGTGCGACTTCCGCCAGCTCGTGATAGCCCCCCAGTCGGAAGCATTCACTCAGGGAACTCCAGGCCTTACGACTTTCCATTACAGGAAACAGGCGGGCAGCCTGATGCAGTGGCTCGATCGCTTCGTGGTAGCGTTCCTGACGCAGATACGATTCGCCAATCAGAAACAGTCGCATCGCTTCCAGGGGGCCGGCCTCTTCAACCGTCGAGAGCGCTTCCAGAGCCTGAATGGGCATTCCCAGTTCCAGGTATCCTTCAGCGGCCATCAGTTTGTGTACAACTTTGGGAGAAACGTTTTCTAACATGATCAATTCCTTTTTTAACCGGTGGGGCAAGCAATCCATTGCCCGGCTGCAGTCAGTTTCTTAACAGGCCTCAATCCTCTGAGACACAAATCACGATGAGAAAGTTCAAATGCAAGCCGCATACCAAAGGCGATCCCTCAGTATTGCAATTCTCCTATCTCCCGCTCAGACAACAGTTTTCAGGCTGAAGATTTTTCACTTCGTATACGAAGGACCGATGTTTCTGCACTTTCTACTCTGAAAAACACTGTAATTTATACATCATCAGAAATTGATATCTCGTATTCGCGGCCCCCTCAGAAGATGTGAAAACTTGCACTTCCTCTCTGTAAACTGCATGATAGAAATCAATCCAGAAACTCAGATACGATTTGCATGCACACTCATTTCTACACCAGCTTGAGGACGAACCCGATGCAGCCGCGCTTAGAACACCCTTTCCGTTTCACATTCACTCTGCTCGCCGCTTTCTGTTTGAGCCAGTTGCTGCTCACAGGTCACGGTCTGCAGAAACTCGCTGCAGCTTCCAAACAGCGCCCCAACATCCTCTTCATTTTTACTGACGATCACGCCTCACACGCGATGAGCTGCTACGGCTCCAAGGTCAACGAGACTCCCAACCTGGACCGGATTGCCCGCGAAGGCATGCGGTTTGATAACTGCTTCTGCACCAACAGCATCTGTGGCCCCAGCCGTGCTGTGATCCTCACCGGAAAACATAGCCATCTCAATGGCTTCAAACAGAACGGCAACAAATTCGACGGTTCGCAACAGACCTTCCCCAAGCTGCTCCGCAAGCAGGGTTACCAGACCGCCATCGTCGGAAAATGGCACCTCGCCTCCGATCCCACCGGCTTCGATTACTCTGAGATCCTGATCGGCCAGGGGCCCTACTACAATCCTCCCATGATTCGCAATGGGGAGCGTGTTAAACACGAAGGCTACACCACTGACATCATCACCGACCTGGCACTCGACTACCTCAAGAACCAGCGAGATCCCAACAAGCCTTTCATGCTGATGTTCCAGCACAAGGCCCCGCACCGCAACTGGCAGCCCGGCCCGAAACACCTGCATATGTACGACGACGTCACCATTCCCGAACCGGAAAACCTGTTTGACAACTACGAAGGTCGAGGCACCGCAGCCAGACAACAGGACATGACCATCGCTAAGACGATGACTGATTTCGACCTGAAACTCACACCTCCCAAAAATCTGACACCAGAACAACTGAAGGTCTGGAACGCCGCTTATGAACCGAAAAACGAGGCCTTTCGCAAGGCCAATCTCAAAGGCAAAGATCTGGTCCGCTGGAAATATCAGCGTTATATGAAAGACTATCTTCGTTGTGTCGCCTCCGTCGATGATAACGTGGGTCGCATGCTCGACTATCTGGAAAAGTCCGGACTGGCTGAAAACACCGTCGTCATGTATTCCTCAGACCAGGGGTTCTATCTCGGCGATCACGGCTGGTTCGACAAGCGGTTCATGTATGAAGAATCCTACCGTATGCCACTTCTGGCCCGCTGGCCTGGCGTCATCAAACCGGGCAGTGTCAACACAGACCTCGTCTCCAACCTCGACTTTGCAGAAACCTTCCTGAATATCGCCGGAGCCCCCATCCCCTCCGACATGCAGGGAGTCAGTCTGGTCCCCCTCTTCAAAGGCGAAGAAACTGCATGGCGCAAAAGCCTGTATTACCACTACTACGAGTTCTACAACGACCGCCGTTCCGCCCACATGGTTCGTCGGCACAACGGGGTCCGTACAAAACGCTACAAGCTGATTCACTTTTATAACCTGGGTGAATGGGAACTCTATGACCTGGAAAAGGATCCCCAGGAAATGCACAGCGTGTACGATGATCCCGCCTATGCCCCCATTGTTAAAGAGCTGAAAGCAGAACTCAAAAGTCTCCAGAAGCAGTATCAGGTTCCCGATGACACCGGTTCGGTCCAGAAGGATCCCCCGTCTCTGTATCAGAAACCGCGGAACAGCGGCACGCCTCAGAAAAAACGGGCACCGAAGAAGCAGAAGCAGTAAGCGGCATTACCCCCAGCAGCGGTCAGGCTTAGGGAATCCGCTCAAAGCGGATCCCGGCTACCGCGTATTGTCGCATGCCCAGATCCCAGCGCCAGGGTGGCAACATTTCCAGGTTGTAGACCTGTTTCGCCAGGGGCGACTTACCCTGCAATTGTGAGAGCAGGATTCCGGGATGCACACCGTGAAAAAAATTACGCGACGAAAGCAGCTGCGAAAGGTACTGCGTAAACTGAAAATCGGGAACCTGCTTCAGATCAGCAGCCGACTCTGATGAAACAAAATCACTCACGATCAAGCCGCTGCCCCCCGGAGTAATCAGATCCACTATCGTACGATAATGCTGTGCGCGGACAGCCTGCATTAATTCCTCGAACCGGGGATCGGTCTCCCCGACCGCATGAATGACCTGCAAAACCAGTTGGCTCAAAATGCAGGTGGAACAGACCACATCGAACGGACCGGGCAATTCCAGCGGATTCGATCCCGACAGTTCTTCCAGGACTTCATCCAGCAGAGATTGTGACGTGTCCTCTTTCCGGGACAATTCCGCAAGCTGCTCACCGACTCCGGTCAGATCACCTGTATGGCAGAAAACCGCTGACTCTTCTGAGAGGTTCTGGGCTTCCAGCGCATACTCCAGTGCACTCTGATCCAGATCGACCAGATGAATTTCGTCGTAGACCTGCAACAACTGGTTAAGATCGAGATCATTGCAGTTCCCCGCCCCCAGCACACACAGCCGATCCCCCTGTACAGAGGACAGTTGTTTCAGGTAACGGGTTACGGTATTTCGATGCTGCTGGCTCGACTCCCAGCTGGGACGGCTGGCTTGATTAAATCGAAATTCTTCCTCGAATAGTGGATTCATTTACCTGGTCTGAACACTTTGGAATGTTGAGTGGGTTCTCGGATTATAGGAGTCAGTTCAACTGTAATTCCTGCACCAGATATATCAATCGAAAACGGAGTAGAAATGCATTTTTCGCTACCACTACCGCGTTGATTCAGCCAAACTAGGGGTCCATCAACCTGGAAGGCACTGGTAATCGATAGCGAACGCACGCCAGTCGGCGGGCCGATCACTTGATTCAGTGTGTCGTTCCCGGCCTGATAAAGCACTCTGAACTTAACTTGCAAGAACTCTCTTACCCAAGCTGATAATCCACAGTCATGTTATTTTTCGTATTTGCCTGCCTGGTTCCGGCCTTTGTCATTTCCTTTCTGGCAACAGCGCTCATGCGCAAACTGGCCCCGCGCTGGGGACTCATCGATCAACCCGCCCAGCGGAAAGTTCATGTCACACCCACCCCACTCGGAGGGGGAGTCGGCATCTGGATGGGCGTGATCATTCCCATCGCTTCTGCTCAACTGATTGCCTGGATCATTTTGAAGTCAGGCAGCACCCCCGCATGGATTCCCCGCGAACTGGCTCCGCATCTGGAAGGAGTCCTCTATCGCTCCCAGCAACTCTGGATGGTTCTGGGCGGAGGCACCATCCTCGCTGTCATGGGACTGCTCGATGACAAACTTAATATTTCGTGGAAACCACGGTTGATCATTCAACTGCTCGTCGCCATCGGCCTGGTGCTGGGCGGCGTACGGGGCACCCTGTTTGTCGAACAACCCTGGGTGGGTATGGCACTTACGGTGGCCTGGATTATCGTGCTCGTCAATTCCCTGAACTTCCTGGACAATATGGATGGACTCACTTCGGGCATCGGCCTGATCGCTGCAGTACTCTTCGCCTGGATCATGCTGCGTTACACCGGAGAACCACGCTGGCTGGTAGCAGGTGTCCTGCTCGTTCTGGCGGGAGCCATCGCTGGCTTCCTCTGTCATAACTGGCCCCCGGCAAAAATCTTTATGGGAGACTCCGGCAGCTATTTCATCGGGTTACTGCTCTCCACCATGACGGTTCTGGGAACCTTCTATTCGGGAAACTCTTCTGCAGGTGCGTCCGAAGGTGCCCGCCACGTGATTCTGGCTCCCCTTTGTATTCTGGCGATTCCCCTGTATGATTTCTGTACGGTGATGATCATTCGACTGAAGGAAGGACGCAGCCCGTTCCATGCAGATAAAAGTCACTTTTCACATCGTCTGGTTGAACTGGGACTCAGCAAACGGGACACCGTGCTGACCATCCACCTGGCGACACTCACCACCGGTGTCGGAGGCCTGATCCTGTATGAGGTTTCCTCCTGGAACGCGGCACTGCTGATTATCCTGATGATTCTCTGTGTGCTGTCCATCGTTACGATTCTGGAGAACGTAGGTCGGAAAAATCGGAATGAGTAAACGCCGAAAGCAAAACCGATCACAACCAGAGGAGTCCAGCCCTGCACTACCGGATGCAGCACCGATTTCGCTGGGACTTTTCTGCGACGCCAAGCTGCTGTTCCTGACCGGATTACTGATCACTGCCCGCTATTTCCTGCCGGCGGAATCGGCCCCCCAGGGAGAGACACTCCCGCTCGTGCTGGCCTGGTTTCTGGTCGCAATCCTGTTCTTCACGTCTCAATTTACCGACTGCGCCCGTTCGCTCCGACTCGACCGGTTTGACGCAGCTGTCTGGTTGCTGGTACTGGGACAGGCACTGTCAGCCCTGGTAATGATCCTCTTTTACGAAGGTCAACAACGGGCGGCGCTCCACATGCTCTGGGAGTGGATGGCCCTCGGCTTGTCGTTTTCTCTCTTCCGCCGCATCGTAAGGTTCCCCTCTCAACGGATGACCTTTCTGCATTGTTTTATGGCTACCATCGTCCTGCTCTCCCTCTACGGAATCTGGCAACATCACTGGATGTACAAGCAGCTCGCCCGCGAATATCAGTCGGTGAGGCAGCAGTACGATGCCGCCGTCACTCCAGAAACACAGGCTAAATTCCAACACGAACTCATCTCAATGGGGGTCCCCGCGAATGCCCTGAGTGGCAGCGGCCGAAAGCAGTTCGAAGCGCGCCTCTTGGACAGCAGCGAACCGCTGGGCATGTTCGCCCTGGCCAACACCTTCGCCGGCCTGCTCACTGTCGGGTTCCTGATCGCCGTAGGACTGAGTGTCCACAGTCTCCTGCCCCCCAGAACCGAAGGTAGTCCGCCAGTGGATCGTAACAGGCTCCAGATCGTGGTCTACCTGATCTCGACCATGCTCATTAGCTACTGTCTGATTCTGACGAAAAGTCGCAGTGCCTGGGGCGGGGCTCTGGCGGGCCTGGTCTGTCTGGGTCTTCTGAAACTGCTGCAACGTCAACGCCTCCGTCAGACCACGCAGCGGCTTTCCCGCAAACAACTGATCACAGGCGTCACCCTGGTTGTCTGTGTGCTGGTCGGATTTTTCCTGCTCGCCACACTCAGTGGCGGCTTCGACCGCGCCGTTCTTTCCGAAGCCCCCAAGTCACTGCAGTACCGCATCGAATACTGGACCGGGACCTGGGACGTCATTAAAGAAAACCTGATGTGGGGCACCGGTCCGGGTAATTTTCGCGAACACTATCTGAAATATAAGCTCCCCGGTTCGAGTGAGGAAATCGCTGATCCACACAATCTGTTTCTCGACGTCTGGGCGAATGCCGGCTTGATAGCCCTGGCCGGTCTTTTATTGATCATCGCGCTGGCAGGCTATCAGTGGTTCCTGAAGCCGCTGCTCCAAAAGCAGCCGGCAGACTCGATATCCCCCGTGAACGATGAAGCTGATTCCTTCCTGCGAATGGCACTGGTTCTGGGTTTCGCTTTCACATTTCCCCTGCTCTGGATTCTGCAGCTCTTTCTGTCAGGCATCGATGAATCGGTGCTCTGGCTGTTTCTTCCCGGCTGGGCCGTTATTTACGTCCTGCTGCGAGGCGGTAGGAAACGGACCACTGCCCAAGCCACGCTGGATCTGTCTGCCACATCATTTATCCCGCTATCATTGGCTGCCGGATTTGTCGCTCTCTCTGTGCATCTACTGGTGGCGGGAGGCATCGCGATGCCCGCCATCACCCAGACCTGGCTGCTCCTGCTCGCGCTGGCTTTCCCGGTGCCCCACGCTATCTCTCCCGAAAATTCAGAACAGGTCGACGCAGATCAAGCACAACAGCGCCCCAATCAAAGTGTACATAAGAAAACCCTGGCTCTCGCATTATGTGGTCTGTTATTGATTTTATTCGTGATGAGCGACTTTGCGCCAACATTTCAGAGTCAATCGCTCGTAAAGAGGGCAGAGCAGACGCTCATGCGTGGGCAGTCTGTTCGGATTGCGCAACAGCTATTCAGTCAGGCCGGTCAGGCGGACCCGTTCTCCCCCGAACCCTGGCAGGCCCTGGCTGAGCTGAAATTCAGAGAGGGAGTCCAGAATCGACAGGCTTTCGAGGAGGCTGTTTCTTTCAAACAGGCAGCCATTCAGCGAAATCCGTTGAGTCCGCTCAACTATTTTGAGCTGGGACGTCGGTACTATGAACAGTTCGAAGCATCTCATCAGCAGGAGGATCTGACCGAAGCGATCGAAAATCTCAATCGGGCCGTCTCCGGTTACCCGCATAATGCCCGCTACCGCGCTCTGCTGGCGGAAATCTTCCACGCAGCGGGACAAATCAGCGAAAGCCGGGAACAGGCCGAACAGGCACTCGAACTCGATCAGGCCAACCGCAGTGCACAACACGTGGACAAATATCTGACAGACGAAACGGTAAGTCGCATGAATCAAATAATTAACGAGAGACAAACGAATCAGAATTGAACTCAACCATGCTTGGGCTCATAATGACATAAGTTTTGATTACAGACTTGTTTTTATTGCTGGTATTTTAATTCTTTCTTCGTTGGTGTCACAATGAATTTTCGAACTGTTACAACTGTAGTTGTTCTGTTTATCGCCCTCGCGGGTACCGTCTGGCTGGGCCGGACCAATAGTGAACTCAAGACAGTTGCCCCCGTCAAACCCGCCTCCGAGCCGGATGAGAAGCGTCCCAAAATCGCACCTAACGGACCGTATCCCAAAGCAGTCGTACCACAGCCGATCTACTTCTTCGGCAGCATGGCAGTCGGGCAGTCCATGTCCCACAAATTTGTCATCAAAAACGAAGGCGAAGTCCCTCTGGAAGTACAGAAAGGGGCCACCACCTGTAAATGTACTCTGAGTGAGATGCAGGACAATCTGGTCCCGCCCGGTAAACACATTGAAGTCGAACTCACCTGGACCCCCAAAGCAGCTCAGGAACGCTTCGGTCAGACCGCAACGATTTACACCAATGATCCCGAGAAAAAAGAAATCAAACTCCAGATCGAAGGAGCCGCAAACAGCCTGATCTCCTTTACCGGCGATTATCAGGGCTCTGCTAACTGGGCCTTACCCGTCATGAGCAGCACGGAACCCGTGAAATACACCGGTAAGATTCATACGAAATATCTGGATGAATTCAAAATTCTGGAAATCGAAGCCGATCACCCCGGCCTCACTTCCACCTTCCGACCGCTCACCAAACAGGAACTCAAAGAAGTGGATGCCAAGACCGGCTACGCGGTCGAAGTCACCGCAGATCCAGATAAATTTCCCCTGGGTGGTTTCAACGAACGCATGCTGCTCAAAACCGACATCCCCAACGAGCCACACGACCACCCAGAGGGCGAAGGACATGATCATAAACATGACGCTGATCCGGGAACCAGAGATTTCATCATCCAGGTCTCGGGAAATCACACCGGCCCCATCCGCATCGTCCCCACCTTCGGCGTCCGCTGGGATCCGGCCAGTATGCACCTGAATCTGGGCGAGTTTTCAGCAGAAAAAGGCAAAACTGCAGTCCTCTCCATGTTCGTGGAAGGGCTTGACGAACCGCTGAAAATCCTCGACCAGCAGATCGAGCCCGGCTCCCTGAAATTTGAAATTGAAAAAGACGAATCCTTTGATTCCAAAAACAAACAGCGCTACTTACTGAAATTTATCATTCCTGAAGGGCAACCTCCTGTCTCATTCGGCCGTGGGAATCTGGCAAAGGTGAAATTAAGTACCAACCACCCCCGCGCCAAAAACATCGAGTTCAAGGTTCAGTTCATTTCACTGTAAGCATTATAAATTTCAATACGTTACCAATTCAGAACACCCGGGCGTTCACCTCTCTGGGATGGATCTGAATTGTCAGATCAACCTCACGGGCCAGAGGCAGATCGACTTTGACGCAAGACCATGTTTTGAACTAAGATAAAACATGCGGAGTTCCTTCTGCATCGTTATGTTACTCAATCAATTCCATGGAAGGCCGCACTGAATGTCTTACCTGCCACAATCCTCTTTCACCTGCCTGCTGGCACTCTTACTGACTCTACTGCTGGGATGCGAAGGGCAATCAACACCGCCCGCCACCACGGAAACAGCCACCGACACGACTCCGCAGAGTACTGCTCAGACAGAACCAGAACCGTCTGCAGAGAAAACATCAGCGGAATCAACCAGCCCCGAGCAGCCGACCGTTAAACCTGAGGAAAAACAGACACCAGTCGCAGCGGGGCACACACCGGCCAAATCAGAAAAAACGCCCCCGAAATCATCTGATACACCTCCGCCAAAACCAATCTTCGAAGGCTGGCCCACTCCTAAACTGGCTATCGTCCTGACCGGCGAACGCCATGGATATCTGGAACCCTGTGGTTGCACACAAAACCAGACAGGTGGGGTCTCGTTACTCGCTAATCTCTTCAAGCAGATTGAAGACCGCAAGTGGCCCGTCACTGCCTTTGACCTGGGCGGTCTGGTAAAACGCAACCGTCGACAGAGTCAGATCAAATACGAAACCATACTGGCTGCCATGAAAGACATGAAGTATGGCGGAGTGGCCCTCGGACCGGAAGAACTTCGTTTTGGAGCCGACATCTTTCTGCAGTTGCACAATCCGGATCCCCCACAGCCTGATACCACACCAACCTTCCTGGCGGCAAATCTCCTGGTCCTGGAGACCCCCGAACTGGGCAAAACCAAGTTCAAAGTTGTTGAGACGAATGGCGTGAAGATCGCCGTCACATCCATTCTGGGGAAAAGTCGCAAAGGACAGTTTCCAGACATTACCTGGCAGGAACCCGCCAAAGTTCTGCCCGAAGTCATCAAAGAAATGCAGGCCACCGAACCAGACCTGATGTTACTGCTGTCGCAATCCAGCAAGGATGAATCCAAGGAACTCGCAAAACAGTTCCCCGACTTCGACATTCTGCTCACCGCCGGCGGAGTCGAAGACCCACTGGGAGATCCCGAGTATATTGGCAAAACGATGATGGTCGATGTGGGACACAAAGGGAAAAGCGCCGGCGTGGTCGGTTACTATCCCGATGCCGATGCCCAAGGCGATCCCAGGAAACGTTTCCGCTTCACGGTCATCTCTCTCGACCGACAGCGGTTTAAAGAAACACCTAAAATGGCCGAACACATGCAGTTCTATCAGGATCGCCTCAAGCAGGAAGATCTTGCCGCCAAAGAACTGCCGATTGACCACCCCCGCGGTGCGACCTTCGTCGGAGCGGAAAAGTGTGGTGAATGTCACACCAAAGCCTATGAAAAATGGTTAACGACCGCCCACGCCCATGCCTACGAGAGCCTGATCAACGGCCGAAAAGACCAGATCGAACGGGGAGATAAAATCATCTCCCGCATCTATGATCCCGAGTGTCTCTCCTGCCACGTCACCGGCTGGCATCCACAGGAAGTCATCCGCTACAAAAGTGGCTTCGTCAACAAACAACAGTCACCGCATCTGCTCGGACAGCAATGTGAAAACTGCCATGGCCCGGGAAGCGGACACATTGAACTCATCGATATGGACAAAGTCGAAGAGGCCAAAAAGGTCATGCGGGTCACGCTTGCCGAAGCCAAGAAAACGACCTGCTATCAGTGCCACGATCTGGATAACAGCCCGAAGTTTGAATTCGATTCCTACTGGGAAAAAATCAAACACCCCTGGCGGGACTGATCCGGGACCTGTTGCCTAATATTGCAGACTTCTACTTTTATCAGAGACGTTCCCCCATGCTGGAAATCGAACAGAAATTTCGAATCCCCGATCAATCGCAGCTGCTTGCGCAACTCGAACAGATCGGTGCTGAGCAGGGTGCGACGCTGGATCAGGAAGATTACTACTTCGCTCATCCCAGTCGGAACTTTGTCGAAACTGACGAGGCACTCCGCATCCGCCGGATTGGCACTGAGAATCACATTACCTACAAAGGCCCGAAGCGGGCCACGGTCAGCAAGATTCGCAAAGAGATCGAACTGGCATTCGAAACGGGCCCCGAGGCTCTGGCCCAGCTGAAAGAGATGCTCGAACTCCTCGGCTTCCAGCCCGTGCGAAATGTAAAAAAACAGCGGACTCCCTACTCCTTTCATCACGAGCAGCGGCACTTCGAGATCACCATTGACGAAGTCGAAGGGCTCGGCACCTTTGCCGAGGTAGAAACTCTGGCAGAGGAAGAGGAACTGGAACAGGCCGAAGCCGCAGTCATCCAGTTGGCAGAACAACTCGGGCTCTCCTCCCCCATCCGCACCTCATACCTGGGAATGTTGATGCAACAGGCTGAGGACTCCTGAACGGAAGCGGTCTTCTCCAATTTTTCATCGTTTTCCGGCCAATTAGTCCTTTTCAGACTGCGGAAAATCTGAAATAATTGCCGACAGCTATAAATGTCTCATGTTTGCCGTTGTGACAGGAGTTGATTCAAGATAATATATCTTTGTCCACAACAGGCACTTCTTTGAAAACCATGGGTCGAGACGGCGTTCAATAATAGGCGTCCCCGCAATTCTCGATAAATTAGGCACTTGCTTCGCCTGACGGACTCGAACTCATTTGCGGGGCAATTGCATATTATTGAAGGAAGACCTCAATGGCCGCTAAAGCAAGATCAAAACGGGCTGCTACCCCTCCCGCTCCCAGCAATAATGGAACCAAAGATTCCGAGGGGATGCTCAAAAACGCATTGGGACAAATCGAACAGGCGTTCGGTAAAGGCTCCATCATGAAACTCACCGGGGAAAACGCCCGCGCGGTCCCCTCGATCGCCAGCGGTGCCCTGTCCCTTGACCTGGCCCTCGGAGGCCATGGATTTCCCCGTGGCCGTATTATCGAACTCTACGGACCGGAATCCAGCGGTAAAACCACCCTGGCCCTGCACGTTATCGCCAACGCCCAGAAAGAGGGTGGCATCGCCGCGTTTATCGACGCCGAGCATGCTCTCGATCCCGTCTGGGCCAAAAAACTGGGCGTCAACATCTCCGAACTGCTGGTCAGTCAGCCGACCTACGGCGAAGAAGGCCTGCAGATTGCTGAAATGCTGATCAAATCCAATTCGGTCGATGTCATCGTTGTCGACTCGGTCGCTGCCCTGGTCCCGAAGGCGGAACTGGATGGCGAAATCGGTGACTCACACGTCGGCCTGCAGGCACGTATGATGAGTCAGGCCATGCGGAAACTGACCGGTGCCATTTCCAAATCCAAAACCACGGTGATCTTCATCAACCAGATCCGTGAAAAGATTGGCGTCATGTTCGGCAGCCCCGAAACGACTCCCGGCGGTCGCGCATTGAAGTTCTACAGTTCCGTTCGCGTTGACGTCCGTCGTATCGCGACACTCAAAGACGGTGACACGGTGACCGGCATTCGCATGAAAGCCAAGATCGTCAAGAACAAAATTGCACCTCCGTTCCGCATTGCTGAGTTTGACATGCTCTCCACCGGAGGCATCAATTTCGAACTCGACCTGCTGGACCTTGCCGTGGAAAACAAAATCGTCAAGAAGAGCGGCAGCTGGTTCAGCTATGGTGAAACGCGACTGGGTCAGGGTCGGGACCGTTCCAAAGCGGTGCTCGAGGAAAACCCCGAACTCTGTCTGGAGATTAAACAGAAGGTCCTGGAAGCCCAGGGGCTGGTTGCCTCCACCGAGGAAGAACTGGAACCGGAAACAGAACCGGAAGCCGTCGAGGCCTGACCCTCTCGGCTGGCCACAGCCTGACAAATACACCTGCTAACGATGAAACGACCTTGATGCCCCACGGGTATTCAAGGTCGTTTTGCATTGGGTTCTGTACGAAAACACTGTAAAATAAGGACTATTCGAACGCCAGCGCTTTCGGTTCCCGCGTGGTTCCTGTATCCGAGTCTCCCCTCTAAGGCAAAGTATGTCTACAGCTCTGAAAAATCTGATTCGTTTTCATCACACGCTGATTTGCCTCATTGCCATCAGTGCCTGCTGGCTCTCTTTACCGACGCGAAATCTAAACGCCCAGTCCCCCGATGCCCGCGCGGTCGCGTTTGCCGTCCAGCAGCAGCTGGTCAAGGCAATTGAGAAAGCAGAACACTCCGTCGTCGCGATCTCCAAAATCAAAACCCGCAAACAGCAGTTCCAGTCGCGCATCCCCGCTCCGTTCGGACTCGATCCCAATCAGGATCTGAATCTGAGCCATGACCCACAGGATCTGAATTTTATTCCTACCGAATTCGGTTCGGGTGTGATCATTCCGGATCCCACCAATCAGCAAAGGGTATTGGTGCTGACGAATTTCCACCTCACTCAGGGAGGGCCGATCACGGGGCAGAAGAAAGTTCCCGAGTACCGCCTGTACGTCCACACTGAGGACCGCCGCGGATTCTATGCCACGCTCCTCGCTGCCGATCCGAGAAGTGATCTCGCGGTTCTGGTTCCCGCAGGACGAGTTGCGACAGATGCTTCCCGCCCTCTCAAACCGGTCCAGTATGGAAACACGGAATCAGTCCGTAAGGGACAGTTTGTGATCGCACTGGGGAACCCTTACGCCATTGCCCGTGATGGTTCACCGAGTGCCAGCTGGGGCATTGTGAGTAACTTCCACCGCTACCCCGTCCCCATATTTAAAAACTTCCTGAATCAGGAGCTGTCCAAGAAAGAAACCATCCACCACTTCGGAACCCTGCTTCAGGTGGATACACACCTCGACCTGGGAACCAGTGGCGGCGCTCTCCTCGATCTGGATGGTAATCTGATCGGAGTCACAACGGCCCTGGCCGCTCTGGAAGGTTATGAAAAATCGGCAGGCTACGCGATTCCCATCGATCCGGATACGCGGCGGATCATCGACAGCCTGGCAAACGGGCTTGAGCCGGAATACGGTTTCCTGGGGATCACCCCTGGTACCCTTGATCGCAATGAAGCGAACCGAAATCTTGCCGGTGCTGTCAACCTTACAGAGTCGAGCTATGTTCAGACGAGCGGCGTCAAACAGCATTCACCGGCCCAACAGGCGGGCTTGCGCACCGGCGATCTGATCCTTTCAATCAACGGTAAGCCGCTACGCAACGAACTTGACCTGATGCGTGAAGTAGGGAAAGCAGGCGCGGGGACCGAGGCAAAGCTGCAAATCTTGAGAGGAAAAAATCCGCGTGAGTTGACTCTGACAGTGAAACTGGGAAAATGGCCCGTGGCGGATGATGAAGGGATTGTACAAACCCGCTATCGGCATCCCCTCTGGCGCGGTTTAAGAGTCGATTATCCCACTGCCCGTGCAAAATATACGTTTAGTCCGTTCACTTACCCGCCCGCTGTGGTTGTGACGCATGTCGCTCCCGACAGTCCCGCACAACAGGCCGGGCTGACAGAAGGAACGTTCATCCGCCTGGTCAATGATCAGCCGGTACAAACGCCTGACGCGTTCTATCAGGAAGCACAACGGGCCAGCACTTCACCGGTAACATTACAACTTCTGGATGACCGCAAGGTCGTTCTTCCAAACAGTAAGCAATAAGAAACAATGAAAACAGACGAACTTCGCGAGAGTTATCTTTCCTTCTTTGAAGAAAAAGGCTGTGTCAGAAGACCATCCGACGTTCTGGTCCCCCGGGATGACCCTACGGTTCTGTTTACACCCGCCGGGATGAACCAGTTCAAAGATCAGTTTCTGGGCGTAGGCAAGCTGGAATTCACAAAAGCCACCACCTGTCAGATGTGCCTCCGCACCGGCGATATTCAAAACGTCGGCGTCACCGCTTACCACCATACCTTCTTCGAAATGCTGGGGAATTTCTCGTTTGGAGATTACTTCAAACGCGAAGCCATTCACTGGGCCTGGGAATATCTGACCTCTAAGAAATTTCTGGGCCTCGATCCCAACCTGCTCTCCGTCACCGTCTACCTGGAAGACGATGAGGCCTACAACATCTGGCACGATGAAATCAAGCTCCCCGCCAACCGCATCAGCCGCGAAAACGAACACGAAAACTTCTGGCCCGCCGGTGCTCCTTCAGATGGCCCCGACGGTGTCTGCGGCCCATGTAGCGAAATCTTCTACCACCCCAACGGCGGTAAAGATAACGTTGAAATCTGGAACCTGGTCTTCACCCAGTTCAACCGCGTCGGCGATCCGCCTAATAATCTCAAACCGCTGCCTAAGAAAAACATCGACACCGGAATGGGGCTGGAACGTACCGCTTCCGTTCTGCAGGGCGTGCGCAGCAACTTCGAAATCGATACGCTGAAGCAACTCTGTCTGGCCGCCGGCGATGTTGTCGGCACCGGCTATGGATTCGACAAACCAACGGGCCGTCCGCTCCGTCGTATCTCCGATCACGTTCGCGCCATCACCTTCAGTATCCACGAAGGGGTTAACCCCGGTCGCGATAAGGAAAGCTACGTCGTTCGGCAGCTCCTCCGTCGCGCCTTGCTCGAAGGCTATCTGCTCGGTAAACAGGAACCGTTCCTGTATCAACTGGTGCCGGCTGTCGTCGACATCATGCAGACTCCCTACCCGGAAATCGCCAAGACTGTCGAACACGTACAGCACACCATCAAGGAAGAGGAAGAACAGTTCCTGGGCGTCATCGAAAAAGGTCTCACTCGCTTCGAAGGCTTCCTGAAAAAAGCCGAACAGGAAGGCAAATCGGAAATCGCCGGTGAAGATGCTTTCGACCTGCACCAGACTGATGGCTTCCTGATCGAACTCACCGAAGCTCTCGCTGCTAAAAACAATATCAGCGTCAATCGCACGGAATTCAACAACCTGATGCAGCAGCACAAAGAAGGCAGCGGCAGCGGGTTGTTCCTCGATTCGGTTATGTCAGAAGGTCCGCTGACAGCGCTGCACAAAACCACCAGCGACACGCAATTCAAAGGCTATGAAACCACCGTGGATGAAGGTAAGGTCGTCGGCATTATCGCTGAAGATCGCCTGGTGGAATCCGTCGTGGAAAAGGGTCATGCCCATCCCGTCGTTGTCGTGCTCGATCAGACCCCTTTCTATGCCGAAGCCGGTGGTCAGGTGGGAGACACGGGTTACCTCGAAGGAGAAGGCCTGAAATTTGAAGTCGTGAATACCCAGCGTAACGGCGGATTGATTCTGCACATCGGTCATCTGCAGGAAGGCAAACTGGAACAGGGACAAACCCTCAAGGCTACGGTAATCGAACCGCGCCGGTCCGGCATCCAGCGTGCTCACTCCGCCACTCACCTGCTGCATCACGCCCTGCACACCGTCATCGGCGACAGCGCCATGCAGCGGGGGTCGAAAGTCGAACAGGACACACTCCGCTTCGACTTCTCACACAGCAAGGCACTCACCCCCGAAGAAATCAGCCAGGTCGAAGATATCATCAACCAGCGGATTTCCGAAGGCGCCTCTGTCACCACCCAGTTGATGAAACTGCAGGATGCCCGCAACCTGGGAGCCATGGCTCTCTTCGGTGAGAAATATCCTGACAATGTCCGCGTGGTCCAGATGGGTGACTTCAGTATCGAACTCTGCGGGGGAACCCACCTCACCAATACGGGACAGGTCGGACTCTGCAAGATCGTTAATGAAGAACCGGTCGCCAAAGGCGTTCGTCGAATTCACGCTTTAACCGGCCCGAAAGCCCTGGAAAAGACGCGCAACAGCGAAAAGCTGCTGCAGGAAATCGCTGGTCAGCTCAAAGCGCCTCGACTGGATGAACTTCCCCAGAAAATCGCCCATCTGCAGGACGAAATCCGGGAAATGAAAAAACAGCTGCTTAAGTTCTCCAGTAAATCACTGGCGGGAACCGCCGATGAACTGCTGGATGAAGCACCTGTTGTGAACGATGTCAAAATCGTGGCCTATCACGCGAAAGATGTCTCACGCGATCAGTTGCGGGAACTGGCAGACCACCTGCGGAAGAAAGGCAAACAGGTCGCACTGATCCTGGGTACCGAGATTGACGGCAAAGTCGCTTTGATGGCCGCCGTTAACCAGGAGCTGGTAAAACAGGGACTCAAAGCCGGTGACTGCGTGAAAGCAGCTGCCAAAGTGGTCGGCGGAGGCGGCGGTGGTCGTCCCGATATGGCCGAAGCCGGCGGTAAGGATCCGGAACAACTCGACGCCGCTCTGAAAACCGGCGCAGACTACTACCGCAGTCAGCTCGAAGGTTAACTTTGACGCGTTGAACGCCTAGAGCAGCTTACGACGATTCAGCTCAGCGACGACATGTTGCACAATCTGCGACACGTCGCTGGCGCTGAGATCTTCGCTGACTCCTGTCGCACAGCCACCGATGGGCTCATTGGTGAAGCCATGCTCAGACAGCATGCACTGCAGCGTACGACTCAAAGTCACGATATCCGTTTTCTGTTCGGATGTAATCGGCTGACGTCCCTGCCCCATATTGAACCCACGGAGTTCAACCGCAGCCCGGAACCCTTCCGGAAACTCAGCAGAATAGATCATCGTATCGAACAGCGTCAGCAGATCATATTGCACACGACGGGCTTCATCGAGCTGACCGGAAGTGGTCAGGTCATACAGCTTGCGTGTCAGCTCCGGTACGACACCAGAACTCGCATTGGTTCCCCCGTCTGCACCAATCAGCATCAACGGCATGAGTGCCGCATCCCAGCCTGTCAGAAATGAGAATTCCGGACGGTTGGGCCGCACGGCCTGAATCATACGAATCATGTTGGGCAGATCGCCAGAGGAATCTTTGATCGCCACGATCTTTTCACATTCTTCTGAAAGACGCTGGATCGTTGGTACATCGATCGGACTCGCAAACATCGGAATGTTATACAGAGTCACATCGATGGGAGTATTATCCCCAATTTCCTTAAAATAGGCATAAACAGAGGCCGGGCTCAACTTGTAATAAAAAGGAGCCACAATGGCGACTGCCCGAATACCCAGTTCGTAGTAGTACTCGCAGGCCTTGATCGTTTCCCGCACATTGGCTTCCGCAGCCCCGGCCAGAATCGGTACACGGCCGCGAGTCTGATCCGCAATGATGGCTACAATTCGTTTGCGTTCTTCAGGAGTAAAACGAGTGAATTCCCCCGTAGAACCGTTGGGATAGAGCCCATGCACTCCCTTTTCGATCAGCCAGTCAATATAACGGCGTAATTCCGGCTCATTAATTTCACCACGAGAATCGTAGGGAACCAGGTTGGGAGTGAAGATACCACGGAGCTTGGTCTCGGACTGCATGTTGGGGGACACCTATACTGAAAATCAAACAGGACTGGGAGTTTGAAGAATTTAGGTGAAGTATAACATATAAATCAGCCCGGGGACACGGATTCAGACCTCTTCTCGCGACTCTTCCGGAGACTCGGAGGGGTCCTCAGAATCGGAATCCGTCTGATCCGATTCACCTGCGCTCTCCGTTTCTTCGTCAGATCCGTTATCCCTGCTGTTAAACTCCTCAGCCGTCACCCCCGCTTCCAGCAGGGCCTTCGCCTCGGTTTCCGCAGATCGGCCATAGAAGAACAGAATCAGGAACAGCACCACCAGCCCGACCGGTAACAGGATATAAGGCTGAAATCCGAAGCCCACCGGCAGGTACCCGAAGAGCACCGAGACCCCCGCGACTGTCAAAGCGTAAGGGATCTGGGTCAGCACGTGATCGAGATGGTCCGAGCCTGATGCTGCCGACGACAGAACCGTAGTATCGGAGATGGGAGAACAGTGATCGCCAAAAATGGCGCCAGCCAGCACACCACCGATGGTTCCCAGCATCAGATGATGATTAGGATCGGCTTCATTCAGTGGCACCAGCAGACTGTAAGTCAACGAGATCGACAAAGGCATTAACAGGCCCATGGTAGACCAGGAACTTCCGGTTGCGAAACTGACGACGGCTGCCAGCAGAAACGTAATGGTAGGCATCCAGTTGGGTGACAGTTTTTCAGAAAGTAGTTCCACCAGCACACCGGCGGTATTCAGGTGCTGCTGATCACAAACGGTCGCTACGGACCAGGCCAGTACCAGAATCAGGATCGCCAGGAACATACTCTTGGCCCCGTTTGCCCAGGCCTCTACGCATTCACTCAACGGAAGCGATTTGGAAAGGCTGCAGCTCACGACCGCTGCAATCGAAGCCAGAAAAGAGGTAATCAACAGTACGCGGTTGGGAGAAGAATGCTCAAGGACATTTTGAAAATTGACTTTGAGCTCCGCCTGTCCCAACTGTTCCCGTTCCAGATTGAGCCTGTTAATCTCGATCGTCCCTGTCCACCAGAGTCCGATCATAGCCAGCCCCAGTAATACCACCAGGGGGACCAGTGCATTCCGCAACAACTGGCGTCGCGCGAGCTCACCACTTTCGGCATGCCCCTCTACTTCCGTCACATTAAACCGCCCGGGACGAACCAGTTGCCCGTAAGCGATGGCCCGTGTCTCTGCTTTTAACATCGGTCCAAAATCATTACCGATGTAAGCCACCAGCCAGACAAACGCCAGCAACTGTAACGGATAGAATCGATAAGGCAGACTGTATAAGAAGGTCGTATAGTAGTCCCCGGTCATCCCCAGACTTGCGTAAGTATCCGCGATATATCCGATCTCGACACCAACCCAGGTGGAAATAATCGCAATTCCCGAAACGGGTGCCGCGGTTGAGTCGACCAGGAAAGCCAGCTTTTCCCGCGAGACTTTCATCCGATCGGTAAATGGTCGCATTGAACTGCCGACCAGCAACGAATTCGCGTAGTCATCAAAAAAGATAATCAACCCCAGAAACCAGGTCATGACCTGGCTGTGCTCTCGCTTTGATGCATAGCGGGAGAGACGATTGACCAGAGCAGCCGTACCTCCCCCTGCGGACATCACACCGACCATCGCTCCCAGGAACATCGTAAACATGATGATCATCATGTGGGAATAACTGGTACTGCCTGGCTCGACAATCTCATGGATCACGAACGTATCCAGCGTATGCACGAATCCCAGAAACAGGTTTCCATGCGATAAGATGACAGCCCCCACCCAGATACTGACCAGCAAAGCGAGGATAATATTCCGAAACCAGATCGCCAGTATCACCGCAATCAAAGGAGGTAACAGGCTCAGCCATTTGGAAATTCGATAAACTTCCACAGTGCCTGACCGACGCTGGTCAGGATCCACACGGATCACATCGCTGGTAATGTAGACCTTTCGATTCTCCGCGAGATCCGTTTTAAGCTCCAGCACTCCGTTTTTAAAAGGCGGCAGTGCCGTGTCGACTTCATGGACCCAGAGCTCAAGACCGACAACTTTCTGAGGGTGCTCAGAAAAATTGGTATCCAGACTACCATCCAGATTTAGCGCCCGGATTGTGACCTGACTCACGGGAATATCGATCACAGCCACATTGGGGGCTTCAATCTGGTAACGTGCCGGCTCCTGTTTGAGTGGCACCTCCGCAATCGGTGCGGTCTGCCCCAGCAGGCTGGTGATAATAATCAGAAGTGAATGAGTCGCCGCCATCGTCCCTCAGGCTGCTGAGTGATTCTAAGATTGGGACAGAGCCTGTCCGCGTCAGATCAGACGTTCCATTTCTCGTGAAAACATATTGAAACGGATCATCATCCGAACCGCAAGCGAGGATTTCCAGAAACGCATGTTCGCTGCTTAATCACCGCCGGCAGATGTAAAGCTGGCTAATCTACCGAGTTATCTGGCTTCTCGGCGGGCCAGTAAAGATGGAAGGTGACCCCGCGATCGGAGTTGGGTTCTGCAGCAATCGTAGCGCCGTGCTGCGTGGCAATCCGCCAGGACTTGGACAAACCAAATCCGAGCCCTCGTCCCGCCTGCCGCGCCGAATAAAATGGATCAAACAGGTGGATGCGTTCTTCCTCCGTCAGCCCCGCCCCCTCATCAATGACCTTCAAGTGAATGAAAGGCCCTGACTCCGTCTCAAGCGGGGAGGCACTGATCTTAATCTGTCCACCTGCTTCCATCGCCTGCAGACTGTTCAACAGCAGATTACTCAACACGACTTTCCACTGTGTTTCATCTGCGTACAGGGACAGCGACTCAGCAATGTTGACCTCTAGCTGTACTTTCCATTGATTGATTTCTTCCTGTAAGCTTACGAGCACGTCATCAATGGTTTGTGAGAGCGACAATGCTTCAGGTCGGGGAGCGGGCGGACGTGCGAACAACATCGCATCACCGATCATATCCCTGACCCGGTAAGCCTGACCGCCAATTGTCGACAGGGCCTGCCGACGTTCGGGGTCAGTCTCTGATTTGAGCAGCATCTGCACCCGCCCGACGATGGTCGCTACGGGGTTATTGATTTCATGTCCGGCCCCGGCGGCAAATTCCGCCATCGCTTCCAGCTTATCAGCGTCGGGGAGAATCCATTTCGCTGTGGAGGTCGACTCTCCCGAATTAGATTCTCCCTGTATTAAGGCCTGACTCAATACGCGCTGACTCACATCCAGTAATTCAGAAACCAGAAGATCAAACCCGTCTCTCACACTGGGAGTAAATAGAAACAGGCCCAGCATCGTCTCCCGATGACAGGCCTGATAATAAGCGCGTGCAGGTTGATCCGAAATATCGGCAAAAGAATGAGCCTCATTCATCAAGGCGTGCAGCCGTTCTTCGCGGGAAGCCCCGGGAAGTACGGGAACAATCTCACGATTCACAGAAGAGGCTTCCTGCTCCGAAGCATACAGCATAGCAGCCGAAAACTGAGAGGGCTCTGATTCCAGAACCCCCAGATAAACGGCAGCAGAACCTGTTGCTTCACACCAGACTGAAGCGAGTTCACTAATGGTCGATCCCAGTGAGCGCGTGGGGATCAATGACCAGAGACGTCGAGAAATGACAGCCGGTAAGTGAGTCTCTACGCTACCGGTCTCGCTCGACATCTGACACTCCCTGCAGCAGTCTCCACGACGACCGGACGTTTTCCGATCGTCATGAAACCGATGACTGCCCTGGTTCAGGCAGTGTGAACAGACTCCAGGTTCAACAGTGTGCAGACCCGATCTGCCAGTTGCTCAACTTCGAACGGCTTCTGCATGAAGTCGTTAGCGCCGGCTGCTTTCAGATCATCAATCTTGTCTGCTTCGACCATACCACTGATACAGATGATTTTCACATCGTCCATGGATGAATCACTGCGGACCCGCTGACAGACTTCTTTACCGTTAATATCAGGCAGCATCACGTCCAGAATAATGATGTCCGGATGATATTCTTTGACCATCATCCCTGCATCGAAGCCGTTGTTCGCAACACGAATTTCGAAGCGTGAATCGGCTTCCAGAACGTCGCGAATCAACTCTACCAACTCTTCGTCGTCGTCCACAATTAAAGCTTTGCGCTTCCCACTTTCCAGGGCATCAGTGGGAATTCCGTTGTCCTTCATGAACTTGAACAGAACATCGCGCGGAATACGTCGAAAACGAGAACCGGGTACCCGAAATCCCTTTAATTGGCCAGAATCAAAACAGCGAATAATCGTTTGTTGACTCACTTTGCAAATCTTTGCGGCTTCGCCTGTGGTAAAGACCGTTTTCATATTGCTCATCCATCCTTTGAAGACCCGACCCTGTTGAGCGGGAATGACCAAGCGCTGTAAGGTTATTACGACATGCAATAACCGAGCCCCTGCGCAGGTGCCCCAGTGACCCGTTCACTGATCAACCTGCCTGAAACTGACATCTCCATAATCAGCCTCTTATCTATTCACTTGAATCCAGTCAACTGAATTCAGGTAAAGCGATAAAAAACCGCATCCTCCAAGGTGCAGTTCTGTGGCCCGTCACTTGCCAAACGCTACTGATTGGCCAGACGTCACAGGTATCCCACATGGATCCAAACGCCAAAACTTTCAATACCGCTTGACTTTACCAGTATTATCAATAATTCCGATTGTATCTATTCTGACGATTTGGTCAACACGCATTCGCTCGGTTGACCAATTTATTGAAATAAACATGTACAAAACATGAACTTAGAGAAAGTCGAGCAGGCTGAATTCGTACTATTTCAACGAAGATTAAATCAGACAGTTAAGTAGCGCGCAGCACAAAACTGACGCATTCATAATGAGTTATGAGAAATATTCTTCCAGAACGGAAAATTTCAGGTCGCCATGCGGCTGCTACTATTGAGATACAGCACCAGAACCGTCAGATCGGCTGGAGTCACTCCACTGATCCTTCCTGCCTGTCCAATGTTACGCGGCTTGACACGACTCAGCTTCTCTTTGGCCTCATTTCTCAGATTGGGGACCAGCTGATAGTCAATATGGTCAGGTATGTGCAGTGTCTCTACGTTCTTCTGCTTTTCGATTTCAGCAGTCTGACGACGGATATAACCAGCGTATTGGACCTCAATCAGCGTCTGTTCGATGGCTCTCTCCGAGAGCGGCATCTCTTTGAGGGCCGGAGCAATTTCACAGATTTCTTCCCAGCCCGTATCCTGGCGACGCAGCCATTCCTCCAGCGTGTTCCCCTGGTAACGGGTTCCCTGAATGAACTGCTTGATCTGGTCAATCTCGGCTTCATACGCCTGGTACTTCTGCCAACGTTCATCATCGACCGAGCCTACTTTACGCCCCAGCGGTGTCATCCGGCGGTCTGCGTTATCCTGTCGGAGCAGCAGTCGAAACTCGGCCCGTGATGTAAACATTCTGTAAGGCTCATCGACGCCTTTCGTCACCAGGTCATCAATCAGCACACCCAGGTAGGCCTGGTTCCGATCCAGAATCAGGTCTTCCTTACCAGCCAGCTTCAAAGCTGCATTCAAACCGGCCAGCAACCCCTGCCCGGCTGCCTCTTCATAGCCCGTCGTTCCATTCAACTGACCAGCGAAGTAAAGACCGGAAACCCGTTTCGTCTCCAGCGTCGGCTTGAGCTGCGTCGGGGTCGCGAAGTCATATTCGACTGCATAGCCGTACCGCATGATCTCGGTCTGCTCCAGTCCCCGAATCGAATGAATCATCTTGTCCTGCACATCACGAGGCAGACTGGTGGAGATCCCATTACAGTAATATTCGTTGGTGTAACGTCCTTCCGGCTCCAGAAAGATCTGATGAGAATTCCGCTCTGCGAACCGGACGACCTTATCTTCGATCGATGGACAATAACGCGGCCCAGTCGAATTAATCTGTCCCGAATACATGGGCGCGCGGTGCAGATTCTCGTTGATCAACTGATGCACGTAGTCGTTGGTTTCTGTCAGATAGCAGGGCATCTGCGGCTGTGTCAGCTTCTCTGTCAGATAAGAGAACGGCTGCGGTGCTTCATCACCGGGCTGTTCTTCCAGTACAGAGAAATCAATGGTCCTTCCATTCAGACGGGCGGGAGTTCCTGTTTTGAATCGCTGCAGTTCAAAGCCAAGCTGGGCCAGGCTGTCAGACAGGGTTCCCGTGGTCCCTTCTCCGGCGCGCCCCCCTTTGGTTTTCGCTTCACCGGTATGCATAATCGCCTGCAGAAAAGTTCCCGTCGTCAGGATTACGGCTTGCGCTCGATAACAGGCATCGCCGTGTACCAGCACTCCGGTAACCAGATCCTGTTCCACAATCAGACTTTTGACCATCTCCTGGCGTAACGCTAGATTGTCCTGCTGCTCGACCTTCCACTTCATGCAGAACTGATAAGCCTTTTTATCAGCCTGGGCCCGGGGACTGTGCATCGCCGGCCCTTTGGAACGATTCAGCATCCGAAACTGGATCCCGGTCTCATCGATCACCCGCCCCATTTCGCCGCCCAGCGCATCGATCTCTCGCACGATCTGTCCCTTGGCAACTCCACCAATGGCGGGGTTACAGCTCATCTGACCTACAGTGTCGCAGTTCATGGTTAACAGAGCCGTTTTCGCTCCCAACCGGGCTGCAGCCAGAGCGGCTTCGCAACCGGCGTGGCCGGCACCGACAACAACGACATCAAAATCATAGGTGACAGAATAACTCATGGTTCTTCTTTGCAGTTCAGAGACGCCAGGCGTGCTAACTTATCGAAACAGGGGACCCGCATCGGGGGGATTGAGCTTCAAATGCTCCAATGCCGCCATCGTGACGATTCGCCCGCGGGGAGAACGCTGAATGAAACCGGAACGCAGTAGAAACGGCTCGACTTCATCTTCCAGCGTATCAGCCGGGATATTCAGACTGTGCCCCAGCGCCTGGACTCCTGCAGGCCCGCCGGAAAATGTCTTGATCAGAGTTTCCAGGTACCGGCGGTCCTGGCGTTCCAGACCAATCTGATCGATTTCCAGCATTTCAAATGCCCGCTTGACGACTTCATCGGTAATATTACCATCTGCCTTGCTCGTCGCAAAGTCCCGCGCCCAGCGTAACAGGTTATTTGCCTTACGTGGGGTGCCTCGGCTGCGGCGGGCAATTTCAAAAGCAGCATCGTCGGTGATCGGTGTTCTGAGTTTGCGGGCATTCCGCCGCACAATTTCGATCAGATCCTGGTCTTCATAAAAATCGAGGTGCTCGCGACGGACAAAGCGATCCCGCAAAGGCGCGGTCAACATACCGCTCCGTGTCGTCGCACCAATGACGGTGAACTTCTGCAGTTTCATATTCACCGTCCGGGCATTCAATCCTTCACCCAGGGTGATATCGACCCGAAAATCTTCCATGGCCGGATAAATAAATTCTTCCACGGTCGCCGGCATTCGGTGAATTTCATCGATAAACAGGAACGAACCGTGGCTGGCATTGGTCAGGTAAGGCAGCAGGTCTTTGGGGGCACTGAGTGCAGGACCGGATGTGATCTGCAGTTCGGTTCCCAGTTCGCGAGGCAGTACGGATGCCAGTGTCGTCTTTCCCAGGCCAGGCGGACCATCCAGCAGCAGGTGCCCCAGCGGCTCATTCCGCTTACGGGTCGCGTCCAGAAAGACCTCCAGGCGTTCCACGACCTGTCGCTGACCGACCACTTCACTTAAGCGCTGGGGACGGAGTTCGTCATCATATTCAGGATCATCAGCCAGATAGCCGGAATTCCAGCCCCCGCCACCGCCGGAAAAATCATCTTCCGGCTCGTCTTCCCCTCTAATTACAGGCTCACGAACCATAGTTTCGACCAGGACCTTATGTATATCACCCGGAGACCCCACGGCCTCTGCAAATCGGCTGGTATCATAGCAGACAGACTCCCCTGACGTAAAACCCAGACAGGCAGGCTC
The DNA here is from genome assembly GCF_009720525.1 of Gimesia benthica. NCBI lineage: Bacteria > Pseudomonadati > Planctomycetota > Planctomycetia > Planctomycetales > Planctomycetaceae > Gimesia > Gimesia benthica. The sequence goes on from NZ_CP043930.1 coordinate 2,273,613, forward strand.
TGGAGAATTCTGACAGCTCAAAGGTCGAAAAAGTTCACGGTGAGTGTGTAATCTGCGCGTAGGCTACTGCTTTGACCAGTAATACATAAGAGTAAAAGAAGACCGTCGCCGGAAGGCTCAGCAGAATGGCTCCTCCCAGCACTGCCTCAAATGGTAGTTCCAGCGAATACACCAGCAGAAACGAGATCCCAAATAATGCTGCGACCCCCAGCAGAACCAGCCCAAACAACGAAAGAAATATCAGAAACAATGTCAGCAGATTTCCTTTAGTCACATCAACCGACTTACCGAAAGCATCGACCCCGGGCAGGTTTCGGTCTACCAGCAGATAGGGATAGGGCCAGAACATCAGCGCCAGTACATACCCCAGCAACGCAAATATCAGATTGGCAAAGAAGATGAGTCCCTGAAAGAGGATGGTACAGAGAACCATCCGCCCCACAAATGGTCTGCCTGCGAACAAGTCCCCCATGACGGGCTGATGATCCCGCGCCATTTTCAGAAACAGGAGCACTTTTCCCAGCTCACAGTAAGCGGCACCATAGAGCGTCACAATGACCAGGATCAGCCCCAGAAATGCCACACCCAACACCATCAGAGGCCCTTCCGGCATCACCGACTGCAGCCCCATACAGACCAGAAGAAACACTCCCAGGAGCAGCCCTGCAAAGCAGGCAAACAGAATATTGGCCAGTAGAGGACCAAGGATACAAAGGCCCGGATACTCCCAGAACAATTGCCAGGCACGGTCCAGAACCTGCCCGACTTTGATTGACTGATACTCGTCTGTTGTTAATGATTTTCGGCTGAGAACCTCTCCACATTCGGTACATGCGTCATCGGATCTGAGGTTCACAGCCCCGCACATGGGGCATTCCACAGTCTCAGCGGCAGGCTGCCGGAGGGGAGGTTCCTCGAAGAAATCGTCGTAGACGTCAGCAGCCAGCGAGTCATCGGGACGCGGAACGGAAATCGTTTCAGTGCACTGAGGACATCGTGCCAGGCTTCCCGCCTTATCATCAGGAGCAGACAATACTTTCTGGCAAAACGGGCACTCAAACTCAATCGTCAACGAATCGGGACTTTCTCAGCTGTTCTAACCGCGTTTCAGCAACCATCGATTACTGGTTAGTCATTTCGGCGTAGGCGACCGTTTGAAGCATGTACGTAAAGGGGACAATCAAGATCAAACCGACGAACAAAGTCACAATCCCCCCGACCGCTACGATCAGGAAGCTTAAAATGGATAGCCCGAAGAACGTCAACTTGTTGCCGGCCATGACTTCTTTTGCCTTTTTGAATGACTCAATCCCCGGCAGATCCCGATCGATCAGGATGAACGAGTAAGGCCAGAACATCAGCGACAGAATGATTCCGGGAATGATCAGAGCGATGAATCCCAGTGTGACAACCAGACCGTAAATGATACTGCAGAGAATCATCCGCCCCAGAAACGGACCTCCACTGAAGAGTTCATTGAATTCAGGGTTCTCCCCGCGGGCCAGTTGGAGGAAAACCCTCTGCCCTCCCAGCTGAAAGTAAAACATGACACAGTAGGTCATAAAATTCTGCATGAGCGCCAGGACCACAACTGCCACCATAGTACCATCTCCGCGCCCCCCTCCCTGCAGGACCGCCGTCTGGACGATCTGCATGAAAATTCCGATGACCATGGAAGCCACAAAATAAATACTGCCGGCGACCAGAGGAATGGCAATGACCATTCCGAGATTGGCTTTGTAGAGCTCCCAGGCACGGGAGAATGTCTCATTGATGCTGAAGATCCGGGGTTCCCAGCCACCTCGACCAGAGCTACTCGTTGCTTTCAGGGTCTCGCCGCAGTAGTCACATTTCGCAGCGCCTGCAGGGACCGATTCACCACACATGGGGCAAACCTGCTGACCACCGGCGAGAAAACTCTGTTCCTCGCTGACCGTCTGCTCTCCCAGAAAGCTGGACTCCTCCGGGACAGGGGCGTCAAACTCACCAAAGCCATCATCAGCACTAATATCTGTTGCCGGCGCCGGTACAGTCACGGCTTCGCCACATTGGGGACATTTTGCTCTGCGGCCGGCTTTGTCATCTGAAGTTTTGAGAACTTTGTCACAGTGTGAGCAACTAAATTCAATCGTCAAGCCGCTGTCCCCCTCAAAATCAGGTTGTCAATGTTGTCAGCTATTCGGCCATGACCTCGGCCATGATTTCGTCTGGAATGTTGAAGTTCGCTGTGACGCTCTGCACATCATCATGGTCTTCCAGTGCTTCCATCAGTTTGAGCACTTTTTTACCATCTTCCACGTCCAAGTCTACAGTTGTCTCGGGAATCCGTGAAATTTCTGCCAGATTGGTGGGAATCTGTTTCTGTTCGAATTCATCTGCCACCTGCTGAAACGCTTCCACGCTACAGGTCACCTCATAGACATCGCCATTTGCTTTAACGTCATCGGCTCCCGCTTCCAGGGCGATTTCGAACAGCTCATCTTCTTCCACGTTTTCACAGGGAACCAGAAACAGCCCTTTCCGCTCAAACATCCAGGCAACACAACCAGTGCTGCCCAGATTACCGCCGTGCACTTCGAAGATTTTTCGAACTTCCCCTGCCGTCCGATTACGGTTTTCAGTCAGAATATCGCACAGTACGGCGACACCGGCTGAACCATAGCCTTCATAAACCAGTTCTTCAAAATTCTCTCCGGAGAGTTCGCCGCAGCCTTTTTTGACAGCCCGGTCGATATTCTCCTTAGGCATACTGGCCTTGCGGGCTTTATCGATCGCATAACGCAGGGCCAGGTTCATCACCGGATCCCCACCCCCATGCTGAGCAGCCACGATGATAGCGCGACTTAATTTGCCAAAGAGTTTCCCTCGCTTTTTATCTACCACCCCTTTCTTGGCGGCGATATTAGCCCAGTGTGAATGACCTGCCATGGATGTATTTCGCTTAACTCGATATAGGTGGAAGATGACTGCGCGGAAATCACGCAGTATGAAATGGATTTGCGCCAATAGTACAAAAACTCACAGGGGATTGAAATCGATCACTGACTCAGTTTTTGCTGGATCTGATCAATCAGCTTGGTGTCAGGCGGGGTTGCTTTCCGGGCTGCTTCCAGAGCTTTTTTCCAGAGTTCAGCAGCCTGCTCGTTCTTATTCAACTTATGGTAGCAATCTGCCAAATGGTCCAGGATCGTACTGTCTCCCCCTCCGGGAAGTTTGCTGGCCTTTTCCAGATATCCCACGGCCTCTTCGTACTTCTTCAGCTTGAACAGCACCCAGCCCATACTGTCGAGGTAAGCCATGTTGTCTGGTTCCGACTTCAGAGCAATCCGGATCATCTTTTCCGCCTTCTCCAGGTTCTTTCCCTGGTCTGCATAGAGATATCCCAGATCGTTGTTGATCGAGGGACTGCTTGGATCTTCTGCCAGCATCTCCTCGAGCACTTTCTCACCTTTGGCGATGTCCCCCTTCTGAACATAACTGTTCGAGAGCATCATCTTGACCTCATAGACCCGGTCTTGCTGCTGAGGATATTTTTTGATGAAGCTCTGAATCTGCTCGATTGCGTTATCCCAGTCATGTGCATGGTAGTAGATCCAGGCATGCTGATAGTCGAGCATCGGAAACCGCGGAGCGGCCTGACGTGCTTCCTCGTTGACTTTGAGGGCCGCTTCAGTCTCTCCATTCCGCTCCAGTGCGTCAGCCAGAAACGACATCAGGTTAATTCGCTGTGGTGCCAGCAAAGGATTCTCTACCGCTTTCCGCAACAGGTCAGAAAGTTCGCCGTACTTCCCTTCTTCGCGCAGTAAAGTGCTGTACTCCTGCAGAATCAATAGCGTCCAGTTCCCACGGATCTGGGGTTTAGCGTGTTTCCCTGCTGCATCAATGGCGTACTCGTAAAATTCTCCAGCAGCCTTGTTGTCGCCCGCTTCGGCCGCCAGTTTCGCAATGATGAATGCCGAAAAGACATCGACTCCCGGCGGATCTTTCTTTTTCTGTTTTTGTGCTTCTGCGACCAGGGCATTTACCAGCTTCTTGTCCTCTGACATCCGCTGCAGGTCCGGCTGAATTTTGCGAATCCCTTCACCGGACTGCACGATTTCAGAGAGGGTTGTAATCAGTTGTTCGTATTTCTGATTCTTTTCATAAAGCCTCAAGAGACCTGCCAGCCCCTCGATGTCTGATGATTCTCCGATTGATGTCTTGTAAGTCTTTTCGGCGTCATCGAATCGTCCGGCTTCTCCATACTGCTCAGCCAGGTAATAGTGCAGGGTCCGGTTGTACTTGTCTTTTTCAGCCAGTTTCTCCAGACGGGGAATCAGCTCGTCTGACTGATTCAAAGCCACCAGAATTTCTCCGAGGAACTCATAAGCCTTGCGTCCTTTCGATTGCAGCTGTTCATCGAAATAAGACTGCAGTGAGTCCAGTGCCTGCTGATACTGTTTCGAACGATAGTAGACCTGCGCCAGGTGATACTTGAGAATCCCGGGGCGCCCCTTCTGTGATTCTGCTGCTTTGTTAAAAGCTTCCACAGCCAGCTTCAGACGATCAGTCTCCAGAAACGACTGACCGATACGCTCGAAGAGCTTGCCCTGCTTGGCTTCCAGTTGAGCCCGGGTATTGAATTCAAACGTATAATCATCCGGCTTGGTCAGCGCCTTAAATACGACTTCCCAGCACTGGGCCGCTTCTTCCTTTTTCCCCAGACGCTCATACAGATTGGCCTGATCGTGTTTGATTATGACGTAGACACCAGACTTCTTATCGATCGCAGGAGACTCGGAAGCCTTCTCCAGAAAGTTGACCGCTTCTTCAAAACGGCCCTGACCAGCCATATGCAGGCCTAGTTTCCGCATCAGCTCATAATCACCCGGATCGAGCTCGACGGCTTTCTGAGCATATTGAATGGCTTCGTCTGTCTTATCCAGTCCGGAGGCCAGACGAATCAGTACCCGGTAAATTTCGAGTGAATTCGGATTGTCTTCCATCGCCAGCTTATACGCTTCATACGCTCCGACGAAATCGTTGCGTGCTTCGCGCATCCGCCCTGTCATATACCAGGCGGCGGAATCAATTTTTTTCTGCTCTGTCTTCGAACGAGGTTTGGCAGGCACAAAGGGGAGCGTCACATCATCCGCAATGCCCTCTTCCAGAGTGATCACTTTAGGCGAGGCCTGCTTTTGAGCTGGTTCATCTCCCTTCTTCCCGGGCATCTCTGCCGTAAGCGCCGCTGGAATGAGAAGAAGCAAAACGGCGGGCAGGAACAGCCAGCCACAGACTGGCATTTTGATAGACCGACTCATAATTTGAACTCCATTAAAAACAGAGATTTCATTTACTCTCGAGCGCATTCCCCCAACCGGTATTCGTCGGACATCAGTCAGCCCGACTGGATCAGCTACAGGAAACGCCACAGACAGCCCTGATTCGGGCTGTGGAAAACAGTGACAGCATCAGCAGATACAATCAATGCGTGCATCCATTGTAACGCGTTTTCACTATCTTCTCCAAGCCTGCTTTTGCCGGAATCCCGTTTTTTCAGCTGGGACTCTAAAAGAATACGCATACCGTCTATGTGAAGAGGGGAAGCGGTAGCGGTACAAAACAGCAGAAACTCAAAAGCGTCGGAGTAAAGCAGCTCTATTTTTTAGTCGACGAGGACTTCTTCGGCACCTTCTTTTTGGTGGTCTTTTTCGTCGCTGAGGACTTGGCAGCCGTTTTCTTCACAGCCTTTTTAACCGACTTGGTCTTTTTGGCTGGAACCTTCTTTTTGACTTTGGTGACCGCCTTCTTGCCTTTGACAGCAGCCTTCTTTTTCTTCACTGTCTTCTTTTTCTGCTTCGACAGCGGATTGGCAAACAGATCTTCCAGCCGACTGGGGGCATCCATCAGATCCACGCCCTCCTCGGGCAGCGGATTTTTATCCAGATTAAAATCGGCCTGTAGTTCTTCATCGGTGGCCAGACAACGCAGCAGGTGACTCAACAGAGGAGCATCCGATTTCCGCGCGGTTGACTTCAGGCTGTCACTGGCAGTCTCAATGCTCTCATCGGCAGGCAGCAGGCCCAGCCATTTGCTGGCATTCAGGATCTTCTCATCTGCCGGAACCAGGTGACTGCCCAGCACCACCTGTAACGTATGATTCAGCACAAATGGCGTCAGAGCCTTCATGCGGGTCAACTGTTTCTGAGCCTGTTCCAAGGTCTTCTTACGCATCCCTTCAAGGTCAAAACAGAATTCTTTATCGAAGACATACTGCAGTACCGAGCGGATTCGATACGAACGCCACTCCGCATCTCCCACAGAAGCAAAGACCGGTTCCAGTTCGGAAATGGTGCTGACCCGAATCTCGTTCAGATCATGAAACCCGTCGAGTAGATCTTCCAGGACCTGATCTGCCAGCTCGTTCGTTGTATTCTCAAGACAGATACCGTGCAGGATCGTTTCCAGGACAGGACGGTCGTATTTGGGTAATGTTGCTGAATACCGCTTCTTCAGGAGCGTCATCAACTTTTTGCAAATCGCCTGTTTATCCGACGTCGATATTTTTTTAGCAACCATATCTGTCTGCGTAATATTTGAGTTATTTCAAAAGGAATGAATATGAAAACAGCGTCTGTGCTTACTCACATCAACGCTGTCCCTCAATCTTCCGGTGGCGCCTCTTCAAGAGGACCATCTTCTTCAGAAGAAAGATGCTGTGTGGCCTCTTCCTGTTCTCTCTCGTGTTGTAACTCATCCAGAATACGAAGCGTATCCATGGTATCTTTGACGGCAGTGTCCTGGACAAACTTGATCACCGGCGTGTAGCGGGTCTGAATGCGATCTGCAATTTTGGACTGAATGAACCCGCGGGCCGACTCCAGTCCATGCATACAGAGTGCTTTTGTCCGCTCATCTCCCATGATCGAAATATAGACCTTGGCTGACTGCACATCAGGTGCAACTTCAACGTGTAATACTGTCACATTGCTGATCCGAGGATCGCGCAGCTGAAACAGGACCGTTGTACTTACCGTTTCTTTTATCGCCTGAGCGATTTTTGCTAGTCGACGTGATGTCATTCAGTTCTCGCCTGCATTCCCTGTCTGATCGCAGCTGCTTATGAGCTCGAATCCAGAGTTCGTTTGACTTCGTTAATCCGGAATGCTTCCAGCAGGTCTCCCTCTTTAATGTCATTGAAACCGGACAAGAGAATACCGCACTCCATGCCTTCCCGAACTTCCTTGACATCATCTTTCTCACGTTTCAGTGACGCAATCGGATACTGATTCAGAATTTTCTGATCCCGGATCAAATGCACCCGGTCATTGCGGTTGATGGTTCCATTGAGAATCCGGCAACCGGCAATCTTTCCGAAGCGGCTGATCGAGAATGTCTGCAGTACGAGTGCCCGACCTGTCTGTTCCTGTACCAGTTCAGGTCGCAGCAGGCCTTCCAGTGCAGCCCGGATATCATCTACAACTTCATAAATGATGCTGTAGCGACGGATCTCGACATCTTCCTGGGTTGCCAGGCTCATCGCCCGGTCTTCAGCAACCACATGGAAGGCTATGATAATCGCATTGGAAGCGGTTGCGAGATAGACATCACTCTCGTTCACACCGCCAATACCTTCGTGCAGAATTTTAACCCGGACTTCCGGATGCTCAAACTTGTTGATTTCGCTGCGAATTGCTTCCAGTGAACCAGGCGTATCAGCTTTGATAATCAGCGGCAGATCCTGGATCGCACCTTCACGGGCCGACCCCAGAATGTCATCCAGCGTTCGAGGTCCACCGCTATGACGCGACAGAACATCGGTTCGACCTTCGTGGCGACGCTCTTCAGCCAGTTCACGGGCCTGCTCGATATCGCCCACAACCACAAAGTGGTCACCAGCACCAGGCACTGAATCCAGACCTGTCACCTTGATTGGAGTGGATGGGGGAGCCTCTTCAATCTGCTGATCCTGGTCGTCATACATCGCACGGATATAACCATAGGATTTACCGCAGATCACGGCATCGCCAATCCGCAGGGTTCCCTTCTGAACGATCAACCAGGCGACTGAACCACGACCTTCGTCGCGGAAACCTTCCAGACAGACCCCGACAGCCGGTCGATTGGGATTGGCCTTGAGTTCATGCAGTTCAGCGGTCAACAGCAGGGTTTCGAGCAGGTTATCCAGGCCGGTCCCCTTGAGTGCGGAAACACGCACGACTTCTGTTTCACCACCCCACTCTGCGGGCAGTACATTCTGTGCTGTCAGTTCCTGCAGCACTTTCTGCTCGTTAATGTCAGGCAGGTCGATTTTATTCATCGCCACGACCATCGGAACTTCCGAGGCTTTCACATGACTGATACTTTCTGCAGTCTGAGGCATCACACCGTCGTCTGCAGCAACAACCAGGACAACCATATCGGTTACGTTAGCCCCACGGGATCGCATTTCACTGAATGCCGCGTGACCGGGAGTATCAACAAACGTCAGTTTATGGCCATTATATTCAACCTGGTAAGCGGCGATGTGCTGGGTAATCCCACCGGCTTCACCTTCCACAACCTTGGAATTACGCAAGGTATCAACCAGAGTCGTCTTACCATGGTCCACGTGACCGAGTACGGTGATGATCGGAGGACGTGTGACGAGATCTTCGGGAGCATCTTCCTGCTCCACGATCTCCTCAACCAGTTCCAGAGCACCTTTCTGCTTCTTGAATGTCAGATCCACGCCCAGTTCCATGGCGACGGCCAGAGCAGTGTCCTCTTCAATGATCTGATTGATGGTGACCATCTCACCGAATTCTTTGAACATGATCGACATGATTGTTTTTGCCGGACGTCCCATCGCTTCCGAGAGACTCCGCACTGTCATTGGCAGTTCCACTTCAGCCTCTGTCTTGTGAACGATATTGGAAGAATCATGCTTACGCTTGGACCGGCGAGGCCGACGACCGACGACGTCCTGCTGTTCGCCACCTTCGGTATTAAAACCCCTGCGCCCTTCTTTACGCTGCTCGCGACGCTGTTTTCGAGCCTCAACCAGGCTCAGGCTGCCCCGACGCTGCTTCGAATCATCGTCCTGCACGTCGCGATCTTTGTCGCGTTTCTTCTGCTCTGAATGCTGAGCCAGATGTGCTGCCAGAGGACTTTTTTGTTCCAGGATATCTGCTGTCAAACGCACCTCAGGCTTCTGCGCCTTCTCTTCTTTTTTCTTCTGCTTGGGAATCACTGGCTGTTTGTAGGCCGGTGGAGCAGCAACGGAAGGTAATGCAGTATTTTTCTTCGATTTGGACTGGGGTTTGGAAGACCGCGGGGAACCAATCGGTTTCATCTCGCGGATACTGGAGGTCGGCGCGCCCCCTGCCGGAACATAATCTTCACGGCTCATTCCCTGATCGGTTTCAGGTTTAGTTTCATCTTTGGGTTTCGGAGTTTCTTCCGCCTGTTCTTCGGTAGCTGCAGGCTCTGAAACCTCTTGAGAGGGAGCATCTGTTTCCGAAGCAGTCTGCTCAGCAACTGCTGCTTCAGTCGCGTCTTCCGTCTGCTCAACATCAGCGGAAGACACTTCCTCTTCTATTTCCGGCTTCTCTTCTTCGGTGCGTGCTTTCTGAGAGGATCGGGATGGCTGAGGACGCGAGGTCATCGCCTTGATTGTCCGCATCTTCTGAGGCTCCCTCTGGGGGGCCATCGCAGACTGTTCGGCCTGATCACTGGCTCCTTCAGCAGGCTGATCCTGCTTCTGGAGGTAATCGATCACGATATCGCGCTCCTCGGGCGTGATGCTGGCCAAAGCGGAGTTTTTGAGCTTCACCCCCGCCTTGTTACATTCATCGATCAGCACCTTGCTGTCCATTCCCAACTCTTTTGCAAGAGCAAAAATACGAATCTTCAACAGCCCTTCTCCCGTGAACAAATCGGCAATCTGCCTGCAGGCCTTATCAGCCCCGACACCCTGCCTGTTGAGGCATGCGCCTCTTGACACTTACTCGTAATAAAACGATTTATTCCTGCTTTTCTGTCGATTCTTCTGTTTCGCTTTCCACTTGCAAAGGCTCTTCCGTGGAACTCGACACATCTTCAGAATCGGTCGTTTCTTCTGTCTGAGTTTCTGCGACCGCCGGCTCCTCTACCGGTTCCGACTCGGATGCAGTTTCTTCAGACTCAGCAGTTTCAGTCTCTGCTGCATTCTCTTCAACAACAGGCGCAGTTGCTTCTTCCGACTCCGAGGCAGCTGCCACATCTGACAGTCCCGGAGCAGGTACAGCCGGTGCCTTTGCCGCCGGCTGATTCTGCTGCGCGTGTTTCATTGCTTCTTCTTCCGCTTCGACCCGCTCGCTTTCACGATCAGCAACCTCGACAATCTGCTCGCACTGCTCGGCGGTCAGACCGCCCAGTTCGGCCAGCTGATCCGGCTCAATTACTGACAGATCGTAGTAACTGAAGAAGCCCTGAGAGACCAGGCTTTCAGCCAGCTCTTCAGAGACTCCCGGAATCGAGGAAAAGGCTTCCACGGTTTTATCAAGTTGCTCGTCCAGTTCGGTCTGAGTCATCACTTCAATGTCCCAGCCAACCAGTTTCGATGCCAGACGCACATTTTGCCCCTTGCGGCCAATAGCCAGAGGCAACTGATCATCTCGCACCAGCACGATCACCCGGCCCAGCATCGGACAGAGGATCACATCTTCGACTTCTGCAGGTTGCAGTGAATTAGGCACCAGTACCTGCAGCGAATCGTTCCAGCGGACGATATCAATTCGTTCGCCCGCCAGTTCGTCAACAATATTTTTAATCCGGGCACCACGCATCCCCACACAGGCACCTACACAGTCAATACTGCTGTCGATACAGGAGACGGCGACCTTCGAGCGATAACCCGCTTCGCGTGCCAATGACCGAACATCAATGATCCGATCAGCCACTTCCGGAATTTCCAGTTCAAACAGACGACGCACCATGTCAGGATGAGTTCGCGAAAGAATCACTTTCACCCGGCTGCCCGCCTTACGGACATCCAGAACAATCGCCCGCACACGGTCATTTACACGGAATGATTCCCCGGGAATCTGCTCGCCACGCGGCAGGATACCTTCAATTTTCCCCAGGTTAATCAGTACCGCACCACCCTCCACGCGCGACACTGTCCCGGAAACGGACTGGTACTGCATCTCCATGTATTCATCAAATACCGTATCGCGTTCTGCTTCACGGATTTTCTGAATCATCACCTGCTTAGCCGTCTGGGCTGCCACACGTCCCAGGATTTCTCCCAGAATGTCCTGTGCCAGCTGTTCCTGATTACAATAGACGGTTGGCTCGCCTGATTCACGATCGATGTCGACCGTCAATTCCTGATCATCCCCAAAGTGTCGGCGGGCTGCTGACAGGATCGCCTGCTCAATCCCGCTGAACACGATCTCTTTATCGATGCTCTTATCGCGTTGAATCGCATCAACAATTCGGAGAACTTCCTTACCGTCCATAATGTGTTTCCTTCATTCGACAGTTGATAATTCAACTGACTCGAAAACTACTCAAACAAGACCGCTGTCGGTCATATTTCTATCTGTTATCAGCTGAGCCCTGAGGACTCAACTGCTTTATGGCCAAGCCATTAACAAAAAAAAGCGGGAACATGCCCACTTTATGACTACCCGTGCCACCGCAAAAACGGTAGTCAGGCATAGCCGCGATTGGCATTTTTCAATGCAGCAAACGCGACAATCGGATTGGTGAGCAAATGCTCGAGTTCCAACCAGCCTACATATGAGAGGACTCCATTCGAGTTTACGAATGCCGATTCATCACAAAGAAACAAACAGCCAAACTGGCATGTCACCCCTTGCAAACACAATGCCTACTGAACATCAGTATGCAAAACCATTGCGCATAGAGCACCATGGTTAATGCTCTACCTTGAGAAATTAATCTTCGCGCGTTCAGATGTCAAGCACCGCAGGCAACTATTTCACAACGACTTAACTTCAGCGCCTCCGCTTACCAGAAAGTCAGCGAATCAGTGTTCAATCGGCCAGACCAGATAGATAAAATTTCCGAATCCTGGATCAGGGACGTCATACGTCCATTTTTCCGAATTCCCGGGGATGGCCGGAAATTGATCTCCATCAAAACGCCAAACTATCATAGTATCATAGGAGAACTCCCGGATTCGTCGACCCTTTTTCTGCGGATCCGGGTTTGTAGTATCTGAATATCAAGCCTGAAATTCAATAAGGACAACTCATCCATGGCTCGCTTACTGCCTGCACTGATCCTCTGCCTGGGGCTTCCCCTCGCCGCGGCAGCCCAACCAACCGCCACCACCAACGATCCATTCGCTCAACTGAAAATGCAGGCCGATCAGGCCCAGCAGCAGGGCGACTACAACAAGTCCGTCCAACTCGCCTCACAGGTGCTGCAGCAGAAGCCTGACGACCATGTCGCCTACTACCTGCGTGCCAGCGCCCGCGTGGAATCAGGTCGGGAACAGGGAAATACCCAGACGATCCGGGAAGGCGTCAGTGATGCCCGTGAAGCCATCCGCTACAGCCAGAACCAGAATGTCAATTACTACCTGCCCTACCTGTACGGCATGATGAACCTGGCGGTCATGGAGAACAAGAAAAGCCATGCCGAGACAGCACTGAATGTGGCGAACCAGGTCCTGGCCCGCCCCAACCTGAGCACCGAGGAACGCGCCAACTTCCATTATCAAAGGGGCATGATTTTTCTCCCCCTGAACAAGCCCCGCGAAGCGGCACAGGACTTCTCAGAAACTATCAAACTCTCGCCAAACCATTTCGCCGCCCTGCTCGCGTTGCCCGACGCTTACGCCCTGGCAGGTGAAAACGACCAGGCACTGGCCAGCTTCAATCAGGTCATCGAAAAACAACCCAATTCCCCCGTGGTCTACAACAACCGGGCGATGTTCTACCAGCAGCAGGGAAAGCTCCAGGAAGCAATCAATGACTTCTCCCGGGCAATTCAGCTCGACCCCAACTATCACCACGCCATCACCAACCGCGGCTTCGCCTACCTGGAAGGGGGCAAACCCGATACTGCAGAAGCGGACCTGAACAAGTCCCTCTCGATCGCCCCTGAGCAGCCCTTTGTACTGGGAATGCGTGGGGAAGCCCGCCTGCTGCAAGGGAAAATCGCCGAAGCAATCCAGGACCAGACCCGCGCCGTGCAACTCGACCCACAGAACCCTGCCCTGCACTCCGACCTGGGCTTCTCCTACTTCTTCAACCAGAATTACAATGAAGCCCTGACCCAGTTCAACCAGGCCACCCAACTGGCACAGGACCAGATGAAGGTCCTCAACCCCTGGGTCTACCTGGCCATGGTCCGCAACAACCAGAAAGCAGAGGCAGACGCAAAATTCCAGACAGTCCTCGCCGAGAAACCCGAAGCGCGCGACTCGGTCGACATGCTCACCGCATACCTGATGGGCGGCGTGACCGAAGCAGACCTGCTCAAATCTATTGACCAGAAGGATCCGCAACGCGCTAAAGCACAAACCTGTGAAGCACACTACTTCATCGGACAGAAAGCCCTGCTGGCAGGTGACACAGCAACCGCCACCCAGAACTTCCAGCAGTCATTGAATACCGGCATGCGAAACCTGTCCGCCTACCGTGGTGCACAGTACGCACTCAAGAAATTCTGATTCATCCTGAGACGACAATAAAAAAAGCCCCGCCTGGATTATCCCGGCGGGGCCTTTTAACGATTGATTCAAGCTCAGACACCACAGACAACCGAGGCACTGGCCTGGCCGAAAGTCGTGGTACTGATTTTCAGGAACAGCTTATTGTCGGTCGGCTGCGGTTCATTTCGAACGACATTCAACGGACAATCTGCATCCTGAGTTTCGTAGTTTAATGTCGCTGGAATCACTCCCTGCTTCAGTCCCACAAGTGAACCACTGGCTTCCACGATTCCACAAGCAGAACCAGAATTTCCGAAGTAACTCTTTAGGGCAGTAACCGGAATTTCTGTCGCCTTGTCACCAAAGATGTCACAGATCGCCTGGTACTCTTCGACATCCAGCTTGGTATCACCCAAACCGTGGGCATTGATATGACCAATATCTCCTGCTTCGACACCAGCTCGCTTAAACGCGAGTTTAATGGCATTAGCAATCGAAGTCCTGGTATCGGGAATACCATCCCGACCAACAACACAGGAAGCACCAGTCCCGAGCAGTTCGCCCCAGACCTTGGCCCCACGCTTCTCAGCATGAGACTTCTCTTCCAGCAACAGGGAGCAGGCTGCTTCTCCTACGACCTGACCATTGCGTGCCTTATCAAAAGGACGAGAACGCTTAGAGAAATCTTCGGGAGAGTCAGCCAGTTCATCCCACAGCTTCGCGTGGATCGATTTGACTTCATGTATCCGGGTTCCAGTCACACCAGCGACCATGACATCTGCCCAGTCACGCTCAATGATCCGCTGAGCTTCACCCAGCACCAGATTCCCAGACGCCTCAGCCTGTGTGATCGAGTTACTGGGACCGCGGGCATCCATCACGATTCCAATGTGACAGGCCGGCATGTTCGGCAGATATTTCAACAGCCAGAGCGGCTCCATCTTGGGAAGCCCGTCTGACCCCCATCTTTCGTATTGGAACTCAGTGCCTTCGGTGCTGGCCATGCAGGCCGAGTAAAGCACTTCAGGAGGGCTGAGCATCAGGTTCGCACCAAACTCAATCCCGAAACGTTCACTGTCGACGGCTTCCAGGTCAATCCCGGAATCATCCATCGCCAGATTGGCAGAAGCAACTCCCAGCTGGATTTCGCGGCACATCACTTTGAGGCTTCTGCGCTGCTGCTTCAGATACTCTTTTTTGATTGTACTGTCATTGAAATCGGCGACTTCAGCCACGCAGCAGTCTGGAGCTGCCAGAAACTCATACAGCTCCGATTTTTTAATGCCCGAAGTCCCCGACATCAGACTGGCCTGAAACGCTTCTGTTCCAATTCCGATCGGGCTGAGAATCCCCATCCCGGTAATCAGAATACGACGTCGTGATTCTGTATTCATTTGAATCTCTTTTGAAAGTCCCGCTAATCGAATATGCCGGCTGCTTGTGAATAATGTAACTTCATCGTAGAGGATAATCCGGTCCAGACAAGACTTTTGCCTGCCTCAGCACTAAAAACCCTCATCCCAGGATAGATACTGCTGATTTTCAGGACGCCGAGACCACCTATGAGCGACTGCTTTGAACTTGAACCCAGCTCAACCACAAAAAGCAGACATTCATACACTACTCTGACCCAGTAATGTACCGGCAACAGGGGATAGTCAAGACAATCAAGGCGCGATTTTCAAGCCTGACGCGACTGCCAGATCAATAATTATCCGGGAAATCTCCTCGGGAGCAGCAGGATGCCCATCGAGCACCAGGGAGATATACACACGAGCACACACTCGGCAGCAGAACACGCCCCGAAATTATGGGGCTTTCTGCATAATCAGACAGGCGTTGTGCCCACCGAAGCCGAAGCTGTTCTTCATGACCCGTTCGAGTTTCATTTCGCGCGGCTCATTAGGAACATAATCGAGATTGCACTGCTCGTCTGGATTGTCCAGGTTGATCGTAGGCGGTGCGACCTGCTCCATCAGCGCCTTGACGCCCACCACAAACTCGACACCACCAGAAGCTCCCAGCAGGTGTCCCAGATGCCCCTTGGTACTGGAAACGGGCATCGATTTGACGTGCGAACCAAAAACGGTGTTGATGGCCACGGTTTCTGCAACATCACCCAGCGGTGTACTTGTACCATGCGTATTGATGTAATCAATGTCTTCCGGGTTCAGCCCGGCATCCTTAATTGCATGCAGCATGGCACGGGCTGCACCACGACCTTCCGGATCGGGAGCCGTCATGTGCGTGCCATCAGCAGACATACCATAACCGACCACCTCAGCCAGAATCGGTACACCCCGCTTCTTAGCATGTTCATACTCTTCCAGAACGACGATGCCGGCACCTTCCGCCATCACAAACCCGTCGCGATCACGATCGAAAGGACGGCTGGCCGCCTGGGGATCATCATTCCGTGTGGACAGAGCGTTCATCCGGGCAAAGCCGGAAAGCCCCATCGGAGTGACTGCCGCCTCGCTGCCGCCAGTCACCATGATATCAGCCACATCATTTTGAATCAGCTTATAGGCATCGCCGATCGCATTCGTCGCCGAAGCACAAGCAGTCGCCACAGCACTGTTGGGACCTTTCAGTTCATATGCAACTGAAATATTCCCGCTGGCAGCGTTGACCATCAGCTTGGGGATCATGAATGGCGACACTCGCGCCGGGCCCTGGTTGTAGAGCTTATCGTGCTGGTTTTCAATTTCATTCAAACCGCCGATACCACTGCCAATCAGGACGCCTCTGCGATAAGGATCTCCCTCAAACCCTTCCAGTTGTGCCTGACGGTAGGCAATATGTGCCCCAACCAGACCAAACTGGACGAAACGATCGACCCGCTTCAGATCTTTTGAAGAAAGATTCGTATAATCGGCTGCGTTGAAATCCTTGATTTCGCCGCCAAAACGGACTTTGTAGTCGGAGCAGTCAAAACGTTCGAGGGGACCGATACCGCTTTTACCAGCGCACAACTTGTCCCAAAACTCTGAGACATCTAAACCCAGAGCCGTTACGACAGAAACTCCGGTAACGACGACTCTCCTGCGCATCCGAGAACACTTCCTACAATGAAAAGACAGGACCCTGTAGATTCAAAACGCTTGTGGTTTTTGTCTGATTAACGCGTATTTAATCAGCTGGCTTTTTCAGTGATATAGCCAACCACATCACCAACGGTTTTGATTTTGTCATAATCATCGTCAGGAATGGTGACATCGAATTCATCTTCGAATTCCATTACCAGTTCGACAATGTCGAGCGAATCAGCCTTCAGGTCGTCGATAAATTTGCTGTCCAGAGTGATGTCTTCTTTAGGATGGCCTAACTGCTCGCTTACGATACCAACCACTTTTTCTTCAATTGACACGCTTCTTCTCCTTCACCGTCTTAGTGATAGTTTTTACTTTTTGTATGGCTGGAAACATCTTTACCATATCAACTTGTATGGATTCACCAACAGTTGTAGCGATGATATATCCAGTTTCCCGATTTATGTAAACCTTAAAATGCGACAAGAATTATGAGTCTTGTCTACTCCACCAGAGTTCTCTCATAATCAGCCTCGACCAACTTTACCAGCCCGAGAACTGCTGATTTTGCCTTCTGATAGAATTTCCCTGTCGGAGCCTCGTAAGTTGTTGTAGCACAGATCGATAGAATAGATCAAGCTCTGAATTTTTCAGACAGATGAACCGGAACTCACTACTGCCCTTTTGCATGCACTTTCGCATCTGAGGCACTTTTGCCCCAGATTTCCTATGAATCGTTAACCGTCTCACAGGAAATCTTGCGATCAATACGCTTCATCAGCCCCTTGAGAACTTTCCCAGGACCGATTTCATAGAACTCATCAAACCCCGCATCCAGCATGGCTCGGATTGAATCCTCCCAGAGCACAGGACTGAGAACCTGACGAATCAGTAATTCGCGAATCTCGTCCGGATCTTCATGAGTTTTAGCGTCCACGTTGGAAATCACTGGAATTTCCGGCTTTTTCAGCCCTACCCCTGCCAGTGCTTCAGACAGCTTGCTGTCAGCGGGCTTCATGATTTCTGTATGAAATGCACCAGCCACCGCCAAGGGAATTGCACGCCCACCTTCCTGCTCAGCCAGTTCCGCCGCCCGCTCACAGGCGCTGTTTTCACCTGACAAAACAATATTACCCGGACACAGGTAATTGGCGATCCAGATCCTTCCAGCGGAAGACGCCGCCGCACAGATTTCTGCCACCTTATCCCGGTCCAATAACAGAATGCTGACCATACCGGAAGGGTTGGCATCCGCAGCAGCCTGCATGGCTTCACCGCGACGCTGAACGACCCGCAGGCCATCCTCAAAACTCATCGCACCTGCAAATACCAGTGCCGTATATTCCCCCAGGCTCAATCCGGCCGTCATTTCGCACGCCAGAACCTTATCGGGAGAATCCGCCCGCAGCATTTCCAGAGCCGCCAGACTGGTCACAAACAGAGCAGGCTGACTGATGACCGTAGAGTCCAGTTCCTCGCTTGGCCCTTCGAAGCAGAGCTTTGCCAGATCATACTGAAGAATATCTGCAGCGCGATCAAACAGCTCTTTCGCCGCCGGATATTTCTCGACGATGGTCTTACCCATACCTACATGTTGAGCACCCTGTCCGGGAAACAAAAAGGCGATTCTGCTCACGGGTCGATCCCTCTAAATTGAACTTGCGCTGATCTAGTAAAGACGCCGCTATATTAAGCTACCGGCTTTTGAGCCAGATGTTCGGCGATCTGGGAATTGATGCCACGATCCTTGAACATGATACTTCCTTTCAAGGCATTCGTGATAGAGTGGGCGTCGCTGGAACCATGACAGATAATGCAAATCCCGTCAATTCCCAGCAGAGGAGCTCCGCCAGTCTCATGATAGCGGAATCGCTTGGCCATCTCCTGAAACGCCTGCAATGCCTGTCCCTTCTCCTTGTCGAGGCTCCCCAGAATCTGCTGCGACGCTTCCTTCATCAGGAACTCGGCCATACCTTCGCTGACCTTGAGCACAACATTTCCGACGAAACCTTCACAGATCAGAACATCGGCCTCGCCCTGGTACAAGCCCCGTCCTTCGACGTTACCCACGAAGCTCTCTTTAAGCGGGCTGTCGTTCAGCAGACGATAGGTATCACGATAAAGATCGTTCCCCTTGACGTCTTCACTGCCGATATTGATCAGACCAACTTTGGGCGATGCGACGCCCAGCACTTCGCGTGCATAGATCTCCCCCATGACTGCATACTGATACAGGTGCGCGGGACGAGCAGAAGGGTTTGCCCCGACGTCCATCAGAACAGCGTGGCCAGCAACAGTTGGTAGCGTGACGGCAATTCCGGGACGCTTGACTTCTTTGAGAAAGAGCCGCGTCTTCAAACCGGATGCGACTACCGCACCGGTATTGCCTGCACTGACAACCGCATCCACTTCGTGCGCCGCCATCAGTTTCCAGCAGACCGAGATAGAGCTGTCAGGCTTTTGCCGCATGGCTTCGGTGGGTTTTTCTTCCATCCCCACCACCTGACTGGCATGCACGATCGACAGACGATCTCCGCTGTAACCGGAAGCCTCAATCTGTGATTCAAGAAGATCCTGCGGACCCACCAGCACCACTTCCAGAGCGGGTTCCGCCTGCAATGCGTCGATCGCTCCCTTTATGTTCGGTTCAGGGGCAAAATCTCCCCCATTGCATCCAGTGCAATCCGCATGGGTGCTTAGTCCTCAGTATCAACGATGGTTCGCCCCTGATAGAAACCACAGTGAGGGCAAATGGCATGAGAAGGGGACGCGGTACCACATTGGGGACAATAGGTGGGCTTGCTAGCCTTTACACCATTGTGACTGCGTCTCTTACGAGAGTTGGATTTTGACATCCGTCTTTTTGGAACTGCCATGAATCAGACCGCCTTAAAACACCTGACTTAACTTAAACTGTATTAGTAAAACAACTTACTGCATATTGACAGCAATAACATCATTCAGTGAGCGCACCGGGATCACTCCCACCCACCTTTCTGACAGGAATCGCACATACTACGCAATTTTTAAAACAACTGTCAAGCTACAGGGCACACATCAGACGATATCAAAAATGATATTTTTTGTTTGTGACACCTGACAAGACATCAGTATACATCAACATCAGCCATAAGATCAGGAAGATCGAGAATTGACATGACGGATCATCGTATCAATCGCCCCTTTTTCCAGTCCCTGCTCGTCGCCATCACCGTCCTGGCAACCAGCCTCGCCACAACTGAACACATGTCAGCATCCCCCGGGGCCATGACACCTCAGGAATTACAGGCTTTCGGTAAGGAAATTCAGCAGACCGCCTATTCGCAAGACTCTGCCAAATTCCGCGCACTGTTTGACTGGACCACATTCATCAATCGCGTTTTGGGTGACTACGAACAGAATCCAGCCGTGAAAGAGGCCATCCAGCCGGTCCGTAAGCAACTGGAAACCGCTTACTCCGAAAATAATCAGGGGATTGATTCAGAGATTCTGGCCGAAGTCGGCAGCGGAGCAGATTACCGCTTCCTCGCGATGCGTAAGGAAGACAACCAGTTCAAAGTCATTTTCCGCTTCCTGCGTCCCGACTGGACATTGAACTACCAGGCCCTGATCATCGAGAAGCAGGCCTCCGGCGAGCTGAAAATTGTCGACATCGACAGCCTTTCAACAGGCGAACTGATTTCCCAGTCTCTGCAGCGACTTTACCTGCCCGAAATCTATAAAGCACATCTGGACGTCAAAGATAAACTCAGCGATCAGGAAAAGAGCCGGATCATTAACCAGAAAAAGCGGTACGACTTCCTGACAGCAGCAACTGATAAAACAGATCCATTCCAGACATACACACAACTCCCGAACGAGTACAAAAACGAGAAAATCGTCCTGCTCTTCCTGGCTCAGAACACGATCGAAACTGAGAACGACAAAAAATACCAGTCTGTACTGGGCGCCTATCGGAAATATCATCCACAGGACCCGGCAGCAGAACTGCTCAGCATCGATTATTTCTCAATGACCAAACAATACAAACAGGCCCTCGAAAGCATCGATCGCCTGACGGCTGCCATCAAAACCACCGACCCTTACCTCTATTCAGTACGGGCCGGAGTATTGATTGAAATGGGAGATCACAACCTCGCAGGAAAATACGCCAGTAAAGCGTCTGAGCTCGAACCAGACCTGCTGCAGCCCTACCTGCACCTTATCAATCTTTCGGTCATGCAGGGACAATTCGATGCCACCATCAAATACTTGGACGTTCTTAACGACAAATTCGGCTTTGCTTACGAAGACCTCGACCTGAGCGAACTGGAAAACTTTGATAAGTTCACAGCCTCTCCTCAGTTCAAACAGTGGCAGTCAGTCAAGAAAGTCGCCGCTCAACCAAAAGAGGGTTCGGTTAACTGATCGCAACCAGAGACGATCACAATTCAATCACCAGCAGCGGGAAACCATTCCCCTGCTGGTGATTTCGTTTATAGATGTGGGGCACCACCGTTGATCAGAAATTAAAACTCACCAACCACCTGGCCATCATCTCGAACCGCCAGCCTTTGAAATGTGGAATTGATGTTCTGCAGATAATTGGCCGTGGAAACCGATCCCTTTTTGTAATCGATGTTCTCACTCAGGAAATGCACCGATCCATCGCAGAAAACAAAATGCGCCCCACCAACATGATTACTGCTGAATCCTCGCACATCGTGCTCGGCTCCCGCCAACGCATTGATTCCGTTATACGTCAGCCCAGCACCGCCATTCCATTTCCCTTGCGGGCATAACTGCTGCTCTGAGTATTATTCGAGCCGGAAAAGCCAATCACATTGGCGCCGCCCACCTTATTTGTACTCTTATAAATGTAAGCACGCTCGCCAACCAGGATTGTGTTGCTGCTACCATCGATGATATCCCGAAAACGAACCCGGGAATTCGCGTATCCAATTCCATGCGCCGCGCCATAGGAAACGGAATATACGGGAGGCGTCGTACTGTCCCAGGCGTTGGCCACCATCACATAATCGGAACGGGCAATCTGATAGGGTGTCGTACCATCTGTGACCGTAAAATTATAGTTGTTCGTACCGGAAACGTAGTCGTTAAGACTCGGCCCCGGATCTGAGGGACAGAGAAAAATAGCCAATGGTTGCTGTAATGCCTGTCGAGTACTGGCATTCGCCAGATTCTGATCCAACGTCATACCACCAATATTAAGCAGATTGTACAAGGGAGCCTGATCGATAAAAGGCATTATAAACGCCCCCCAGCCGTAAACACCCAGTTCTCCCTGATTGCAGCCAGACCAGACCGAAGCAGAACTGCAGTGCGTTTTAGTGACATATCCTGGAGGAAAGGTGTTGTGCACATCGTGATAGTTCTGCATCGCCAGTCCGATCTGCTTCATACTGTTTTTGCAGGTCGAACGTCGTGCCGCCTCGCGTGCCTGCTGAACCGCAGGCAGCAACAGCGCGATCAGGATTGCTATAATGGCAATCACCACCAGCAGTTCAATCAATGTGAATCCACGTTTCCTCAAGCTTCCAGACTGACTCATGACGACGCTCCTCTTTATCTCAAAACACTGAAACAAAGCATACCACTCATCGAGAACGCAGCAGTCCCTTCGCGAACATTACTTTGATTTCATTTCGATATCGAACACGTTGTCTCCCGGTTGCACATCCAGTTTTAATTCACTCTTTGACCCGTATTTAGCTGGGATCTTGGGGCCGCTGGCATCAATGCCCCACTCCAGTCGCACCACACTGGGCCCCACCTTCACACCGGCTTCATCAATCAGATATTGGGCTGAGTAACTTCCATCCTCTTTCGTAGTAGCCCGGGAAGTGCGCCCCGTTTCCGGTTCGAACAGCAGATCCACACCAGAGAGCGGCTGACCATCCAGCGTGACCTTTCCATGCACCTGCCCCAGTTCGGGCATATCAGCACCGTGGCTGCTGCAACCAGCCAAAATGGAAATCAGTAACACAAACACCAGAAGAAACGACAGACGCATAACACAAGTCCTTTCCAGCGCGCAGGCGCGTACCCGGATGGAAAACAATGTATGCTGACATTGAACATGGAAATGGGGGAAATGATTTGGAATCCATGCAGGTGCAGAGCGCAGCCTGAATATTAAGACCTCATTAAGAAAATACCTTAACAATTTGAACTGTAAAGATGACTATTGATAAAATTGAGAATTTGTTCAGATATTCATTTCACCTTATATCACAGCTCAACAGCAGCATCTTCAGCCAGACAGACTGTTGTGTTTTACTCCTCGCAACACTAAAAGAGTGAGTAGGTTTTCATAACTTCTTCAACACAGCCCACCTCAAGGTCAATACCTGCGATCGACATGAATCCCCCACAAATGCCACCCGTAAAACGAACAATTCGTTTCCAGCTTCTGCTGGTCGTGAACATGGTTCTGGGGATATTTGTGGTCGTTTTTCTGCTCTTCTCCTACCAGCGCGATCTCGCAGCCCGCCTGAATGACAAACGCATCGCTCTCGAAGAAGAAGCTGCCACCATCCTCCCCACCATTCTGGAAATGCAGCAGGAAGAACGAACCGAAATTCAGAAATATATCAATACCATCCATCGCCAGATGCAGGAGATCCATGCTCCGGAACACCACATCTTAATTACATTTGATAAACGGGAACGACCTGCCATCTCCGACGTAGGTCAATCTGAGGAACTGATCACAGCCATCCGCCAGGCAGCCCGTTCTCCCGGCAAACTAACCCACTTCCATAATTCCGAGATTGTGGTCGGAACATTCCAGGAAGGAGGTATCACGGTCTCCGTCTCTGAAACCGTAGACAATCTGTACGGCGATGTCTTATCAGAAGTGCTGAACCGCCTCACCGGCTTCATCGTGCTCGCCTTCATCACAGGAATCATGATCAACCTGGCCCTGACCTACATTGTCACCCGTCCCCTCGATCAGTTAATGCAAACCGTCCAGCTGATTGGACAGGGCGAACTCGGAACGCAGTCGGAAACCTTCCACAGTATGGAGCTCAATTATCTGACGCATGAAATCAATGCGATGAGTACCTCGCTCGCTGCAGTCGAGAAAGTGCGACAACGCCAGATGAATAAAGCCCGTATGATCCAGGAAAATCTGCATCCCCAAAAAATCAATGTGCCAGGCCTGGATGTTGCAACCATCTACCACCCCGCTGACGAAGTTGGGGGTGACTATTATGATGTTTTGCAACTCGAAGATGGTGCCTGGCTGGTCTGTGTCGCAGATATTACCGGTCATGGAATCTCAGCCGCCATGAGCGCCGCTGTACTGAAGACCCTGCTCATCCAGGCCTGCGAACATTCCAGTTGCCCGGCAGAAATCATGGAATTCATAAACCGTCGCTTTACTGTCATCAGTCCCGTGGGCGAATTCGTTTCTATGCAGTTGATTTCAATCCATCCTGAGACTCATGTCATTGAATACGCCAGTGCAGGACATGAACCGGCCTGCATACTCAGATCGACAGGAGAAATTTCCGAGTCTGAAACGACCGGGCTGCTGGTCGGGATTGAGCAGGAGACGTCCTGGAATACAAACTGCCTCCAACTGAATCAGGGAGACCGCCTGCTGATGCTCACTGACGGCGTCTCCGAAACCCACAGCCCCGCAGGGGAAATGTTTGGTCGCAAACGTTTGACCGCCTTGCTGCAGGAATGCCAGCACCTGTCAGTCAGTGAAACGGCTGAGCAGATCCGCTCAACGCTTTCCCGGTTTCGGGCAGGTGGCGCTCAACAGGATGACATCACTCTCCTGCTTGTGGAGATGAGAGCCCCCTGTTCCGGTTCCACCACACCTGCTCCTGAAGCGGATCACCAATGACACTTTCACACTTCAAGGCAATTCTGATCCGACAGTCAAACCACCATTTCTGGTACCAGTTTTTTCCGGATATTATTAACGCAGGGGACCTCTCAGGAGAATTCTGCTATCGTGCTGATCAGGAACAAGTTGAGATCACCCATCCGGTGGAACAAACTCAGGCACAGATCGCTCTGGCCGGACTGACCAGCAAGCTCAAACGGGAAATAAAAAAGACGGGAACCGCCCCAGAAGTCATCACACTCATCTCCTGACAGCCGTCGAATAAATCGCCATCCAGGTCGACCATACCGACACATCACCTGCAGCTCGCCCTTTCAAAGCTGCGAAATATACCAGAATCAACGACAAGTTGGTTTGGCACAACTGTTGCGACAGTGAAATCCCTCAAGCTGACTGATGACCATTTAAATGAGGGGGAACAGATTTCGTGGCCCGATTGTCCACCAGAAAACCACGTTTCGGCTTCACGCTGATTGAACTGCTAGTTGTCATCGCCATCATCGCGATTTTGATCGCGCTTTTACTCCCAGCCGTACAACAGGCTCGTGAAGCTGCGCGGCGGATGAGTTGTAAGAATAATCTCAAACAGATTGCCCTCGCGACACACAACTACGAATCCGCATTCAGAGTTCTTCCCCCGCGCAGAATTCTTTCATCAGGAAACCGCCGCGGATGGGGTCCTTCAATCCTCCCCTATCTCGATCAGGCAAATCTGCAGGGACGATATGATTTCAACAAGAATTTTTACGACCCCGAAAACGCAGATAATATTAAAGTCCCCCTCAAAGTTTTCATGTGCCCTTCTGCTCCCGGACCGCGACCAATCACCGTTCTCGTCAGTGGTGTTTCATCGGAGGGCATTGCAGGAGACTACTTCGGCCCAAACAGCTTTCGCTCCAATCTGTATGGAGTCTCAAGCTTGAGCGGAAACAACCAGATCACAGCCATGGACGATCTGCCCCGCACTCGCAAGTTCCGGGATATCACAGATGGAACGACGAATACCATGTTGATTACCGAACAGGCGGGCCGTCCCGACTATTATATTCGTGGAATTAAACAACCATCGAACGCTGGTTTGAGTCAGGCAACCAGCTGGGGATCCTGGCCGTCTTATCAAGTGTTTCAGGTCCAGGTCTTCGGCAGTGATGCCGTAACCCGCGATGGCCCTGGAGGCACGTGTTCCATCAACTGTAATAACAGTCAGGGAATCTACAGTTTCCATACTGGCGGCGCTCAAGCTTCTTTCGCGGATGGTTCGGTTCATATGCTCTCGGAATCGATTGATGCCAACATCCTCTTTGCCCTGATCACGATCAATGGCGGGGAAGTCATTGGAGAATTCTGAGACAGACTAGTACGCTCCTTTTAATTATGAGAGAACGACTATGCGAGAGTGGTTTACCCCTCTGGAAGTCATTATTACGACCCTTTGTGTCGCACTCCTGACTATCATTCTACTGCCCGGCATGCTCGTCGCCCGGGATACCGCACGGGAACAATCCTGTCAGGACAGCCTGCGTCAGTTGGGAACGGCTTTCCTTGAGTACGAAAAAGTCCATGGCGGCCTGCCTCCCCGTCGCTCCGGATTCAATGACGGCAATGCTTACGGCGGCTGGGGTGGTTTCATCCTGCCGCACCTCTTGACAGACGACCAGGCGACCGCCTACGACACGCGATTTGATTTCTTTGATCCCCGCAATAAACAGATTGTCGAAACGCAACTATCGGTCTTCCTCTGCCCCGCCAGTCTCGCAGAGCGATTCGTACAGATTCAGTCACAGGCCTCAACCAAGTCGCTCAACCCGAACAAGGAAACTGTCTATACCTGCAAAGCCGCAGCCGTCGATTTCATCACGTCGAATGGCGTGCAGATGGCCCGAAGCGGTTACGGTATCAACGCGATGGGCAAAGACGGGCGTATCGGCAACCAGCGTCAGCCCATGACCGACAACCAGGATCTTCCCCTTTCAAAAGTAACTGACGGGCTTTCGAACACACTCCTGTTGATCGAACAGGCGGGACGTCCAGCGGCCTGGTACAACCGGAAGAAACAACCCGGAGATGGACAGTTCGGCATGAGTCCTAACGCACGCGGTGCCTGGGCCGGCTGGGGATCGATTTCCTTTGGTGCAGTCAACCCGGAAACCGGACAACGCCCCCCGAGAGGTGACAGCACCGATTGCAGCGTCAACTGCAACAACTGGCTGGGGATCTACGGTTTTCACAATGAAGGCGGTAATGTTTTATTTTGCGACGGCAGCGTGCGACTCATCGGAAAAAAACTCGATCCACTCACCTTCGCTTACCTCACCATTCGAGATGACGGGCACCTGATTCAACATGACGACTTTTAAATCTAAGCCACTTTCTCATTCGCCGGGGATTCCGTGTCCACGCACGCTGTTTTCAGTGCAGAGAATAATAGGGACCAGCCTGTTTTTCCTGGTCGCCACGCTCGCTTTTGCTCCTACCGGCTTCGCCAAAGAAATCACACCGAGATCAATTTCCCGTCTGATCGACGAACGTCTGGGAACCGAAAACCAGACCCAACTGCAGTTCGCCACGGATGCTGAGTTTCTGCGGCGGGTCTCCCTCGATCTGGGTGGGCGAATCCCCACGATTGTTGAGGTCTATGACTACCTGGAAAACACTTCCGAATCACGTCGCAGTGAAGCAATCACGCGGCTGATGAACTCGGGCGTCTATTACCGTAATATGGCGACTTTCTGGCGTCGTTCCTGGGTGCCTCAGGCTGATACCCCTGAATTTGATTCCGTTACCGGCAATTTTGAACGCTGGCTCATGCACCGGTTGCAACAAAAGACGCCTTATGACGAACTCGTCACGGAAATTCTAACCTTAGACCAGGCCGCTATTGTCCCCGAGAGCACCACTCCCGTCGGATTTTACGATGCCAATCTTGCAAAACCGGAAAATCTCGCTGCCAGCTCCACTCGCGCATTCCTGGGTATTAATCTGGACTGTGCACAGTGTCACGACCATCCCTTTTCCCGCTGGACTCGCGAGCAGTTCTGGCAGACGGCTGCATTCTTCGCGCCCCCGGTAATGGGCAAAGGAGATCGGCCACAGCCCCCTGAAGTCCAGATACCAGATACCAAACTCGCTTATAAACCAGCCCTGCTCTCCAAAACGAAAATTCAATGGCCGCAGCAGCTCGACTCCGTTTCCCTGAGACTGGTGCTGGTTGACTGGATGAAAACCAACCAGGAACAGTTGCTGGCGAAAAATGCCGTCAATCGGCTCTGGGCTCACTTCTTCGGTGAAGCCATCATTGAACCGATGGATGACCTCAGTCGCGATGAATTCCAGTCAGGTCCCCATGCTCAACTATTGAATGAACTTTCTCAGACCTTCATCGACAGTGGCTACGATCTGCAGACGCTGGTGGAAGGTATCGTCGGCTCCAATGCGTATCGGTTGTCATCGTCGCCACAAAGTATCACTGATGCGAAGGGCGATATACAGAAACAGAATCCCGCTACGGAAAACGACTCCAAAGCAGACAGCGTCGCATCCTTCCACATCACAAAAGCAACCGTACGTGGTCTTACCGGAGAGCAGATCTACGATAGCCTGCAGACCGCAGCCGGCCTTGCCCCGGAAAGGAACGATGTTCGAGGCAGTAATGATCGAAGTCAGCGAGAAGAATTTTCAACACAATTTTACATCGAACGTGCACACAGCGCCGAACGTTCGATTGCACAGTCACTGACCCTCATGAACGGCGGATTCATCAACGAACTGACTGCTCCCGAGGGGAATCGGGTGCTCGTTTCTCTGGTGAGCTCCCCCTTTATGACTCCTGCAGAGCAGATTGACACCGTATTTATTGCCGTGCTGGGACGACATGCACAACCAGCCGAACTACAGGCTGTGCAACGCAGTTTCAAATCTCATCCAGACACTTCCCACTCACAGCACCTGGGAAACCTGTTCTGGGCACTGATTAATTCGTCTGAGTTCAACACCAACCATTAAGACAAGCGAAGTTTCCTATGGTCAACCACCCATTTTTACGACGGACCGCTTTAAAAAACATGGCCCTCGGAGTCACTGCCTGGTCGACTTCCAGCTGGCTCCCCGCCCTGGCCGATGTGGCGTCTGCCACAGGGAAAAAACCCAAATCAGTGATTCTGATCTGGCTGAACGGCGGCCCTGCCACAATTGACCTCTGGGATCTCAAACCCGGAAACCAGAACGGCGGCCCCTTCCGGAAAATTGATACGAAAGTCCCCGGAATGCAGATCAGCGAGCATCTCCCGGGACTGGCTGCCCAGGCAGCAGACTTCTCCCTGATTCGTTCCATGTCAACACGGGAAGGGGATCACTCCCGTGCCCGCTTTGTTTCGATGACGGGCTACACACCTCAGGGCGCGATCAAGTTTCCAGCGTTCGGCTCTCTGGTGGCTCATGAATTCAATGTCGAAAATGATATACCCGCTTATGTGCATATTGGAGGACGACCGGCTATCAGTGGCGGCGGATTTCTTGGTCCGCAGTTCGCCCCCTTTGTCGTCGGTGGACGCAGTCGTCGCAGAGGCCCCGACAATGTAGATCTGAAGGTCGCGGACCTCGCCCCGGTCTCTCCAGACCAGCAGGCAGAACGGTTGCAACTGCAATCCGAACTGGGCTCCCTGTCTACCATGCCCACTTCCGTAGTCACAGATGCACTCAACTCTGCCCGCGACCGGGCCCTGCGACTCATGAATCCCCAGGCTGCTTCTGTATTCAACCTGGAAGAAGAACAGGCGTCAGTCCGTGAAGCCTACGGCCCCGGTTCATTTGGGCAGGGCTGCCTGATGGCTCGCAGGCTCGTGCAACGGGGCGTCAGCTTTGTGGAAGTATCCCTTAACGGCTGGGACACGCATTCGAATAACTTTGAACGCGTCAAGGAACTGTCGCAACAACTGGATCGTGGCTGTGCCTCACTCCTCAACGATCTCCGCGAGCGGGGGCTTTTGAAAGATACGCTGGTTGTCTGCCAGGGTGAATTTGGTCGCACCCCGCGCATCAACGGACAGGATGGGCGGGACCACTGGCCAGCTTCCTGGGCCATGATGCTGGCCGGTGCCGGCATTCGAGGCGGTCAGGTGATTGGAGAGACCAGCGATGATGGCGCTGAAATCAAATCGAAACCCACCCGCACCGCAGACCTCATGGCCACCATTTTCCGAGGTGTAGGTCTCGATCCCCGTAAACAGAATATGTCCAACGTCGGACGCCCGATCCGACTGGCAGATCCAGATGGCACTCCCCTTGAGGAATTACTATGAGAACCGCATTGATCCTCACATTCGCTCTCTGGTCAGCCGGAATTGAACTTCAGGCGGGACAGACGCAACCGAAGCAGGCCACCACTGTTCTGAAACTGCAGGGAGCTGGTCAACCTAGTACGATTGAGATTCCGGTCACGATTGATGGGCAACCTTTCGATGTCTACTGGTCCGGGACCTTTGATGCCATTTTTGATTTTGCTGACAGCAACCAGGATGGAGTGCTCACTGAAAACGAAATCAAACTGGTCCCCTCCGCCCGCGCCGTCCGTCTCTCACTGGGCAATGCTTTCACGCCCCCCGTCGCCGCGATTACATCGCTGAGTGAAATCGTAAACGATTCTTCTCAGAAATGTACGAAGACACAACTTCGAAACTATTATCTACGCCATGGTGCGGGGCAACTTCAGATCGGCACAGGTACTCTGCCACATACCTCAGCTTTGACGCGGGCCCTGGTACAAGCTCTCGACACGGATCAAGACCACCAGATTTCCGAAGTGGAGCTCCAACGGGCAGAGACGGTTCTCCGCAGACTTGATACGAACGATGATGAGCTCATCGGCGTCGGTGAACTGATCCCGAATGCCACCTATCCCGGCAGTTGGGCCGCACATACTCTCAAGGCAGAACAGGAAGTCTCCCTGACACCAACAGGTAAATCCGATCTGACCCTGAGCCGACAGAACTCACAAGCTGAAGTCAAACCGGAGAATCATTCGGCCTGGCAGCTCTCTGTGACCGACCACATCTCCGACCAGCCACTAAACTTTACAACCCCCAAAATACGTTTTGAAAGCTGGAGCATCCCCGGGCCCCTCAACGAACTTTTTTCTCAATTGCGTGAGGAAATTGCTAACGCAGATCCCGATCCACCACAAGCCGAACCAGAACAACGCTCACGAAATCGGCGTCCCTCGCGCGCCTGGCTGACTCCCCTGGGAGACCGGAACGGGAACGGCGTACTCTCGCAGGATGAAATTGATCAATGGCTGCAGCTACAACAGCGACTGATCCACGGTCAGTTGCTGATCAGCATTTACTCTGGCGGAGGGTTGTTTGAACTGCTGGATAAGAACCACGATGCGGGACTTTCCATTCGCGAACTGAGGAACATCTGGCAGAATCTTAAAGCGGCGGGATGTACTACCGGCAGCCACGTGAATCTTCAGCAGGTCCCGCATGTCGTACTATTCGTGGTCAGTCAGGGATACCCGGATCAAGTGGGAAAGACGACGACCTCCGATGTAGAATGGTTCAACCTGATGGACCGCAACCGGGACGGCGACATTTCACGCCGTGAATTCACAGGTCCCCAGCCGCCTTCGACCGTCTCGATCAGGATCATGACAGCCTGATCTCTCCGCTTGAAGCAGTCAAATCGGATTGAGACCTGATACGGACACGGCACTCATCTACTTCACTTCACCTCCGATCGGGAAATCTTTACGAAATCCCGACCTGCACTGGACATCAGGGGGCGACACATAGTTTAATGACCGGCAGTCAGTTTCCGGACTGAAAACCCGCCAAACCCCATGACAACAGGATCTTGATGCGCACCGTATTATATCCCTGTTTGTGGAGTCCCTCGTGTCTGAAGCTATCGTCGCTCAACAGAATCACTGGCCAGCTGCAAGAAAAATATTGTGGGTCATTCTTTTCCTGTGTGCCCTGGTGGTCTTTGCGCCCGGATATATCGCCGCCCTGAGACCCGCCGATGGCCAGGTCTTCGATTTCTTCAAGGAATGGGCGTCGGTCCAGAACCGCCTGACCGGTCAGCCCGTTTATCTGGATCAGGAACTGGCGCTGGAAAAACATCTGAATCTGAAGCTCTCAACTCCGGGTGCCTTTTTTGATCACTACAATACACACCCCCCGTCTGCCAACCTGATTGCGGTCCCTTTTGCCTGGCTCAGTTACCAGGAAGCACAGCTGGCCTGGAACCTGACCGCCCTGGGTCTGCTTGCTCTCTCGCTTTACTGGATCGTAGAGGGACTGAAGATTCAGATGACCTTCTGGACGACTCTGGCCCTGCTCACACTCCTGCTCGCCACCGATCCCCTGCAGCAGACCCTGATCCAGGGACAACCCAATCTTCTGCTGGGATTGCTCATCGTCGGTGCCTGGAAAAACGGTCGTAGCGGCAAATCGCTCCTGGCAGGCAGCTGTCTTGGTCTGGCAACAGCAGTCAAAATCTATCCGGCGTACCTGTTTCTCTATTTCCTGGTCCGTCGCGACTTCCGCGCCCTGTTGGGGGGAGCACTCTCTCTGGGACTGGTTACTCTTCTCACCGTCGCACTGTTCGGAATCGACGCCTATCGCGATTATCTCTCGGTCGTATTACCTTCTCTCTCAGATGTGACGAACAACTGGGGCAATGCTTCGCTGCTGGCATTCTGGGAACGGCTGTTTGAACAGTCCTCTGACAGCGTACTACCAGTTGTCGATTCCCCCGCACTGTTGAAATTCGCGGTCTGGTCTTCCTGGATCGCAGTGACATCCATCGCCGGACTGGCTGCCTGGCGGACGCGCAACGCGAATTTCGACGACCAGGCCTTCGGGATTACGATCGTGGCAATGCTGCTGATGACGCCCACCACCTGGCATCACTACTTCATCATTCTGCTCCTGCCGATCGGACTGTTGCTCACCATGTACACCCCTTATTCGGGAAAACGCTGGCTGGTCAACCTGCTGATCATCGCCCTGGCCATCAGCCCCCGTCTTGCCTGGGCACTGTTGATCTCACAACAACAGACAGCGCCGGGATCCGGTGCCACGCCTTGGGAACAGGGAGGCATGGTCGCCCAACCCTGGCAGTCACTAACGGCGCTCTCCTATCAGTGCTATGCCCTGCTGCTCAGCATCGTCATGCTCTGGCCACTGCCCGAAATCGAAGAAGAGCAGAACAGTCTGGCAGCTTGAATTACTCGCCGATCTTTACGATGACCTTACCGCTGTTATCTGCCAGTTCATGCCAGGCATCGCGACAGCGGAGGTACAGCTTGCCACTGGCCGGGGCCTGAAATCGCCCCGCTTCACCCAGTTCGAATTCTTCACTGAGTTCATATTCATCGCTGTCATTTTCTATTAGCACGGCTCCGACCAGCATACCCCGGCCGGCTGCATTCCCTTTCGCGGTCACAGGTTCATCTTCCTCACTGACCTTCCAGTCTCCCTCGGTTGAGACTTCATACTCCTGCCCTTCCTCCACCAGCACATGTGACGCTTGCCAGCCCTGTCGGGCTTCGATCTTTGAAGTCTGCGGGCGAACCGAATTGGGTTTGCGGAATTTCGTTTTCCAGTCCCACTGGCAGAGGTCACAACGATATCCCTGATCGAAATGCTCCAGGAAAAACAGGTACTCAAACGAGATTTCGCGTGCCATCGATCCGTAGGTCTGGTTGAACGAAACCGGCTTCTTCATTAACAACCCCAGCCCCAGGGGACGAAAACGATTCGCATAATTCGGGTTCGTGGCCAGCAGATGACACAACGCCCACCGCCAGCAGTAATTCTCCCAGGAATCACCGGTGGTCTCTTTCGAATTGACTATCTCATTCAGACTTTTGGGCTCACTGTTCTTGATGTAATCCACTACATAGCGTTCGCAGTTCACCGATAGCGGCTGTCCCTTCTTAGGCACTTCTTTCCAGTTATTACCCATCTCTGCCATTCCCTCGCTGTACCAGACAGGCCCGGTATGCCCAAAATTCTGCCCACAATACGCATGTACGGCCTCGTGCTGGGGCGTCCCCCGTTCAGCAACGGCATAGACAACAGATTTCGACTGAATCAGACGCCCTCCCCGGTAGCGCGCACGACTGATGGTGACACCTCCGCCTCCTGAAATCGATTGCAATCCGACCGGGTGCAGACTCCCCGACGGCCAGTTTGCCAGATCTTTCACTACATAGCACTCAATCACGCTACGATTCGGACTGGCCCAGTACGCCGAAATAATGACGAGCATCTTTTCCAGTCGTGCCAGTAAATCCTGGGCCTCATCCGGAGAGAGGTCGGTATGAATCAGGAAATTTTTCGAGCGGTAATCGCGGGGCTCTGTGGTAGTCGAACCACTTCGAACCTGGGTTCCCTGGGCAGCCAGCTGTGTTCCACCGCCGAGCCACAGACAGGAACAGCAAAGAGTCAAACAGACGATAAGTGGCTTACAGATATTCAAAAGTCCTGACACAGACAAACGTCCTTCCTCTGATCTCAGCTCCGACAATTCAACTGATTTCTTCACCATACAACGAGGTTTTATAGTGTGTTCATACCATTCTAACACGTATCCGACCTGAAACAATTTACATTGCTAAAAGAAGGATAACACATCCCGATCGCTTGATATGTGGCCTTACCCCCTTTACTCTGAGGGAAAACTGTTTATAAAGAAGGTTTAGTTTCTTCTGTTTCGACTTCCCAGAGTTAAGAGGGATTCTCCATGCATTATCTAACGCAGTTTCGCGCCGGCATTCTACTTTTGTTGATTTCCTGTGTCTGTCTTTCACAAACTCCACAGAGTTACGCTGACGAGGCACTCTGGAAAGCCGGTTCTGCCAGTGCTGTGATCACCCCGCAGGAAGATCTCTGGATGGCTGGCTATGGTGGTCGCACCAAACCGGCAGATGGAAAGATCCACGACCTCTGGCTCAAAGTACTGGTAATTGAAGCACACGACGGACATCGAGGCGTGATCGTCTCGACCGATACCCTGGGAATTCCCCAGTCGATCTACAACAACGTCTGTGCTGCACTGAAGAAAAAATTCGATCTCGATCGCAGCCAGATCATGCTCAATGCATCCCACACCCACTGTGGCCCTGTGTTGCGAGGTGCACTGCACGACATCTATCCTTTGAATAAAGAACAAATCGCACAGGTCAACAAGTATTCTGATGAGTTGGAACAGAAACTCGTCGATGCCGTCACCACTGCAATCAAGAACCTGGAGCCCGCAAGCCTCTGGACCGGCGAAGGCCATACAAGCTTCGCAGTGAACCGCCGCAACAATATGGAAGCCGATGTTCCCAAACTGCGAAAAGAGGGAAAGCTTAAAGGCCCCATCGATCACAGCGTCCCGATTCTGGCCGTGAAAGATAAAAACGGGAAGCTGAAAACCATCGTCTTCGGCTACGCCTGTCACAACACCACTCTGGGTATTCAGCAGTGGTGTGGCGACTATGCAGGCTTCGCTCAGTACGACCTCGAAGCCATGTTCCCTGGCGTGACCGCCATGTTCTATATGGGCTGTGGTGCTGACCAGAACCCACTCCCCCGCCGAACAATGGAGTTGGCTCAGTCTTATGGTTCCCGGCTGGCTCATGCCGTCGCCGATACCGTCCGACTGCCGATGGTCGAACTCGATCCCGTTCTGAAAACCGAAATCGAAATTGTCGATATCAAACTGGGTGATGCTCCTACAAAAGAAGAACTCGAAACACTCGCTGCCGGAAATCAGAATAACTACCGTAACCGCTGGGGCGCCCGCCTGCTCAAGCAACTCAACTCGGGTAAACCGTTCCGGACCTCCTATCCCTTCCCGGTTCAGGTCTGGCTGATGGGCAAGCGACAGCTCTGGGTCACCATCGGCGGTGAGGTTGTCGTCGACTACGCCCTGGGAATGAAAAAGATGTTCGGCGACAGTACCTGGATCGCAGGCTACTGTAACGATGTGATGGCCTATACTCCTTCTCTCCGTGTTCTGGAAGAAGACGTGCCTCCCCGCAAGTCATCCCGCTGGGGCTATGAAGGCAACACATCGATGGCCGTCTATGGAATGCCCGCCAATCGCTGGTCCGACGAAATTGAAGACAAAATCGTCGAGAGTGCCCAGCGACAGGTCGAGAAGGTCCGCAATGGAAAATAGGCCTCGCCAGCGTTAAAATTTGCCCTTTCTGACCCGAATCTGCCGCTAAACTCCAGCTTCTGGGGATGTTTTGCGTTTTTCGCCCCCCTGCCGTTTGTCGCGCGGGAAGCGAAATCCTAGAATGCAGCATATTCCGTTCTAAACAGCAATCAATCTATGACAGGTTCGCCGAAGCAGCCTGTATTCAATACTTTACCTGATTTTTAATGTAGCACTGAGGAGAGATAAATGGCTTCCGGAAATCCTTTTGGCGCGGAAGGTCAATTAACAGCAGCCGGTGGTGAGTTTAAATACTACCGTTTACAGAAACTCATCGACGATGGCATTGGAAATATTGAGTCGCTGCCTTACTCGATTCGTGTGCTGCTGGAATCCTGCCTGCGTAACGTAGATGGGTTCGTCGTCAACGAGTCCGACGTGCACAATCTCGCCAACTGGAGTGCAGAATCTCCTAATCCGGTGGAAATCCCCTTCAAACCCGGTCGCGTGGTCTTGCAGGACTTTACCGGCGTTCCCGCTGTGGTCGACCTGGCAGCTCTGCGAAGTGCCATGGTTCGTCTGGGCGGAGATCCTCAGAAAATCAATCCACTGGTTCGCTGTGACCTCGTCATCGACCACAGTGTGCAGGTCGACGAATTCGCGACCAAGCTCTCGCTGCAGCACAACGTCGAAAAAGAATTCGAACGGAACCAGGAACGTTACCAGTTTCTCCGCTGGGGACAGCAGGCATTCGATAACTTCGGCGTTATACCGCCGGCAACCGGGATCGTACACCAGGTAAACCTCGAATACCTGGCCAAAGCCGTTCTGACCAAAGACGGCGTCGCTTACCCGGACAGTCTCGTTGGTACCGACAGTCACACCACCATGATCAACGGCCTGGGCGTCGTTGGCTGGGGCGTGGGTGGTATCGAAGCGGAAGCCGTGATGCTCGGACAGCCCATCTACATGCTGACCCCCGAAGTCGTCGGTTTCCGCCTGGAAGGCAAACTCCCCGAAGGCGCAACTGCGACTGACCTCGTACTCCGTATCGTCCAGATGCTCCGCGAGCACGGCGTCGTAGGCAAGTTCGTCGAATTCTATGGTCCTGGCCTGTCCAACATGAGCCTCGCCGACCGGGCTACTATCGCCAACATGGCTCCCGAATACGGGGCCACTATCGGCTTCTTCCCCGTTGACGATGAAACTCTGAACTACATGCGTCGCACCGGACGTACCGACGCTGAAGTCGATCTGGTCGAGCGTTACTACAAAGAACAGGGTATGTTCCGCACTGACAGCTCACCTGAGCCGTCCTTCACCAGCAAACTGAGTCTGGATATTTCCACGATTGAAGTCTCGCTGGCCGGTCCCAAACGTCCACAGGACCGAATCGCATTGACCGACATGAAATCACACTGGCACAGCGATCTCAGCTCCACCTTCGGCAAACAGGATCCTTCACCAACTCACGCTCCCGTGAACTACGCTGGTCAGGATTTTGAACTCAAAGATGGTTCAGTCGTCATCGCCGCAATCACCAGTTGTACCAACACCAGTAACCCCTCAGTCATGCTGGGTGCCGGCCTGCTGGCAAAGAAGGCTGCTGAAAAAGGCCTGACCCGTAAGCCCTGGGTGAAAACCAGTCTGGCTCCCG
Organism: Gimesia benthica; assembly: GCF_009720525.1. Taxonomy (NCBI): domain Bacteria; kingdom Pseudomonadati; phylum Planctomycetota; class Planctomycetia; order Planctomycetales; family Planctomycetaceae; genus Gimesia; species Gimesia benthica. Next base: position 2,310,947 of record NZ_CP043930.1, read on the forward strand.
GAAGCCGCGTTGTAACCGACTACCTTGAAAAAGCCGGCGTGACTCCCTATCTCGATGAACTCGGTTTCAACCTGGTTGGCTACGGCTGTACAACCTGTATTGGTAACAGTGGCCCACTGCCCGCACCAATCTCCAAAGCGATCAACGACAACGACATCGTCGCCGCTGCTGTCCTCTCCGGAAACCGGAACTTCGAAGGACGTATCAGCCCCGATGTCCGGGCAAACTACCTCGCCAGCCCGCCGCTGGTTGTGGCTTACGCCCTGGCAGGTACCACCGATATCGACCTCAGCACCGAGCCTCTCGGCCAGGACAAAGATGGTAATGATGTCTTCCTGAAAGATATCTGGCCTTCACAGGCTGAAGTCAACGCGGCTCTCGAATCGTCCATCAACCCGGAAATGTTCCGTGATGAGTACGGCAAGGCGACCCAGGGTTCTCCTGAATGGCAGGCCATTGATGGTGGCGACGGTGACATCTTTGAATGGGATGAAAAAAGCACCTACGTTCAGGAACCTCCGTTCTTCGTCGACATGCCCGCAGAGCCGGCCCCGATCAGCTCTATCACTGGAGCCCGCGTCCTGGTCTCTGTAGGCGATTCCGTCACCACCGACCACATCTCTCCTGCTGGAGCCATCAAAGCAGATTCTCCTGCGGGTAAATACCTGCAGGAAAATGGAGTGACTCCTGCTGAATTTAACAGCTACGGTAGCCGTCGCGGAAACGACCGGGTTATGACCCGCGGTACCTTCGCGAACATTCGCCTGAGCAACCTGCTCGCCCCCGGCACCAGTGGTGGCGTGACCACCTACCTGCCCACCGGCGAACAGACTTCGATCTACGAAGCCTCACTGCAGTACAAAGACGCCGGCACTCCACTGGTTGTTCTGGCCGGCGGTGACTACGGAATGGGATCGTCTCGTGACTGGGCCGCCAAGGGAACCTTCCTGCTGGGCGTCAAGGCTGTCATTGCGACTTCCTTTGAGCGGATTCACCGTTCCAACCTGGTCGGCATGGGTGTCCTGCCCCTGCAGTTCCGCGAAGGCGAAAGCCGCGAAGAACTGGGCCTTGATGGCACTGAAACTTATGACATTGAACTGGATGACAACCTGAAACCAGGTCAGGCGATCCGCGTGACCGCTACCAAAGAGGACGGTACACAGGTCCTGTTTACCGTTCAGTGTCGTGTCGATACCCCCGTTGAAGTCGAATACTATCGCAACGGCGGCATTCTGCACAAAGTTCTCCGCGATCTGGCCAAAGCCTGATCCCTGAATTGATGAAACCAGCCTACGAGACCGATCTGATAGTCGAGGATTACCTTGATGGCTCCCGCATCGATCGGTTTCTCAGCCGTCATTTCAGAAACTACTCGACGCACCGTCTGCAACGCATCGTTCAGGCAGGGTTTGCCAAAGTCAATGGCATCCCTGCCGAACCGTTGCAACGAGTCTTCCGCGGTCAGCAGATCAGTATTCTCCTGCCTGAACCGCCGGACAAAACCTATCAGCCTGAGGCATTGCCGCTGGAGATCCTCTATGAGGATGCATGGCTGGTCATCGTTAACAAACCGCCGGCGATGATCGCCCACCCCGCGGGGAACATCCATTCGGGTACTGTCGCTAACGCGTTACAGCATTACCTCGATCAGCAGACAGGAATCCGCAGCCTGCTCCGTCCAGGAATCGTACATCGGCTCGACCAGTTTACCAGCGGTATTCTAATTGTGGCCAAAGAGCATCTGGGACACCGCAGTCTCTCGATTCAGTTTCAGCAGAACCTGGTCAGCAAAGCATATCTGGCAATCATTCGCGACCAGCCTCCGGACGATTACTTCGAGAACGATGCTGCCATCGGTGAGCATCCCACCCAGGCTGGGGTCTGCATGTCGACACACCCCCAAGCGAAAAAAGCCAAGTCCGCTTATACGCGTTTCGAAGTCCTTGAACGGTATACCGGATATTCGCTGGTCCGTGCTTTCCCACAGACGGGACGCCTGCATCAGATCCGTGTGCATCTGGCCGATCTTGGCTTTCCCATTATCGCCGACGACTTCTATGGAAACGATGAACGACTGAAAACAGATCGCTGTCTGATTTCGCGACAGGCATTACACGCTGAACAGATCGAGTTTGCACATCCGGTGACGGGATTGAAAATGAAGCTCTCCGCGGGAGCGCCTGATGATTTCCACCAGGCGCTCGAGCGGTTACGGAGCGCCTAAAGCTGTTCTCGGTTTTTCCTTTTTACTGCCTCACTTCGTCTGAGTGAGGACTTCCACTGAGGACGCTTCGTCCTGTGTCTCCTGCAGCTCTTTATCCAACGTAGCTGCTGCTTTGGATGTTTTCGATGCTTCGAAGAGTCGATCCAGACTCATTTTTTCCAGTGCATCGAAAGCGGCGACTTTATAGCATTCTGCCATCGTCGGGTAATTGAATACAGCGTTGCGGAAATATTCAATCGTGCCTCCAAATGACATTACTGTCTGTCCGATGTGTACGATTTCAGTGGCCGCTTCTCCGATCGCATGGATCCCCAGAATCTTAAGTGTCTCGCGGTGGAACAGAATCTTCAACATCCCGTCCCGGTCACCCGAGATCTGCCCACGGGCAATTTCACGATAGCGTGCCGCGCCGACTTCATAAGGAATGTGAGCTTCAGTCAGCTGCTGTTCGGTTTTACCCACCATCGAAATTTCCGGGATCGTAAACAGCCCGTAAGGCATCAGATCAAACGCTTCAAATGGCTCATTAAAGGCATTACAGATTACACGGCGTCCCTGCTCCATAGACACACTGGCTAGAGCAGGAAAACCAACAATATCGCCCGCACCGTAAATATGAGGTACCCAGGTCTGATGATCTTCGTTGCACCACAGACGACCGCGTTCATCCGGTTCGAGCCCCGCCGCCTGAAAATTCAGTTCGTCCGCATCTCCCACACGTCCTACAGTATACAATACCGAATCGGCCACCAGTCGTTTGCCACTCTCGGTCTGCACTGCGGCCATTGAATCGGAAAACCGCTCAATTCCAACGACTTCTTCGCCCATCCGGAAAACCATTCCCAGTGAACGGGCATGATGAATCAGAGCGTCGATAATTTCACGATCACAGAACTCGAGCAGGTGCTCCCGACCATCGAGAACGGTAACTTCGACCCCCAAAGTGGCGAACATGATCGCGTATTCGATGCCGATCACACCGCCGCCCACGACAATCATTGAACGGGGAATCTGTTTCAGGTCGATAATTTCATCGGAATCAAAAATCGTTTCGCCATCAAAGGGGATATGAGGCGGCCGCGAAGGCTTGGTGCCGGTAGCGACCAGAATGTAATCCCCGTGCAAAACCTTGCGTCCGGTCTCACAGTCGACAGCCACTTCATGCGGGCTGACAAACTGAGCTTCTCCAATAAAGATGTCGACGCCGTTTCGCTCAAGCTGATCATGGATGATTTCCAGTTCATGCTCTGCTACGTCTGCCAGCTTCAGCCGCAGGTCCTGCATCGTGACTCGCCGCTTCCGACGATACCATTTGCTGTAGACGTCCCGATGCCGATATCCAGTTAAATATAAGATTGCTTCGCGCATCGTCTTGGAAGGAATCGTCCCCTTGTGCAGACAGACGCCCCCCATACCGCGAAAATTACGCTCAATGATCGCAACCCGCTTCCCCAGTTTCGAAGCTGCTATCGCCGCCTTCTGACCAGCGGGACCGCTTCCGATAATTACAATGTCGAATTTCATGGATCTATTCTCAATCACTCACACCAGTCTTCTCAGCAATGGTTTTTCAACCCCGCATGTCAAATTGAGAAACCTGGTTAAACTTTACAACGTAAACAACCACCTCTAACTTCGGTCATGGGTTGGAATGGAAAAGATAGAAAGATTGATCTGATCTCTGAAACAGGCTATTTTGCGCCCAGACTGACGGTTATACTGATTGTATAGCTCAACTTTAAAACTCCTCGGGGGAAACTCCTCCTGATCAAGACCACGGAAGTGTCTGTCTCGCCTCACATTGCTTCAAGCTCTGATCTCAGGTCAAAGGAACTCTGATGAATCACCTGCTCCGAAAAATCTGGCATGTCCCGGAACACGCCCACACCCCAGAATCCGTTTATCAGAATCGCAAATCGCATCGCCGTGAATTCCTCAAACTGATGGGCTACGGTCTGGGTATAGCCGGGTTTGCTGATCTACTCTCCGGCTGTGAACAGGCAACCCAAGAGGAAATCGAACAGGCGGGTGCAGTGGAACCTCTGCCGGAAGCCCTGCAATCCGTCTATCCGGCTAAGCGTAATGAAGCTTTCAAATACGGCCGCCCCGAGACAGCGGAAATCGAGGCAGAAGAGTTCACGAACTTCTACGAATTCACCGGCCCCACCAGTAAAGAGGCCTGGAAGTACGTCGGAAAATTCCAGACCACGCCCTGGGCGGTTTCCATCGAAGGAGATTGTGCCAAACCCCGCACGTTTGACCTCGATGATCTCTACAGGGAAATGCAGTTCGAAGAGCGGGCCTACCGCCATCGTTGCGTCGAAACCTGGGCCATGTGTGTTCCCTGGACCGGTTTCCCCCTGGCCAGCCTGCTCAAGCTGGTTGAACCGAAGCCTTCAGCAAAGTACGTCGCCTTTGAGACGTTCAACAAACCCCAGGAAGCGCCTTACATGGAAAAAAGCGGCCCTGGCACCTGGCCCTGGCCTTATACCGAAGGCCTGACCATTCAGGAAGCGATGAACGAACTCGCCTTCATCGCCACCGGCCTGTATGGGAAGCCGCTGTTGAAACAGAATGGAGCGCCGATCCGTCTGGTCGTTCCCTGGAAATATGGATTCAAATCGGGTAAATCGATCGTCAAGATCAAACTCACTGCAGAGCAACCCGCGACCTTCTGGAACACGGTAAATCCAGGGGAATACGGGTTCGTCGCCAATGTGAATCCGGATCAGCCTCATCCCCGCTGGAGCCAACGCACGGAATGGATGCTGGGCACTGAGAAACGCTACGACACCAAGATTTACAATGGTTACGGGGAATATGTTGGCGGCCTCTACACAGGCTGATTTGAGCCCGGCTTTCGAACTGGAAGCCTTCATTCATCAAGTTAAATGCGCAAAAAAGACCGGATAGAAACATTCTACCCGGTCTGTATATTCGATTGTTGGTTCGTTCAAACAGCGTTTTGCTTAGTCTTCCGAAGCAAACATCATTACGATCCGCAGCACGTACCAGAACAGGGTGGCGACGGAGGCGAACAGCGCCAGTGAAGCCGAAACGTACTGATCGGTCGAGTACTGATGCAGGACATTTGAAGTTTCATACAGAATGAAACCACTCATCAGCACTACCATGGCAGCAGCAAACCAGAGTCCCAGGGAGACTCCAAAGATTGCAGCACCGATGGCAATCCCGATTGCTGCCAGCAGGGCAATCGTCAGTCCTCCGCCCAGGAAGGAGAAGTCTGCGCCCGTCACGAGCACGTAAGCTGTCAAGCCCCCGAAGATACAGAGGGTAATCACCGCCGCAATCGGAATCACGGTCTGATTCGACATCTGACTGGCAATAGCCAGGATCGGCACAAAGATAATCGCTTCCGCCAGGGTATATAACCCCAGCCCCAGATACTGCGTTCCCAGAGACTTGGCACTTGACGCCAAGGAACTGGCTAACCAGCTGGCTCCCAGGAAGGCAATCAAAATAATCCAGGGACTGGCGGTGAACAGGCTCAGTACGCCGCGCAGTAAGGTGGGCGAACTGAAAATTATAAATTCCAGTCCCATAAATACAAAGATCGCACCGGTCAGGTGCATGTACGTTTTGCGGATGAAAGCAGCGCGCTCTTCTGCAATCGCGTCGATTGCAAACATACCGCGGCCGGCCGTCGTATCCTGGTCATAGTAGTCAGGACTGTAGTTGTTCATTGACTGAATTCTCCATGTGATTGAGAAAAGATGTTCCAGACGAACACGGAATGAATCATCGCTTCAAACATCGGTTCCGCCGGCACTGCGGTTTTGAGAAAGGGCAGGCGGGTGAGACAATTATAAGCCACACTGCACATAATTCAAGTACCAGCAGAAACTCTTTTATTTTTCATAATTTACCACAGTCGGATCCCCGGGTCCGACTTCCCGGCGGGTTCGTTGTGTCCGTCCGCCGGTTCTGTTATTTCATACGTAAGTCTACGTCAGGGAATTCAAAAAATTCCACCAAAATCCGGGGAATCGCTACGAAATTTTTGCTGATATGAATGGCACAAAAATGGATCAGATCGAAAAAAAGTGGGAATTCTGGATCGATGTAGGCGGCACCTTCACAGACTGTATTGCCCGCTCTCCCCGGAATGAGTTCATCCCCTTTAAGACTCTTAGTTCGGGTATCACGAAAGGTCGTATACAGGAAATCCCTGATCCCACGATCATTATCGATCCTTCCCGGCAGGGTGACCCGGCAGACTTCTGGCAGGAATACCAGATCGTATTTCTGAATGAAGCGGGACAGCCCGTGCATTCGGCACAAGTAACTTCCTTTGACACCACCACCGGTTCCCTGCAATTCACCCCCAGCCTGCCTGAGTCTGTTTCCGTCTCATCCGGCTATGAACTTTCATCCGGCGAAGAAGCACCGGTTCTCGCTATTCGCTGGATTCTCGGCCTCAAGAAAACCGAACCGATTTCCAATGTCATTGTGAAACTCGGCACGACACGCGGCACCAATGCTCTGCTCACCCGTAACGGTGCCCGCACCGCTTTCATCACCACCCGGGGCTTCGCAGATGTGCTCCTGATCGGCAATCAGGATCGCCCCCGGCTATTCGATCTCGTGATCCAGAAACCGGAGCCCCTGTTCGAAAGCACGGTCGAAATCAACGAGCGAATCGACTCTGAGGGAAGTGTTCTGCAGCCCCCTGACCCGCAAATCATCCGCCAGCAGTTAGCAGAACTCAAAGCAACCGGTGTCGAATCACTGGCGATCTGCCTGCTGCATTCTTTTGCCAACCCGGAGCATGAAGAACTCGTCGCCCGACTCGCAGAAGAAGCAGGCTTTGATGAAATCAGTATTTCCAGCCGGCTTTCGCCCCTCATCAAAATCGTCTCCCGCGGCGATACGACGGTTATGGATGCCTACCTGAATCCGATCCTCAAAGACTACATCAAGAAGCTCCGCACTCCCCTGGAAAATTGCGAACTTAAACTGATGACCTCCGCCGGTGGTCTGGTTGACGCTTCGCATTTCGTCGGCAAGGACAGTATCCTCTCGGGCCCCGCTGGAGGTGTGATTGGTTATTCCCGCGTCGCTGAAATCGCAGGTTTTCCCCGTTCGATCGGCTTCGACATGGGAGGTACCAGCACCGATGTCTCTCGCTTTGATGGCGTTTATGAGCGGGAATTCGAAACCCGTAAAGCAGGCGTGCGGATTGTTGCCCCGATGCTGAGTATCGAAACTGTCGCAGCCGGTGGGGGAAGTATCTGCGGATTTGACGGCATCAAGCTCCACGTCGGCCCCGCCAGTGCAGGCGCGGATCCGGGCCCTGCCTGCTATGGACGAGGTGGCCCCCTGACGGTGACTGACCTGAATCTTTTCCTCGGAAAGATTCTTCCAAGCCGATTTCCGTTTGCTCTCGATCATGGTGCTGTCGAGCAGCGTCTGACGGCGCTCTGCGAGGAAATCGCTGACTCCCCGATGGGCAAAACATACACTCCTCTCGAACTGGCTGAGGGGTTCCTGCAGATCGCGAATGCCAACATGGTACGTGCGATCCGCAACATCTCCGTAGCCCGTGGTTACGATCCTGCAGACTACGTGCTGGTCAGTTTTGGCGGCGCCGGTTCTCAACATGCGTGTGCCATCGCCCGTTCTCTGGGAATTCATGAAGTACTGATCCATCCTTACTCCGGTATTCTCAGTGCCTTTGGTATCGGTCAGGCCGATGTACGCCGTTTTGGTCAGCAGTCAGTTCTTGAGACCTGGTCAGATGAATTACAGCAGGAACTGCAGAACCGCTTTTCAGCGCTCGACCAAAGCGTTTACGATGAAGTCCGCGCGGAAGGCATCCCTCCGGAACGGATCAAAGCCCCCGAGCATTCCCTTGAGATGCGTTACCTTGGCACCGACGCCACGATTCAGGTTCGTTGTCAGCAGGGACTGGATGAGCGGACGCAGTTCGAACAGGAACATCAGCGACTCTATGGCTACAAACACACGGCGCGAGAAATTGAGGTTACTGCACTCCGTACCGAAATAGTCGGACTGATGGAAGAGCCCCATTTACCCGCCAAGGAGCCGGTTTCGCGTACCCCTCAACCTGTCGAAACCACAACAGCCTACTTTCAGGGACAGGCCCAGGAGACCGCCGTTTATCTAAGGGAGGACCTGCAGCCCGGCGATCAGCTCGCAGGCCCCGCGATCATCTGTGAAGCGATCTCGACAGTAATCATCGATCCCGGCTTCACTGCAGAGATTCTGTCCCGCGGAGAAACGTTGATGCGGGAGACCTCACCGCAGTCAGGCGGCCATGCGGATATCAGCACCGAAGCCGATCCGGTCATGCTGGAAATCTTCAACAACCTGTTCGCGTCCATCGCCGAGCAGATGGGAATCACCCTGCAGAAAACATCAATTTCCACCAACGTCAAAGAGAGACTGGACTTCAGTTGCGCGGTCTTCTCCGCAACGGGAGACCTCGTCGTAAATGCGCCACATATCCCCGTTCACCTGGGAGCCATGAGTGAAACGGTAAAGCGGATCATCGCCGATAATCCGGACCTGGGACCGGGCGATGTGTTCGTGACCAACGATCCGTATCGAGGTGGTTCCCATCTGCCCGACGTAACGGTGATCACTCCCGTGCATCATCCGGAAAGCGGAGAACTCGTATTTTTTACTGCCAGCCGCGCACATCATGCAGAGATCGGTGGAATTGTTCCCGGCAGTATGCCCCCCTTCTCTAAGACACTGGCCGATGAAGGTGTGCTGATTCGAAACTTCAAACTGGTCGACCATGGCACCTCCCGTGAAGCTGAACTCCGCGATCTGTTGCTTTCTGGCGAACATCCTTCGCGTTCGGTGGCTGATAACCTGTCGGATGTCTCCGCGCAGGTTGCGGCTAATAATTGTGGTGTCACATTACTGAATGATCTAGTGCATCGTTATTCCCTGCCGGTCGTCCAAGCTTACATGAAACACATTCAGCAGGCTGCCACCGAAAAGATGCAGCTCGCACTCACTGCGATTGAAGACGGCGACTATTCGTTTACCGATCATCTTGATAATGGTGCGCCGCTCTGTGTGAAAATCTCGATCCAGGGGAGTCGTGCTGTTGTCGACTTCACAGGTACTGGACCGGTGCTGGAGACCAACCTGAATGCGAATCGCGCCATTGTGAACGCGGCTGTGCTCTATGTCTTTCGCTGCCTGATTCAGGAAGACATTCCGCTCAACAGCGGCGTACTGGCTCCGGTCGAAATCATACTGCCTGAATGCTTCCTGAATCCACCCGAACGGGATTCTCCCGCCGAATGTGCCGCGATGGTGGGAGGCAACGTCGAAACCTCGCAGCGAACCGTCGATACTCTGCTCGGAGCGTTGGGTAAAGCAGCTGCCAGCCAGGGAACGATGAATAATCTCACTTTCGGCGATGAGACCTTCGGCTACTACGAAACCATCTGCGGTGGTAGTGGCGCGACCGCAGACAGTGCTGGTACTGACGCCGTCCACACGCATATGACCAATACCCGACTGACCGATGCTGAGATTATCGAACGTCGCTATCCGGTTAGACTACATGAATTCTCGATCCGCACTGGATCTGGAGGGGCAGGTCAACACCCGGGAGGAGACGGCATCGTCCGACGGATCGAATTCCTCAAACCGCTGCGAATCTCACTGCTCTCTGAACGACGGGGCGATTACGCTCCCTTCGGCCTGGATGGTGGAGAACCGGGACAGATCGGCGAGAATCTGCTGCAGAAAGCTGGCAAGTCGACCGAGGAATCGCTGGGAGGTAAACTCTCCATTTCTGTAGATGCGGGCGATACACTGACCATCAAAACGCCAGGTGGCGGTGGTTACGGGACACCAGGCAACACACCAGCAAAGTGAATAACAGTTTGTTCACTTTGCCATGAATTAGGTGCTGCTAATTGGGTTCTCTCGTTTAATATTCGTGAGTTCTGCTTTGTGATTTCGCCCTGCAGTCGGTAAGGTAGCGCTATACCCAATTGAAACGTATCACTCATTATTTATAGAACAAAACTAAGAAGGAAGAGTACCGTGTCTCAAAACCGTCGCGCCGAAGTTGATGCCGCGTTGGCTGATGTTGATTTCGACAAGTTTGATTACCAGGTCGTCTTTGAAACCACTAAGGGAACCATTCGCATGGACCTCTATCCCGATGTGGCTCCCGGACACTGCAAGAACCTGATCGGACTGACAAAAATCGGATTCTATGACGGGATTATCTTTCACCGCGTTATTCCCGATTTCGTGATCCAGGTCGGCTGCCCCCAGGGAACAGGCACCGGTGGTCCGGGTTACACGATCGACGCGGAATTCAACAATATTCCCCATGAGACCGGCGTGCTCTCGATGGCCCGCACCAGTGACCCGAATTCCGCTGGCTCTCAGTTTTTCATCTGCCTGGGCCGTGTACCTCACCTGGACAACTCATATACTGTCTTTGGTAGAACCAGCGACAAAGAGAGCGAAGCGGTCGTACTCGAAATCGGTAATGTCGAAACCGACCACGGCGATCGCCCGCTGGATGAAGTCAAAATCACGAGTTCTGAAGTGATCGCCAAGGAAAAATAACCGCGATGAGCATTGATCGTGCTTCACTGTTAACCGGTGCGGCTGTGCGTGAAGCCTGTCGCACCGATCAGTTCTCCGGGCAGACCTCGGGGCTGGCTCCCGGGTTCGCCCAGGCGAATCTGGTGATTCTTCGTGAAGCCGAGGCAGCTCACTTTCGCGAGTTCTGTGCGAAAAATCCGAAACCCTGCCCTGTCCTGGAAGTGACGGAGGCCGGCAATCCCTGCCCGCGGCAGTCGACTCCCGACGCTGATCTCAGGACTGACCTGCCCCGCTACCGTGTCTGGGAATCGGGTGAACTGGTAGAAGAACCGACCAGCATCTCCCACCTCTGGCAAGACGACCTGGTGGCATTTCTAATTGGTTGCTCGTTCACCTTTGAAGCAGAAATGATTCGTGCAGGGCTGCCTGTCAGACACATCGATCTGGGTGTTAACGTCCCCATGTATCGCACGAATGTGCCTTGTGAATCAGCGGGGATCTTTTCCGGTCCACTGGTTGTTTCCATGCGTCCCTTTCTCCCGGCCGATGCAATTCGCGCGATCCAGATCACCGGGCGTTTCCCGGCTGTCCATGGGGAACCTGTGCATCTGGGGTTTCCTGATCAGCTGGGAATTACCGACCTGAGCCAGCCCGATTTTGGAGATCCCGTTCCGCTCCATGAGGGAGAATTACCCGTCTTCTGGGCCTGTGGTGTGACGCCGCAAACGGTGTTGATGGAAGCGAAGCCGGAATTTGCGATCACGCACAGTCCTGGCTGCATGTTCGTCACTGACTGGAAAGACGAACAACTGGCCACGCGCTAAAACGCGGGTTCAGGAGTGAGACTTCAGCTGTGTTGCAGGCTCGTCTGCTGTAGAGACTTCCGGCAGATGCAGTGATCGGATGCGAAAGTTCTCCCACAGAAGCGAATACGCGAAGCAGGGCTCTCGCTCCAGCGTGTAAGCTACAGGCTGACTTTCCCAGAAGCTCATCAGATTGCCTTGGGGAGGATTCGTATACAGTCTCTGCTTGCAGCGCGGGCAGAACGTCCCATGGGGAGTCGCTTGCGTCTCAGCAGACTGATGTTCCAGACAGATTGTCGTTGCGTGTTCGTTTCTCATAGCAGCTGAATTATACCGAGCCCGTCCGGGCACTCTCCAGTTTTTTCTTGAGCCGGCAATCAAGATTTTCAGGGAACCCGAACGGCCTCGCTTTCTCTTCTGGAAATTTGTCTGCTTGCCTGTTCCGATCAGCCACTACAGTCCTGAAAAACCGCCTGACCGTCATAACAGGCCATCGGTGGCGACCCATAGCAGGCTGTGTGTCTGATTCCGGGAGTCAATCCCCTGGAATCATCGCATCCTGGTTTCCAGTTTGGTATAACAGGGGCTCAGAATCGAACCTGCTCAGGACCGCTGTTCCGTTTAGTTCAACACAGACTCTTGGTACACAACTCATGACAATTGATCTTTCCACTCAACTGAAGGGAGTGCTCCCTCCGGTCATCACACCGCTGACGTCCGAACGCAGGCTGGATGCAGCGTCAGCAGAATCCGTCTACCGTTTCATGCTGAAACAGGGCGCGCATGGACTGTTTCTGTTCGGCACCTCAGGCGAAGGCCCCCTGCTCTGTGAACCAGATCGGGAAGAGGCCACCGAAATCGCCGTTAAAGTGGTGGATGGCAGCGTCCCGTTACTGGTGGGCGTGATTGCCCCGGGAACCGAACAGATTATCGCACAGGCCAAGGTCGCCAAAGCACAGGGTGCGGATGCAGTTGTTGTCTGCCCCCCCTTCTATTATCCGGCGAGCCAGAAAGACATGCTCGTCCACTATCGCACAATTCGGGAAGCAGTCGACATTCCGATCTTTGCTTATGACATCCCTGTCATGACGAAAATAAAAATCGAACTCGACACTCTCATGACGCTTGGCAAAGAAGGCACGATCATCGGAGTCAAAGATTCCAGCGGCGATGCCGTCGGCTTTCATCGACTTGTTGCCAGCAAGCCTCCCGGAATGAAGCTCTTCACCGGTGCGGAGATGCTGGTCCATGCCGTCATGATGGCAGGAGCTGACGGCACTGTTCCCGGTCTGGCAAACATAGGTCCTGAACTGTTCGTACAACTCTATGAAGCTGCTGCTGCAGGCAATCACCAGGAAGCGGTTCGTCTTCAGGAAGCCATCGTCAGATTGTTTGAAGTCTTCGTTTGTCCCAACGGAACCATGAATGTAGGCTACATTATCGGCTCGATGAAAACCGCACTGCGTCTCCGCGGCATCATTGAGAATGATACACTGTTCCATCCGTTCCCTGCCTGCACTCCCGAACTGATCGAGCGCACCGAAACAATTATGAAAGAAGTCGGCTGTCTCTGATAAAATCGACTCTGCCGAGTGCCTGCCATACCAACCTGAATGTGGAATGAATTGAATAAACCATGAGCGGTGTTTTAAACGAACGGGCGTGTCAGCTGACAGAACAGCTGCTGGCCAGGTCCGGCGAACTGAAAGTCTTTCCGCATGCCCTGGACAACGGCGCTATTGTCGTTGACTGCGGCATAGAGACACCGGCGGGAATACAGGCGGGCCTGCTCCTGGCAAGGATCTGTATGGCGGACCTGGGCGAAGTAAAACTGGTTTCTGGTGAACTCGACGGTCAGCCTCTCCCCTACCTGCAGGTGCAGACTGATCATGCCGTCGAATCCTGTCTCCTGAGTCAGTATGCCGGCTGGAAAATTAATGTAGGTAAATTCTTCGCTATGGGCTCCGGTCCGATGCGGGCTGCTGCCGAAGTCGAAGATCTATACCGGATTCTTGCCTTTGGTGAGTCGCCTGAGAAAACGGTCGGTGTGCTGGAATCCAATACACTGCCCGACGTCAACGTGGTCGAAAAAATTGCACAATCAACGGGCGTCGATCCGAAGAACATCATGCTTCTGGTTGCTCCCACGTCGAGCATCGCCGGTAACATTCAGGTGATTGCCCGCTCGGTAGAGACGGCCATGCATAAACTGTTTGAAAGCAAGTTTGACGTGCATCGTGTCCAGGCGAGCTTCGGTACTGCACCACTGGCTCCTGTCGCCAAAGATCACCTGACGGGCATCGGACGTACTAATGATGCGATTCTATATGGCAGTGCCGTCACACTCTGGGTGGTCGGCGACGACGAGTCGCTGCAGGAGATTGGCCCTTCGCTCCCCTCCTGTTCGGCAGCCTGTTATGGCAAACCGTTTCTGGATGTCTTCGCTGAAGCCAACCATGACTTTTATGAAATCGACCCGAGTTTCTTCAGTCCTGCCGTTGTCACGTTGCAGAACCTGGAGACCGGTAATGTCTTTCGGTTTGGCGAGATGAATCCCGATTTGCTCAAGCAGAGCTTCGGACTCTGATACAGCTACCTGTTTCCGATCCCGTTTAGCCAGGAACAAGTTTCGTGCGGATTGCCATTCTGGGAAATCAGGGAAGCTGGTACTGCCATGAGCTTCAGCAGGCTGCGGAAGCTCGCGGGCATTTGTCCTGCACACTCGAATTCCACGATCTCGCAGCCTGGCTCCCTGGTCTTTCTGCAGAGCAGTTCAACAGCTATGACGCAGATGAGTGTCAGATTGATCTCAATCGGTTTGACGCCCTGGTCATTCGCACGATGCCTCCCGGCTCGCTGGAACAGGTTATCTTTCGCATGGATTTGCTGGGGCGGCTGGAACAGGCAGGCGTAACCGTATTCAACACTCCCCGAGCCATAGAGTGCGCAGTCGATAAATATCTGACAACTTCCCGCCTATCGGCAGCGGGACTGCCTGTTCCTGCGACCGCCGTCTGTGAATCCTCAGCAGCGGCAATGCAGCGGTTCGAAGATCTGGGGGGAGACGTCGTTGTCAAACCGCTGTTTGGTTCTGAAGGACGTGGCATCTTCCGGGTCAGCGATCCCGATCTTGCTTACCGCTCATTCCGCACGCTCGAACGCACGCAGGCTGTCATCTATCTGCAGCGTTACATTTCTCACCCGGGCTACGACCTGCGAATTCTGATTCTCAATGGTTCCGTCGTTGGAGCAATCCGCAGACATAATCAGACTGATTTTCGAACCAACATTTCCCGCCAGGGACGAGCGGAAGCTTACTTGCCGACTGAGTCTGAAGTTCAACTGGCGTTGCGGGCCTGCGAACTGACCCAGGCCGAATTTGCGGGCGTTGATCTGTTGACTCCCGTCGATGCACCTGAGAACCGTTACCTGCTCGAAGTCAATGCGGTACCAGGCTGGAGAGGACTGCAATCTGCCACAAATGTGAATGTGGCTGCACTGGTGATTGAATATCTGGAACAGAAACGAAACAATGCAGGTGCCAGCCAGACCTGATTTACGATTTCATCTCTATCACAGCTAACAATAAAGATTCAAAACCATGGAACTCAATTCTCTACTCGACGCATTACAGGCCCATCTTCCCGAAATCCTCCGCTGGTCCGGTGCGATCGCGAAACGCCTGCGAAATTTCAATATCGCTGTCGAGAATAAATCATCGGGCAGTGCCCTCACTGACGCCCTGACTCTGGCTGATCTGACATTGCAGGAATTGATTGTCGCTGCTTTACGGGATCGCGATCCGATTTTTCGTGAGTGTCGCATCGAAGCTGAAGAGAAAACCGGCGACCTGGATCGCTTCTCAGAGGACTCTCCCTACGTACTCTCGATCGATCCGATTGATGGCACTAAACAGTATCGTGATAAAACAGCCAACGGTTACTGTGTCATGGTTCATCTGCGCGATAGTGAAACGGTCCATTATTCGCTGGTTTATATTCCGGAAACCGCAGAACAGGGCACCTGGGTAGAAGCAGTACACAAAAAAGTGATTTGTGGTCCAGATGACCTGAGCCGTCCCGCCCGGGAAGTGCTGGATGCGATGCCTGCCATTGATCCTCAGACACGCCCCGATTCACCACGCATCTACCTGATCGGCTTCCAGGATAAAGACACATCGAACGCCCGACTGGTGACGGAAACCGGACTGGAAGGAGTCCCACCGGATGAAATGCCAGGCAGTATCTATGACCACCTGGCAACTGGAGCCTTTGGCGGTTCGCTGATCCACACTCCGAATGTCTACGACTTTCCCGTCTCACTGCACATCGCCCGCATCCTGGGTGGCGATGCGGTCTGGGTACACAATGGCGAGCCGGTTAACTTTCACGAGCACTGGCTCGACGATCGGGCAGACATGCTGCGTCTGCCCGGTATCACGGCCTGCAGCGCCAATCCAGAGACGTTAAAAACACTCTGTGAACTGGCAAAAGACTGGAGCCAGGTCCGATATCAGGACTGAGTTGTGGTAGAAACGGCATCTACTGTAAGATCTTCAGCAGCTTCCAGCGGTTTAGTCGCTTCGACAATAATTCCGCCCAGCTTCAGGAACTGATGGATCGGTGTAAACCAGTGCTGCTCTTTCCAGGGCAGCCCTGTCTCTTCGAAGGCCTGCTGGAGTTCAATCCGATTATAGGTTTTGCACTTCCAGGTTGCACTGTTGAGCATTCCGGACAGACGATCTTCAGTCGCCATCAGAAACAGGCTACCACCGGGCTGCAGAACACGGTGAATTTCTGACAGGCCATGACGGGGATCCGTCAAGTATTCCAGCACCCAGCCACAGGTAACGCAATCAAAAGATTCATCCTGAAATGGCAGACAGGTCAAATCTGCTGAAAGATAATCCGGACGTGGACTCCCCATACGAGTTCGCGCCCGTTTCAGCATCTGGTGTGATAGATCGCAGGCGACTAATCTTGCTTCGGGATGCGTTTCCCGCAGCAGATGTCCCAGAATCTGTCCGGCTCCAGCGCCGATATCCAGGATATTCCGAAACTCGGTCACATCGAAACGACGAGTTTTGAGAATCCTCCCTACCAGGGGATCATGCAGTGACAGCTTACTGGCCAGATAGAGCACTGCTCCTGCCGGACCGTCATATAATTTCCGAGCGGTCGACTGAAACTGGTTTTGGTCCAATTCAGAAGCACCACGAAATTCGATCAGTGAGCGAATCGATTGTTTGAGGCGTTGCCGCTTTGGATTATTTTTTTGGGGAGAACTTAATGGAGCCATAGTGCACTGTGCTTGTGAAACCGGAAGGAATGCTGTTTAGAGCAGATGCAGGACTGAAACAGTCCCCCATCCTAACAAGGGGCCCTGGTTAACGCGTCAGGTATTCCTGATTTCTTAAAAATCACGTAAGAACACTTTTTACGCAAGCGTTATAAACTTCCTAATGATAATACCTTAAGAGAGTCAATTATTCCAGCAGCTTGATCAATCGAATTGCGCCGGTTATGATCAAGAGCATTGGGACAGATTCAAATCAGTATTTCCTAAGCAGTTAGACCTGAATCGTGATTCGTCGCGGGATCGAAAATCTTACTTTTTTTGACCGTTGAATTGCGCCGCAAAACAATTTCTGCAGAAAATCTAAGGCTTAAATTGTTCAATGACCGAACGGATCAATTTAAAACAGACTGACGATATCCGTGATGTGATCCATCTGGCAGTCCAGTACCTGGCTAAAGGCGAATTAGTTGCATTTCCAACGGCAACCGCTTATGTGATTGCAGGACAGGCTTTGAGTCCGGATGTCATGCAAAAACTTAAACATCTTGCCGGAAATGAAGATCCGCTGGTGCTCTGTGTCAAAGATTTTGATGAAGCACAGGATTATCTCCCGGAAATGCCTCCGATTGCCCGCAAACTCTCAAAACGCTGCTGGCCCGGCCCGATCGTACTGGAACTCGATCGCCCCGGCCCTGACACACTGTTCTCTGAGCTGCCCGCCGAAGTTCAGCAGCAGATCTGCCCTGCAGAGCGTATCCGACTGCGTGCCCCGGCACATGAGATTATTTTTCAGACCATGCGGCTCTCTCCTTCACCACTGGTTCTACTGAATGAAGACGCTCGTTTTCAGACAGCAGACGCCGTGACGGAGGCGTTCGGAGACCAGATCGCCCTGGTTATTGATGATGGCCCATCCCGCTTCGGAGATCAGTCTACCCTGGTCTCAATCAAGGATAACCAATGGAGCATTCTCCAACCGGGCGTCGTCACAGATACAACACTGAAACGACTTTCCAGTGAAATTTACCTGTTTGTCTGCACAGGAAACACCTGCCGCAGTCCGATGGCTGAAGGCCTGTTCCGAAAACTGCTCTCTGATAAACTGGGCTGTCAGGAAGATGAACTGTCGGACCGTGGCTATATTGTCGCCTCAGCGGGACTCGCAGCTGCAATGGGAGCCCCTCCCAGCCCCGAAGGCGTCTCGATTCTGGCTGAACAGGGCATTGATATTCAGGCTCATGAAAGTCAACCACTGACCGAACGCCTACTTGACCAGTCCGATCATCTTTATACGATGACACAAGGACATCGATCCGCGATTCTCGCGGAACGCCCCGACCTGGCAGAAACCGTCAGATTACTCTCGCCCAATGGGAAAGATATCTCGGACCCGATCGGTGGAGGCTATCAGTGCTACGTAGACTGTAAACAAGAAATAGAGAACTGTTTAAAGACGATTGTCACTCAACTCCATCTCCCTGAGTGAAAATTGAGCGAACTGAATTCCCCCCCGCCTGAGTTCTCGTTTTTACGATAAAATATACCTAACATCAGCAGGTACTCGCTTGCTATAATAGATTAGTAATCATTAACCTTACCTTTATGAAGATACTGTTAACTCTGCACCCGCGAGCTCATTTCACGCACGGTGAATAGAGTCTCAGTCTGGCCAGCGATTCTGTTAGCCAGGCGTCCTGAGCTCATCAGCCTGCCATAATCCGATTGGTGCTGTATGGAACCTGTGCAGAGGGCTCTCTTTTTTTGATCATCCAAATATCAAAGAGTTTCGATGAAAATTGCAGTTGCCAGCGATCACCGGGGATTCTCCACCAAAGCCAAAATCCTCACACTCCTTAACCAGTTGGGGCATGTCGCTTACGATTACGGCCCGGAAGATGGAGAGTGCGTCGACTACCCTGACTATGCAGTGAAAGTGGCAAAAGCCATCGGCGACAAGTCCATAGATCGGGGAATTCTGATCTGTGGTACCGGCATGGGCATGTGCATCGTAGCCAACAAATTTCCGGGAGTCCGGGCAACACCGTGCCACGACGACATCACTGCTCAAATGAGCCGCCTGCATAACGATTCTAATGTTCTTTGCCTTTCAGCCGACCTGCTGGGAGACCGACTCGTCAATCGCATGGTAGAAATCTGGCTCAAGGAAGAATTTGAAGGGGGCCGGCACGCACGTCGACTGGAAAAACTCCACAAGGTCGAAGAAGAAACCATGCACCCTCACGAAGAAGCCTAGGCAGCGCAGCGACAGGGTTTTTACAGGCTCTGCTTGCGCCCATCGCCAGTGTCCATACGACCTTCGGAAATCACCATCCTGCAGCAGGTTTCACCTGTGAAACTCTTCCGCGGCCTCAGCAAGATAGTCCTCAGTAGTCATAGAATTTCCCTCACTGAATCCTTTTCAAATGGATCAAATCTCTGTATCGTCAACAGAGAGATATCAGGGATTTTTTGACCTCTTTTTTCCAGATTTCCGCTGTTCAATCTCTGGGAAAAAGAACTTACACAGAGGGTTTTACGATCATGGATCAGGCCAATTTAAAATTTACTAAAACTCACGAATGGGTCGGCGTTGAAGGCGAACTGGCAACAGTAGGAATCACGGATTTCGCCGTCAATCAGTTAACCGACCTGGTCTATATTGACCTGCCTGCAGTCGGCTCAACCTGCGAAGCGGGAAAAGTTTTCGGCGAAGTCGAGAGCGTCAAAGCAGTCAGTGACCTCTACTCACCCGTCAGTGGAGAAATTGCAGAAGTCAACGAATCACTGGTTGATGATCAGGCTCCGCTTTCTGACGATCCGTTTGGCACCGGTTGGATTACTAAAATCAAAATGTCCAACCCGGCTGAGCTCGAACAATTCATGGACGCAGACGAATACAAAAAATTCTGCGAATCTGAAGCGCACTGAGAGTTGCTCTGCCACCGACGAACTTCCTGTATTCCACTGCGGCAGGCTGAAATAGACAGCCTGCCTGTCGGATCATGATTTCGTGGCAAAATGGAAAAAACACATTACCAATATATTTAGCGCTACTATAAACCCTCGGGCTGAAGCTTCAGCCATCGTCACCCTCTACATTTATGATTGAGTGAACCGTGTCTTATCTCTTCAACACACCAGAACAGCAGCAACAGATGCTGCAGACTATCGGCGTCGACTCACTGGAAGCCCTGTTCGCGACCATTCCCTCAGACCTGCGACTGGATCGCCCTCTGGATCTCCCCCCTGCTCTGACAGAAATGGAACTGCAGAAGCATTTCTCTAATCTGGCCAGTCAGAATGTCGGTCCCGGAGACCGCGTCTGCATGCTGGGCGGTGGAGCCTATGACCATTTTGTGCCGGCGGCCGTCGATGAAATTGCCCGTCGGGGTGAATTTTACACCGCTTACACACCTTATCAGGCGGAAGCCAGTCAGGGAAGCCTGCAGACCTTCTTCGAATTCCAGTCTCTCATCTGCCAGCTCACCGGCATGGATGTTTCCAATGCGAGCCTGTATGAGGGGGGAACCTGTGTCAGTGAAGCCGCCTTCATGGCGATGCGGGTCACGAATCGACACAATCGGGTTGTCCTGCTTGGATCATTGCACCCGGAATATCGACAGGTCGTGGAAACCTATCTGAAACACCTCAACTGCGAAGTGGTGATCGTTCCCTGCAAAGACGGTTCTGTCGATCCTGCCGACGTCGACGCAGCCATGGATGATCAGACCGCTTGCCTGGTCATTCAACATCCCAACTTCTTCGGTACTCTGGAAGAAGCTGCTGAGCTGACCGAAATTGCACATCGCTACGGAGCACTCTCTGTAGTCTCCTACGATCCAATCAGCCTTGGAATCCTGAGTCGTCCTGGCGACTATGGAACCGATATCGCGATTGCCGAAGGTCAGTCACTGGGCACCCCTCTGCAATTTGGTGGCCCCTATCTGGGCCTGTTCTCCTGCAGTGAGAAATTCGTCCGCCGCATGCCTGGTCGCCTGATCGGCCAGACGGTCGACCGTAACGGTAAACGCTGCTATGTTTTAAATCTCCAGGCACGCGAGCAGCATATTCGTCGCGACAAAGCAACCAGTAACATCTGCAGTAACCAGGGGCTGATTGCAATCCGGGCTGCCGTCTATCTTTCCCTGCTGGGCAAACAGGGAATCCGGGAAGTCGCTGAACTTTCCTGCCAGAAAGCTCACTACGCAGCAGACCAACTCACAAGTGTTGAAGGCATTGAACTGCTCTTCCCAGAGCGTCCTTTCTTCAAAGAGTTTGCCGTCAGCTGTTCCGAAGGAGCTGACTATCTGCTGCGAAAAGCTCGTCAGGCAGGCTTCGATCTGGGACCGGAGCTTTCCCGCTTTACCTTTGAAAATAATCCAGAAAGCTATCAGACAGCCGTACTGGTAGCGATCACAGAACAGCGCACCCGGGAAGAAATCGACCGCCTGGTGACCGCACTCAAGGCATAAACGCGACGCTCGACTCCCCGTTCACCGTTTCAATCGTCAAATATTTCGAAGCGATAACTACTACCATGCGAAACAAACTGGCCACTCAATCTTTATTTGCTCTCTCTCAGCCCGGACGTCGCGGTGCACAGTTTCCTGCTGCAGATGTTCCAGTCAAACCGCTTGAGGAGCTGATCCCCGCGCAGGCGCTGGCCACCGAACCCACAGGGTTACCTGAAGTCACCGAATCTGATGTGATTCGGCACTTTGTCAATCTCTCCACCTTAAACATGTGTGTGGACACTCACTTTTATCCGCTGGGCAGTTGTACGATGAAATACAACCCCAAGCGCCATGAACGACTTTCCAGTCTGCCCGGTATCGTCGACCTGCATCCCTACCAGAATCAGGCTGACCTGCAGGGCATGCTCGGTCTGCTTTATGAGATGCAGGAAATGCTGGCTGAAATCTCAGGACTACCTGCGGTTTCCCTGCAGCCAGCCGCTGGTGCCCAGGGAGAATTCACTGCCCTGCTGACAGCAAAAGCCTACTTTGAGGACAAAGGGGAGAAACGGACCAAGGTTCTGTTCCCCAACAGTGCTCACGGCACCAACCCGGCCAGTGCCGCAATCGCAGGCTTTGACTGCGTCCAGCTGGCCAGTAGTAAAGAGGGACTGGTCGACCTGGAAGATCTGAAATCGCATCTGGATGATCAGACCGCCGTTTTCATGGTCACCAACCCCAACACACTGGGACTGTTCGAGAAAGACATTAAACAGATCGCTCAGATGGTTCACGACGTAGGCGGCCTGGTCTACATTGATGGCGCCAACATGAACGCGATCCTGGGCTATACCCGTCCGGGAGACTTCGGCGGCGATATGATGCACTTCAATGTGCACAAAACATTTACCGGCCCTCACGGAGCAGGTGGACCGGGTTCCGGCCCGATCGCCGTTCGTGATTTCCTGGCTGACTTCCTGCCCGGCCCCGTCATCGGCCATGATGCTTCCGCTGAGGAAGGGGAAGCATACCAGCTTGTAACACCATCCAAATCAATCGGCCGTGTTCGCTCCTTCTGCGGCAACATCGGGATCCTGGTACGGGGCTACTGCTATCTGCGCACACTGGGTGCAGCAGGGTTAAAAGCGGTTTCTGAAAATGCGGTCTTGAATGCGAACTACCTCAAGGCCCTGCTCAAAGACGTGCTGCCTGTTCCCAATGGCGATCTGTGTATGCATGAGTTCGTGGCCTCCGCGTCCAAGAGCAAAGCAGCCAACGGTATCACAGCCATGGATATCGCTAAGCGGCTGCTCGATTTTGGATTCCATGCCCCCACAGTCTACTTCCCACTGGTAGTGCCGGAAGCCATCATGGTTGAGCCGACCGAAACGGAATCCAAAGAGACTCTGGATGCCTTCGCTGAGACGATTGTTAAAATCCTCCAGGAAGATCCCGAGTTCCTACATCAGGCTCCGCACTCTACAGACGTAAGTCGACCAGACGAAGTGGTAGCGGCGCGTAATCCGATCCTCCAATGCTGCGAGTCTGAATAACAAAACGACCCGCTTGTTGAATTCCTGATATGAACTGCTTCCCGGCATGACAGCTTCTCATCTTCCAGATCACTGTCGACTGCTGAATGAACCAGCTCCCCAGCCGGGAAGCTGGAATATGGCTGTGGATGAATCCCTGCTGGAATCAGCCGTGTCAGATCAAGTCTGTTCGCTCCGCTGGTACCGCTGGGATCAGGCAACGATCTCTCTGGGTTACTTTCAGCAGAATGACGGCGACGCCCAACAGGGGCCCTGGGAAGGACTACCCCGTGTCCGTCGTCTTTCAGGCGGGGGTGCGATTTTACATCACCATGAGCTTACCTACTCATTTACAGTACCCGCCAATCACCCTCTTGCGAAGTCACCACCAGAGCTATATGTCGCCATCCACCAGCCTCTGATCGACGTACTGGCGGCACACGGTCTGAATGTAGAATTCCGGGGAGTTTCCTTCCGTTCCGCCTCAGAACCCTTTCTCTGTTTTGGACGTGGAGATGAAAGGGATCTGGTCTACCAGGGTCAGAAAATACTGGGGAGTGCACAGCGACGACGGCGCGGGGCCATCGTTCAGCATGGCAGCCTGCTCCTGTTGACTTCAGAGTACGCTCCTGAATTTCCGGGACTGTTGAATCTGGTTGAGCAACCCGGTCGCTATAGTGAAAAATTGCTCAATGCGCTCACCATAGACTTCTCACAGGCAATTTCTACAGCATTAAAATTACCGCTCCAGTCTGGAAACCTGACTGACGAAGAATCCCTGCGAGCCCGTACACTGGAAAAAGAAAAATATTCACAAGACAGCTGGACCAGCCGGAAAAAACAGGTTTAGAGGTTGAGAATTCAGCAGTTACTAAAATCAAGCAAAATCGATACGTTATTAATAAATTATTTACGTGTTGGATGCAGGATTGATACTTGTTGACATACCGTCAAATCCCTGATAGCGTTACATATATAAAGCTCTTATTTTATTTTCTTCCAGCAGTTTAAAAATTGTGTGTTACGGAAAGAAGTAGTGGATCTTTGCTTACGATGAAGTGAGACAAACCACACAATGCGGGCCAAAAGGGCATTGTTATTTGCTCCTTCCATTTATTGACGAGAAGTTTTTCACTCATTTCTGTTTCTTGTTCATTTTCGATTCCTGTCTCCTTTCTTCTGTCAAAATGAAAACAAGTCACCTGAGTTAGAATGGTGCGTGTTATCGCCATTCCACAATCCAGAACATTAACACGTTCTGCGGGCACCCACGGAGTGAATGATTTATGTTACAGCTTTCTCTGAAAGTCATTGGCGGTCGCCATGATGGCAAACAGATTCCCATTAAGGGTAAAAAATTCCTCATTGGGCGTGAAGAAGATTGCCATTTACGACCTAACAGTGATATGGTCAGTCGTCACCATTGCGTCTTTACGGTCGATGAATACAGCGTACGCTTGCGAGATTTCGGCAGCACCAACGGGACACTGGTCAACGGCAAACGCATCAAAGGTGAAGTTCAACTGTCGCATGGAGATAAAATCCAGGTAGGCAAACTGGACTTTGAAATTGTAATCTCACACAGTCCGGATGCGAAAGAGGCTCCAGCAGGAGCAGCTCCGGGAAGTGATATCCTCACCGGCTCCGATACGGTCTTTGATATTCCCGTCCACAAAGAGGAAACCGAAGAGACGAAAGCTGAGTCTGTAGAAAGTGAACCAGCACCTGCGGACGACGCACCAGAGGCTCCCGGGGTCTATGAAGGGGATACCCAGATTCTGACTGCAGAGCAACAGCAACAGGCACAACAGGCCTATGACCAGGCTGCTCAGCAGCAGGGTTACCCACAGCAACCTTACGGCTATCCACCCCAGCAGATGCCTTATCCGTATCCCATGCCACCTCAGTATTATCCGCAGCAGGGGTATCCTCAACAACCCATGCCGGCGTACCCGCAACAATACCAGATGCCTCCTCAGGGTTACCCACAGCAACCGCCTCAACAGCCCCAGGAGCAACAGGGAGAACAAGGTCGGTCAGGAGTTCCTGATCTCCCTCCAGTGACTCTGCCCAAACCTGAGGAAACTGGACTGAAAAACAAAGAGTAGAATGCTCTGAGTTTTAGCCAGAATACATACAAAACAGAGATGAGATACTGAGTTCCAGTTCTCATCTCTATTTTTTTATAGGTATAGTGGCCTTAGTTTCCGCTTGAGAATACGCCATTCTGCAAGCTGCCCATTGCTTTTATGATTCCTGTTTGGGAAAATCATAATCATCAAGCAGGTTTATAAGACTATGCGAACCAGGACGAAATCCAAAGGGAGACACTTTCAGTGAATGACTCAGCCAGTGCCAGCAATGATATCCAGCGTCGTTATCGTGAATTTCTGGATCTACTGCCGTTGACCCTGTCACTTGCAGGACTCCCTGCCAGTGATCACGGTAAATATTATACCGAAGAGCAGGTCGAGGCGCGAGCCTATACCATCAAACATGCTTTCAAGCAGGCTCGCATCCTCGCTCGGGAATGCATTCAGAAATAACTGATCTCCCGAATCAGATTCGCTCTGAGCCAGTATCAATAAAAAAGCCACACCAGGCAGGTGCGGCTTTTTTTACGTTCAACTAAAGCTCAGACAGAATTGACACTTGGCCCTATTATGACAGGAGAGATTACTCTGCTTTAGTCTTCAATTCGAAAGTAAATTCATTTGGTCCCGACTCGCTGACTTCAGCTTCCAGTGTGGTCTTCTCATTATACTCCGCAGGCAGATACTGCTCTACGGCAGGTACTGCCGGCTCCCCGGGAGCGCCACCAGCGACGGTCTTACCGGGAATCTCGCGTGTCGCGGTAATCACAACAGCTTTTTTACCCGCAACGGTTTCAAAAGAGAATGCCCCTTCTTCAATCTTGCCGGCACCACTGGTCGCTTTCCCCTCTGCATCGCGGAAAATAATATCCCCTTCTGCCAGAGGTTCACCATCCACGGTTACTTTACCAGAGACAGGATAATTAGTCGGTCCTGACTCACCACCGCCACATCCAGCAAGCACACCTGCAGTGCAGGCCAACATCAGATAATACGCAACTGTTTTCATTGACTCATTCCTGTAAGTTCTGCCCGCACCACACAACCTGTGTCGGGACGGGCAGATTTCATTTTGACTTGAAACGTTTAAAATTCTCCAATGACTTCATCGCCAGAACGGGTAGCCAGCGCTCGGAAAGTCCCCAGATCAATATTGTTTGAGACAAAGCGAACTGCTCCGTCAGCCATTCCGACGTGCACTCCCCCCACGTGTTGACTACGTGCATAGTTCCAGCGGCTCGACTGGTTCGTTACACATGGAGCATTCACATCCGTGGTTGACTTGCAGAGATAGTTCTGATCGGGAACCTTGGTATTGGGGGTTTCATACGCAGTGAAAGTCACTTCTCCATGTGCCCCACCAATCCAGTAGCAGCCCGGGCATCCCCAGGAAAAACCGCTGGGTACTGCAACACGCTGCACTCCCTCGCTCAGCATCATCGTATTCGAAGTACCATCGGTCACATCGCGAATCTTCGTTTTGGTCTCGTAACCAAACATCCCATTATCCGATCCAGTAGATCGATTATTTGCCCAGCCGATGCAGGCCATGTAACTTCCAGCCCAACGAACGCCTGAATTTTCGGCAAACGCAGGCCCAATATCCGAAGGGCACATGAAGGCCGGCAAAGCAGTTCTCACAAAAGTCTGACTGCTCGAAATGTTATGCACATGATTACTGACACTGGCTGACAGATTCGCACAATCCCCTTCGTACTGATTATACATCGGGGCCTGATCTACGTAAGGGAGAAGACGATGAAACCAGGTATCTCGCTGATGACAGGCCTGGGGGTACCAGCCGTTTCCACCACGATGAGCATAAGGAAAGACCCGATGAGCGCTCTCATAATTATGCAGTGCCAGGCTGATCTGCTTCACATTGTTTTTACATGTACTCCGCCGGGCTGCTTCACGCGCCTGCTGCACGGCTGGTAACAACAGTGCAATCAGAATGGCAATAATCGCGATGACCACCAGTAACTCAATCAACGTGAAACCACGTTTTCCAGTGAAGGTTCTCAAGTGCTTCATTTTGAACGTCCTTAAAATACAGGTTAATAAAAACAACACATTTAATAATAAACAGTTAATTTAGAGACAATTATTAAATGTAATATAATAAGTTTCGGATGCTTATCGAAGGTTGTCAACTTTCAGATTTAAAGGTTTCTCAGATAGGGATTTAGACCTCACACGAACCCGCACATTCGACTATCTGAACAAAATCAGGTTAATCAGATCGATAAATCTAGAATAGCAGCACATTAATAATCAGAGGCACACCACATGTATTCACATGTACCCAACCCCATTAGCATTCTGAATTTCTATTTGCTTAGCCTGGTCTTCTGACGAAAACAGGACCGAATTTTTAGCCTCCTCTGAAACTCCCGCAGTAGAAAACTGGTATAGTTAGTGAAATCGAATGAAGTTCTGATTCAGAATTCTGTCGTTGTGCAAGCCGAAACGGGATTTTTCCGTGAACGAAGAAGATGCGGCACTAGTCCAAAGTTGCCTGGATGGTAATACAGCGGAGATGCGCGCGTTCGTAGCACGGTTCCAGAGTTCCATCTTTGGTTTGTGCTATCGGATGCTGGGGCATCGTCAGGACGCGGAGGATGTCGCTCAGGAAGTCTTCGTCCGCGCCTTTCGCAGTCTGCATCAGTGGGATCCTGCCAGGACATTAAAGCCCTGGTTACTGACGATCGCTGCCAATCGTTGTCGGACGTTCCTCAGTCAACGGTCCCGTCGACCTGTCCCTGCGGAATTTGCATCGGAACTGGCCGTCAGTCAGTCGTCTGAAGAGCTGCAGGATCTGGGTGAAGAACTTCAAAACGCCATCAGTCAGCTGCGGGAAGATCACCGCACCTGCTTTATTCTGTTTCACCAGGAAAAATTGAGTTGTCAGGAGATTGGAGAAGTGCTGGAACGTCCGGAAGGGACGATTAAAACCTGGCTGCATCGATCCCGTCAGGAACTGGCATCTACCTTAAGACAACGTGGAATTGTACCAGAGGTCAGACATGAATCTCGTTGAATATCAATCGAAACTGGAATCCATGATCGAATCGCAGTGCTTCGATCAACGTTCCCAGCTGGAAAAACAGTCCGCACTTTCCCCGGATCATCAGCGGCTCTGGGAAGATTTTCTCATCCTGGAACAGGCACTCCCCGCATGGGAACAGACCATGCCTGAGATTGACCTGGTTGATGCGGTGCTGACCCAGTTGACTGACATATCGGGTAATGGCGCCCTGCCATCTGTGACCACAGATATAATTGCCCGCCCTCATCGTCTTTCCACTCCCTGGATCTGGACCAGTCTGGTGGCCGCCGGTTTGCTATTGGCGATTGTGATTCCGTTTTTCACCAATCGATCAGAAAAGGAAACCGGCCTCCCGGTAGCTGCCAGCCCACCGACTCCCGAGCCTGCAGCTAAACAGCCCGCTGCTCCACATGATCTGAATCAGCTGCTGAAAAATGCAGGCGCTGCTTCGTGGGGACTTGCCCAAAGTACAGCCGGAGCGATGTCGGAGGCAGTCACCCTGGTCCCGGTTTCACGGTCGGCCCCGCAGTCTGTAGATACACTTCCTTCTGAACCGAACTGGGTTGATGATATCAATTCAGAAATGCAACCCATTAAAGATCAGTTCAATCACGCCTGGAACTTTATTATTCATTCGGTCCCCGAGTCATCAACGAAAATCTGATACTTTTCAACTCGCGCAGAGTCTCATCAGGAATACAGTCCATGAAACCAAATCCATCCGTCAATTGCAGACGCTTGACCACACTTCGGTTCGTGCCAGCCCTCCTCCTGAGTCTACTCTGTTGTCTTTCCGCCCATACCGCTTTCGCCTCCCGGCCGCTCAGTCAACTCGTCGATCAGAAAGCAGGGCTGTATCTTGAAGCCACACAGTTGGACCAACATATAAAGCAGTTCCTGCATTCCCAGCTCGCATCACGCTTTCGTGAGACAGATGTCTTCCAGCACTGGCTTCGCAGCCAGGATGTGAAAAACCTTAAACAGGGCCTCACTCAGCTGGAAACATTAACTCAACGCCCGTTACTTCCCCTGCTTCGGGATCTGTTCGGAGAATCGGTTGGCCTGGCAGTATTTAATAATGGCCCGGATCAGAATCCATCCATTTTGCTACTAACCGATGTTAAGGATCCTGCTGCAACCCGTGCTCTGTTCGCAGACTGGTTTCAAAAGACAGGCGTTAGAGTGACGGAATCAACTCATCTTGATATCCCCTGCTTTACTGCCAGCCAACAGACGGCGGATGCCGAGAAGGCTTCTCCTGGGATCCATTATACGTTTCTGCAACAAACTCTGATTCTCTCTGAAAATGAGAACCTGCTCCACTCCAGCGTCGCACTCTTTGCCGCTTTGCAGGAAGGGAAACCTCTTAAGGAGCAGAACTGCCTCTACAATCATAAGATGTACCAGCGAGCGCGTGCAGTGCTCGCCGATGATGTCACAGGTTCCGCCTTCCTGAACCCACGGGCCTGGGATGAATTTATCAAACCTCCGCGCAATGAAGTCGAACAGGGAATTGTCAACTGGTGGCAGAAAACCGGTGCACTGATCGCAGGTCTGCATCTAAAAAATACTCTTGCCCTGGAGACAGTGATTCTATTCAATTCCGAAGTGATTGATCTGCCGCTGCTCAATATTCTGCAGACTTCAGCCAGCACTCCGGATCCCTATACGCTGATTCCACAGAAGGCCCTGGCGGTGATGGCTGGCCAGCTGAATCTACAGTTGTTGACGCAAAAGTTTGTCGATTTCTATGCACAGAAACACCCGGAAAAGTGGAAAAAAATTCATGCGGCCAGTGTTGGCCTGCTGGGTGGGCTGGATCCGATCACCGATATTGCCAGTGCCCTGGGACCTAACGTCCTGTTTTATTCGGTTCCCCGCCAGCAACTGTCCTTCGATGCGATCTCATTCGACGGTCTGATCGCCATGCAACTCTCTCCTCCTGAGAATGCATCATCCTCATCAGAAAAATCCAGTTATCATCTGGCTCTCGAAAATGTAGCCCACTTCCTGATGAACAGCGTGCTTGTTCAGCACAATACGGATGCGAAGCATAAGGATAAACCAGCGATCCTCAAGGTGGAAGATCATGATTTATATCATCTACGCTGGATCGACCACCTGGGGCCTTACCAGCCCGCTTATGGCATCAGTGATCAACAGCTGGTCCTGGCCAGTTCCCCGGATCTCGTTCGTGAGTTTTTCACCTTGAAGTCCGAGGACAGTCTTGCAGCGCTGCCCCTGTTTCAATCCTGGAAGGAGACTTTTTTCCAGGAAGAGAAACAGCTTTGCTTCCTGAACATTTCTTCGATTCGCACTTTCATCGAACAGAATTCCGATTTTCTGGCAGAACAGCTCTCAAGACAGCAGGACAGTGATCTAGCCAAGGGAAAAAGCAAGCTGGCAGGGCTCAAAAGCCTGCTGGAGTCATTTGATGGAGTCTTTCTGGCGGCAGGACTGCAGAAAACACAGGTCCGGATCGTCATCGGTCTGGGATCACTCTCACCGACACGGTGAGCAATCTCAACTCTGTACACAATTCTGAACAAAGCACGACAGGAGCCGCCCGATAATCCTCATAATCGGGATGACTACTCAATCGGCACGGTCGATCATGCTTATCGGTGTTAATTATTTTAAACAAATCTCCCAATCCGGATTTTGGTGGGAATAATTGAGTAAGTTAGCTCCACTTTCCGACTCGGGCCAGAACTATTTCGGAATCGTGGAGAAATTCTTCCCCAAAGCATATGAACGGATTGTGTGAGAATGACTGGGAGTCCTTTTGTATCGGACTTGGTTCTCAACACTGGTGTATATGTGAAAGCCTCAGGTAATTAAACTCCCTCAAAGAAAGCTGAAATTGAATATGGTAAATCAACTTGATCCCCCCTCTGAACTGGTTGTTGACCGTCGTCGTGTTAATCGTAGAGCTTCCGGCAGCAAAGGTACCATTCATGAGAAGCATGGCGTTGTGGATCAGCGGAAAATCGAGCGTCGCCGCCAGATCGACCCAACCACCTGCGAACGCGATTACAGCGAACAGGAAATCGATTTCATGAAAGCCATGGATGATTACAAACGACGCAGTGGTCGGCAGTTCCCCACCTGGAGTGAAGTACTGGAAGTCCTCCACAGCATGGGCTATCGCAAGGTTGCCGAGCCAACAGATATTTCGCTCTGATCACAAATCATATAAGGTCAAACCTGCAGGTGGGATGCGATTTATTCGCTTCCCACCTTTTTTATTGCGCGGCAGACTTACCGATGATTACCAGCGTGAGATCGTCATACTGTTCGTGTTGACCGACAAACTGTTTCACGGCCTGTAGAATCTGGGGGCCTCGCTCAGCGGGACCCGCTGCCGGCTCCAGTATCGCAGACTTGAGACGTTCGATTCCGAAGAGCTCTCGATCCTCATTCATCGCTTCTGTGACACCGTCGGTATACAGAATCAATTGTTCTCCCGGTTGCAGCACATGGGTCAAAGCCTCGTATTCGTAGTCATCCATCACACCCAGTGGAATACTTGGCTGATCGGCTGATAATTCGCGAAGAGTCCCATCAGCCTGCAGCAACAGTGGCTCCAAATGTCCTGCGTTGACGAAGGTCACCAGATCCCGGCTGAGCCTGATTTGCCCCAGAATAAACGTGATAAAGCGACCATCGTGGGCTGCCTCATCAATATGATGATTTACGCGGTGTACCGCATCGGCAACATCTGGCACAAACTCCACAGTGCTGCGCACCGCACTACAAACGCGGGACATCACCAGCGAAGCCGGGACACCCTTACCGGCCACATCCCCCAATGCAAACCAGACGAGATCATCCTCGGTCTGGATCAGGTCGTAGTAGTCACCGCCGACAGCCCGTGCCGCTTCGTATGACACGAAGAATTCATAGCCGGGAACTTCGGGAATCTTGGCTGGCAGCAGTCCTTTCTGGACACGGGCCGCAATTTCCATTTCGTTATCGTAACGCTGCTTTTCTACATGCGAGATCATCAACCGGGCACTCTCATAAGAGAGAGCCGTCTGGCTGGCTATAACCATCAGGAGCTCCAAGTCATCATTGGAAAACATCTGACCTGCCAGCTGAGTATCGAGGTTGATGATTCCAATCACACTCCCGTCTAATCCCAGCATCGGGGCACACAGAATCGAGCGAATCGTGAGTGTCGAAACGGATTCGCTCTTTTCAAAGCGTTCATCATTCGCCGCATCGGCAGAAAGCACTCCGGTTTTATTATCGATGACCGTTTTGAGCACTGTGCGGCTGAGCTGCAGCGCTTCCTGATCATCATCTCTGCGATGGCGAACTGCTTTTGGCAGAAACCGTTGATTGTTTCTGTCATGCAGTAGAATACAGCCCCGATCCGCTGCCGGAAAAATATGAAACAACCCCTCAAGAACCCGTTCGGCCATCATATCCAGGTCAGAAGCCGTCGCAATCGTACGGCTGATTTCCAGGATCGCCTTCAGCTTGATTTCTGGTTTGACCTGGTATTGATCAAAATCATCATTCGAACCGCTGGACCGCAGGATCGTGCTCTTATCGACTGCCGGGGGCTTCACGGAGACATTTTTCAATGAAGGAATCAAACCGTATGCAGTCAAGAGCCCCTCATGCTGCTCGGCTTCATACTCGGCATCACTGGAGAATTCCAGCAGAAAAGGACCTATCGAGATCTGATCTCCGGAATGTAGCAGCACCGGATCATTGACCGGCTGATTGTTCACAAATGTGCCGTTACCACTCCCCAGATCTTCCAGTTCGAATCGTTCCTCATCAAGCACGGAGATTCTCGCGTGATACCGCGAAACCGTATTTGACTTGAGACAGATATCACAGTCCGGATGACGACCGAGTGTCATCTGCTCGCCCGTTATCTCCAGCCTGGACGAACTGCCGTTATTTTGCAAAAACAGACTGGCGGACATGGTGAGGCCATAGACTGGGTGACTGGAAATTTCACTTTCAGGAAACACGCCCAAAAGTCATGATAGTAATATCGTCATTCTGGGGGCGACCATTCGCATGCCGGCGGACATCAGCCAGCAGTGCCTGCCCCAGTTCAGCAGCATTCTTTTCACGGTTGGCCTTAATGAACTCCCGCATCCGGTCGAGGGTGTATAACTCCCCTTCCGGATTCATCGCTTCATCTACGCCGTCAGTAAACAGGACTACAATCTCGCCTGGTGCCAGATCCCGTTCGACCACTTCAAACGGAAAGCCTTCCATCACACCAATCGGGACGCCGATACTGTCTTCCGGAAACTCATCAATCGAACCATCCGGCTTCAGAATCATGGGTGACATGTGCCCTGCGTTGACCAGCGAAATGTGATGCGTCTGGGGATCCAGAATTGCCAGTACGTAGGTCACAAAACGTCCCTCAACAGCACTGTCGCACATGTGGTCGTTAATTGCTTCCACCGCAGGTCCGACTTCATGCAGAAAGCGCATTGTGTGCTGCACACAGCTCGACATACGAGCCATGATCATTGCCCCGGGGACCCCTTTACCAGCGACATCACCGAAGGAGAGCCCGATCTTCCCATCCGGAAGCTCGAAGATGTCATAATAGTCACCACCTACGGCCTGTGCGGAATGATAGGACGCGAAGAACTCATACCCGTCCACTTCCGGCACCGAACTGGGCAATAACCCCTGCTGTACCCCGCGAGCGATGTTCATCTCGTTGTCCTGCTTCTGTTTCTCCAGATAGGAGTTCATCAGCCGGGCTCCTTCGTAGGAAAGAGCCGCCTGGCCTGCAACGGACATCAGCAGGTCCAGATCTTCTTCCTGAAACTGTTGCAGCGGGTTCTGTGTATCAATGTTGATAATCCCGATTGGCTCTTCCGACAGTCCCAGCATCGGTACACACATCATGGAGCGGATCGACAGATTCGAAATAGACTCACTGGCGTCAAACTGGGAATCACTGGCTGCATCGGCCGACAGAATACCTGTTTTTTCCTTGAGCACTTTATTGACAATCGTCCGACTCAGCTTGACAGTTGCATCTTCGCCCTCGCGGCGATGCTTGAACGCACGGGGAACCATCTCTCCTGACTCTTCATCCTTGAGCAGGATACAGCCGCGGTCGGCAGCGGGGAATATATGAAACAGAGTAGTCAGGATTTGCGGCAGCAGTTTTTCCAGATCGACGGTTCCTGCCAGACTGCGACTGATCTCAATGACCGCCTTCAGCTTGGCCTCGGGACGCACATCGAGCCCCCCGAATCCGCCGACTCCGGATACCGCCCCCATAATAGTGGCACCGGCGCCACCATCTTCATCAGTAGCAAAACCGATATCAAAGCCGCTGTCGACCTGCATCATGGCCGAGGACTTTTTCGCGCCCGCTTTGTTATCTGATTCGAAGCGGAACAGAATGGGACCGACTTTCAGACGATCTTCGTGTGCCAGTAGGGTCCTTCCGTCAATCTTCTTACCGTTAACGAAAGTCCCATTTCCACTGCCCAGGTCTTCAACGAAAAACTGATCACCATCACCGACAACCTGAGCATGTCGACGGGAAACCATATTGGAATCAAGCTGGATCTGGCAGTCAGGGTGCCTGCCAATCACCATCTCATCACCCGAAAGGGAATAAGAGACCGCCTGGCCCGCCTGTAGCATGACTAGAGTCGCCATAAATGAAGCCCTTGTGATGACACGATAAATGATATGATAAAAAAGGGATATGATCCTTATTTTAAAATGATCCAGCCCTCGATGCAATCACCGTCTGATTCCCTACTGGCCGATTAACGACCAAAAATGGTCTCGACGTTCCCTCTCAAAACCAGCTTGCCGAGTTCGATGGCCCGCTCTTCTGACCAGCCGCGGCCGATCACAAAATCACTGGCCAGTACATTCGCAAGAACGCGGCGATACATGCGGAATTTGGGAAGTGCAAATTCCAGCTTGTACATATCGCTGTAATAGCCAATCTGCTTGGTTTTGGGAACGGCTTCCAGTCGGCTCTTACAGTCAAACGTAATGAACGCCGGTGTGTTTGAATACCACCAGTGTCCGTTGATGACTACGTTCGGGAAAATCCAGCTGTAACTGACCAGTTCCTGGTTGCTGGTACTGGTCAGTACCGATACCGGGAACGTCACATTGGGAAAGGCATTGAACAGTTCTTTGTACTGAATCAGTGAAGTCCGTTTGTCGTACAGATCCTGTCCCTGGTAAACGCCGGCTTCATAAACCCGGCGATTGACGCCGATCATCAGATCGAAAGGCAGGCTGTGGACGGCACAATATTCAGCAAGGGTCCAGAACACATACTGGCTGACCAGCTTCGATTCATCACGGCTCAGTTCATTACCTGCATACAGCGAGCGAACGACGGCATCTGCTTCTTCGGGCATGACTGCTGTCGGAGAGAAATCGGGAGGCAGTGAGATCGCACAGGCACGGGCGCCCCGGGATGTGAAATGTTCAAACAGTTTGGCGATTGCATCGCGGAGTGTGTGGGCGCAACCGATATCCAGATTTGTGGCTTTTGCCAGGCGATCGCGTGTTTCGCTTTTGCCTAAGTGGAACACCAGATCATCTGTCCGCAGACAGGGGATATACAGATTCGTGTCGAAGCCCTCTAACGGATCGTCGAAATCGTTCGTCAGGAAGACCTGCTCAAGACCACTTTGCTTGAGAACCTGCTGTTCCCAGTCCGGCTGTGCCATCTTCTCAGCAGCAGTGTCGTATAGTTTTTCCCAGTTGGCTTCAGTGATCGCTTCTTCCTCAAAACCAAAGAATTCACTGCAGATGTCCATTAACCAGCTGAGCTGAATGGTATTGTCCAGATCCCCCAGTTGCTTGACCAACCGACCGACTTTTTCTTTCGGATCCAGTCCCGGCTCTTCAATCTGCTCCTTGGGAAGTCCGGCAGAATGGGCCAGTTCGGTGTAATAATGATATCCCATGATATCGGCCAGCGTAGTTGAGGCAGCAGCATGGGGATTGATATGGGTATGAGGGTCGATCAGAACGAGACTCTCTAATTCGGCGAAAATACGCTTGCTCAGTTGATCAGGCATGATGTAATAGTTCCTGCTGTTTCTAAAGATAATTCTAACCAGCTTGCGAATATACTCAGTCCGCTGAGACAGTGCAATCAGGCGGTGATTTCCGCCCCGATCTATCAACCAAATTGCATAAAAAAGGCGGTCCCACGATTAGTATCGCGGAACCGCCTGGAAAAAGCAGCGAAATCAGTCAGGCTGAGTGCTATTTACCGGCACTGGCCTGCTGTTCCTGTGGAACAGGGGGCGGATTAAAGCTGTGGAGCAGTTTGCCCGTTTTGGCATCCCAGACCCGCAGGACGCCATCTTCACCACCGGCAATCGCAACCGTTTCATCCCGGCTGGATGCGACGCTGTAAACGTAATCAGTAGATCCGCTCAGGTTGCGGAAATTAGAGCCGTTAGTCGTCAGGTGCATCCGCACGGTCTTGTCTCCGCCACCGCTGATGATGTTGTCACCCAGTCCCATAAATGCGATTGAGGTGACCTGCTTGGAATAACCTGAAATCGTACGCTTCTGTTCGCCGGTCTCGATATTCCAGACTTTGATCACGTTATCTGCACCCGCACTCACGATTGTGGATTCATCCGCTTTCCAGGCCACGTCCAGCACATGGTGGGTATGACCTTCGAATGATTTCACGAATTTCCCGGATGCGACATCAAAGATTTTGACAAACTTATCAGCTGCACCGGTGAGTAATTGTTTTCCAGAACGGGAAAAACGAATTCCCAGAACGGTATCACTGTGGGCATCTCCCAGTTTTTTCACCACGTTGCCGGAGGCGACATCAAACAGGATGACCTCACCACTTCGTGATGGATCTCCCCCACCGACGGCCAGCAGTTTGCCATCCGGGCTGAAATCCAGACAGAGTGCCCGATTCGAAATGGGGGAAGCGCCCACTTTACTGGGATCTTTGGGATCGGCTCCCAGTTGAGCAATCAGAGACCAGACAGGTTGAATGCTCTGGATCAAAATGCTCTTATCGGCACTCCCGGAAGCGACAGTGGTCCGTGTTGTGTAAGCAACAGCAGAAATCGCTCCCGTGTGACCAGCGAGAGTATCCAGCTCTTTACCCGACTCGACACTCCACAGTCTAACCTGCTGGCTGTCATCGCCAGTGACGACCTGCTTCCCATCTTCAGAGAATGCAACAGACTTGATCGGCGTCAGCACAGCAGCCTGTTTTTTCGCTTCTTCGAGGGCAGCGTCGACTTTCTTGGCTGTTTCATCCAGAGCGGTCTTTTCATTAGTCCGTTCTGTCAGCTGACCTTTAATTTTGGTCAGAGTACTTTCAGCCACTTTGACCGAGCGTTCTGCAGAGGTAATCTTCTTTTCTGCTGCAGTAACCGCTTCAGCCTCTTTCTTGGCTGCAGCATCTGCATCAGCAACTTTTTTATCGGCAGCTTTGGTATCCGGTTTAGACTCAGCCAGTTTCTTCGCAGCAGCAACCGCGGCATCTGCTTTTGGCACAGCCTGTTTGGCTGTCTGGATTGCCTGAGTCACGGTCTTTTCATCGTTGGTCTTTTTCTGCTGAGCAGCTGTCAGCTTTTTCTGAACCGCATCGAAGTCTGCCTGAGCTTTTGCGACGGCGTCCTTCTTTTTCTGCTCGCCTTCTTTATCCGCTGGATCGGGTTTAATCGCATTAGCGGCATCCAGGGCTTTCTTCGCAGCATCGACTTCTTTCTGAACAGCGGCAATCGCCTGCTGATTCTGCTCATTGGTCGTTTTCAGCTTGGCTTCTGCATCAGCAACTGCTTTATCCGCAGCTGCCTTCTGTGCAGCCGCAGCTTTCACAGCGTCTTCACCTTTCTTCTTATGATCAGCAATCAGCTTGGCAAGTTCATCCTGAGCCGCTTTCAATTTCTGGGCAGCTTCATCGGATTTCTTCTTGGCTTCCGGAAGTGCTTTTTTCGCAGCATCCAGTTCTTCATTCCGTTTTTTCAACTCCGCTTCACGGTCCTTAACGTTCTTGTCTGCTGCCTTGACGGCGGCATCTGCCAGGGCCACTTGCTGTTTGGTAACGGTCTGTGTTTCGGTTGCCAGTACCAGCTGACGTTCCTTACTCAAGTCTCCACGGAACTCTTTCAGCATTTTGCCATCACTCAACTGCCAGATTTTACCGGTACCGTTGACTGAGACAGAAACAAGGTTTTTCCCATCTGGACTGACATCAACATCAGTCACAGGAGCACCATGGCTGATTGAACGAATCTGCTTCTTACCAGCCAGATCCCAGACACGCACCGTACCGTCTTCACTACCAGAGACAAGTTGTGTACCGGCGGGCAGGACCAGTTTCAAAGACGAGACTGGTTTTGCATGTCCTTTTAGTTCAAACAGGGGAGCGGGTGTTTCCGGAGCCTTCTCCCCTTCTTTGGGAGCAGGAATCGTCATAGGCCAGACGTAAATGCTGTTATTGGCACTACCGGCAATCACCTGTGAACCGTCTTTACTGACGGTCAGGGCGCTGATTACCGCAGGAGTTTTCATGGTTGAAATCTGTTTTCCATCGGCCGCATTCCAGACCCGCAGGCTCTGATCAGCCGAAGAGGTCACAACTTTAGAACGATCGGGAGTGAAAGCCAGTCCCTGAACGGCTCCTGTGTGCCCTTTGAGATCGACCAGCTTCGTTCCTTCAGGCAGCTTCCAGAGTGAAACTGTATTGTCAGCGGTTGCAACCGCCAGAACGCTTCGGTCCGCATTGAGAGCAATCCCGGTCACAGCAGCAGGCAGATCTACTTTTTTGACCACATTCCCCAGTGATTTTTTCCAGAGCTTAACAACGCGATACCCACCTGAGGCGAGCAGGCTGCCATCGTTGTTAAATGCCAGTGAATGAACAAAGTCACGATGAGCGGCTCCCTGCGGATAGAAGGGTTTACCGTCTTTCTGCAGTTTCAACAGTGCCGGATCATTCAGTACGGCGACCTCACTGCCAGCAGCCAGATCGTAAACGGCAATTCGGTTTGCCCGACCTACGGCTGCATAACGGGCCCAGGGTGAGAGTGCGGTACTGTAAATCGAGTTCAATCCCGGAGGCAGTGACTGCCAGGCAACTCCGGCATCAGCCGACTTGCCGCTGGACTTTGCTCCTTCCAGAATCCACTGGCGCAGAATCCAGACTTCTTTTGGAGTCAGTGCCTTGGCGCCAACCTTGTTCGGCAGTGGCGGCATGAAGCTCTCTTCGGTGCGGGAAGCAACCTGATAGAGGTAGCTGTCGTCCGGCTTGCCGGGAACGACGGAAGCACCACTGTCGCCCCCTTTGATCAGGTCTTCAACGTTCTCCAGAACGAGCGAGCCCTCTTTTTTGGCAACGTTATGACAGGCGATGCAGTTTGCATCCAGAATGGGAAAGACATCCTTTTCAAAGCTGACAGGACGGCCTAAATCGACTTTTTCTGGTTTGATCGGCTTTTCTTCCGCCACTGCCACACTGGTGGCAACAAAGACTGCAGCCAACATCATACCTAAACTGGCAAACCGGTTCCGCATAACATGCCCCTCTGATATCACTGTTTCAACAGCTGTAAACAAACAACTGTCTGTATTGGAATCTCTATAAGTCTGGATTTCTTACTTGGTCACTTTCAGCTTAATGGGCGCGTCAACCAGTGCTTCTCCTGAGAAGTCAGCTTTAGCACGCACAACCATATTCGCCAGATCGCCTTCAGTGGCATCCGCAGCAGCCTTAATTGGAATGGTGACTTCCGTTTTATCGGCTGGTATCTGCACAGTCTCTGCGGTGACCCCGGCTACTCCCGGTGGAAGAGGCAGGGTCAGTTCGACCGGTCCTTTAAAATCGTTGATACGCTTGATCGTTGCTTTGACATCGATGGAAGCTCCTTTCTTAAGAGCTCCCCCACCCGGCACATTCAGGCTCAGTGTCACTGGTGCAGGCTGTACTCGAATCACAAGCGGTGTCGAAGGTGCGTAGACTTTAATTTTCTTAGGTGCGGCAGCCTTTTCGGCATCGGCCACCTTCTTATCAGCAGCTTTCTTCGCAGCATCAGCGGCTTTCACCTGTGCATCCGCGGTTTTGATTTCTTCATCAGCCTTGGCCTGCTCTGTCTTTTTCTGTTCTGCTGTTTTGTCAGAGGCCTTGGCGATTTCTTCGCGTTTTTTCTTCGCAGCAGCCAGAGCAGCTTGCGCATCTTTCAGTTTTTTGTCTGCTTCGGCCTGCTCTTTTTTGGCTTCATCAACCTGAGCGGGATTCCGCCGATAAGAAACGTCAACTGTCGATTGCAGGTAGGTGGTATAAACCCCGGGTTTCGCATTTTCTTTGACAAATACCTGGAAGAGTTCGTCCTGCTTGCCTTTGGCGATCGTTTTGTTTTGCGTTGTGATGTTGCTGTTCTTAGGAACCCCATTCCATGCCAGGGCGACAGCTTCATCAAAACCGGTCCGCTTCAGAACTTTGACGGGTACCAGGATCTGACGTCCCTGATTTGCTTTGACTTCAGCAACATCGGCGACCACCTGATAGGGGGCGACTTCATCAATTACTGACAGCACCAGTGAGCGGGCAATGCGGGCTTCCGCACGAATATTATTAGCAACGGGACGCAGAACTGTAGCAGCTCGAGCAACACGTTCCAGCTTTTTGGAATCAGCGCCAGTTGCAGTCCCCACGATTTCAATCGGTCCAGACCAAGGCTTGGCAGATTCCTCTGCGGTAAGAATCATTTCCGCAGTGTTATCTCCAGGACCAATCGTAGCAGCCTTGCAGGAGACTCCGGCAGGCAGTCCCTTCACAGAAAGTTCAATCGTCTCGTTGAACCCATCCTGCTTGAGCGCCATGATGTCGATCTTGAATGAATCCCCTTTGCGTAAGGTGATCCCGGCAGGAGAACCACCTGTATTGACTGCCTGGGGATACAGGGGCAACGCCGCCAGACGGAAGTCCGGCTTGGGTTCGCGAATGACTGCCCGATACACCATCCGGGGATGGCCGCGGGTCTCGAACTGCAGGTCCCGCAGAGTGACGCGGTACTCCCCGTCTGCAGGTGCAGTAAACAGGTAATAAGGATCGTCTGTGCGTGTGTCGAACAGTTTGTCTCCCAGGTCAGGAAAGACGCTGGTGGCTCCGACGTTCGCAATCCGCTTGAATGTCTCTTTGCCCTCTTTATCTTTGATTACCTGGTCAACGACAATCACCGGATCCATGACAATTCCGTTTCGCTGACCGAAGACTTCAATCGAATATTTCTGCTTTGCTTTTCCCTGAAATCGGAAGGCGTCTGTGTCATTCTTAGCTTCGAACTGCCCCACAAATTCACCTGGCAGAGTCAGAGTTTCCTCTTTGGTCTGTTCATCCCGAATAATTTTGCCATCAGCAAAATAGATTGTCACGGGGTTGGAGCTTCCGGCAGGTGAATTCCAGACATACGAGAAACCATCGGCACTGACCTCGTGTGGAAAGCCCTGTTCGCCCATTTCGAGAGTAGTGGCTTTCGCCGGCAGCGCGACGGATACCTGCACTTCCTGGAGTGGTTTATCATCAATACTCCAGTCTGAGAGTTTTCCGCCTGGCAGGTTATAACCATATAGAGTGAACTGCTCCGTGGCTCCCGGCGTACCTGAAGGAGGCATAATGAATTCGATGTGCGGTTTTTTATGAACTCCCAGACGATAAATATACTGGGCTCCACCTGAGTAAGTCAGGTCATGCACTTTCACCAGATAAGTTCCATCCTGAGGCAGAGTCAGGTTGATATAGGGGTCGTGACGGAACGTATCACGTTCGCTGACCAGACGCCGCTGATCGGGCCCATAGACTTCCACAAGCGCCACCATTGGAGAATCAATGCGTGCTGCGCGACAGTTGACGGAAACCTTCTCTCCCTTTTTACCAGGAAAAGAGAAGTAATCGACATCGGTTGCACTTTGCAGAGTCGCGTTGATGACCGAATCCATGGCCATCGCCGTTGGTTGTGCCGGTGTATTATTGGGTTCAGCTTCCGCTTTTTCCGGAAGGTCCCCTACGACGAATGACCGTGGGTTACTGATACCAAACAGACCATGTGCCCGAACATCATAGACGCCCGCAGGTACATCTTTGCCAATCGACACCAGGAAGGTATTAGCAACGGGAACCTTCTTCCCATTACTGTCCTGAGTTTTAGCAACGGCTTTGATACCGGGATGACTGAACCAGAGACCGTCCAGTTCGTCCAGGTCCTTACCATCTGTCACCCGTACTTCAACGGTCTGGCCTTTCTGCCCTCCCGATGGGAAGATTGCATAGATAGTTGTCTGGGGTAACTGTGCCTCTGCGGCGGGCGGATTGATTAAGGAAAACGTTCCAATCCCTGCAGCAAGAAAACAAACAAGCTTCGCAACTAAACGACGTCCGTCAAAAAATCGCGTATGCGTCATAATACTGCTACCAATTTTCTGGATGGAAGTTTCGGGAGGATATCAGGAGGGTACCCATACCAGCGGGAGTGGATTCCGTTAGTCTGGGATTACTGAAGTTTATTCTAAAAAAGCTGACAGCCCCTGTCTAAACCTAAAATGGCTGCCAGCTTAAATTTCAGAGAGATTTATCAGAATTCCAATTTAGTGGTTAAACAGGAATTCTTTAGTGTTGATCAGCGCCCAGATAATATCTTCGTAGGCGATCTGTGGTTTCTCTTTATGCCGAGCGATATAGGACAGAGCAAATTTCATTTCTTCATCCTTGGGAGCACGGGCATAAACCCAGCGATACAGTTCATTGACCTTTTCTTCATCGGTACGTTTCGTATCCTTGGCGAGCATGGCAGCCCGACCAGAAGCACCGGTGATTTTGTCCTGGACTTCCTTACTGTTCAGCAGGTGCAGACTCTGAGCCAGGTTGGCACTTTGAGAACGTTCGCACTCGCAGGCAGTATCTGCCTGTGGCTGGCCAAATACCTTGAGGAAGTAAGGAGCAGATGTTGCATCGGTAATCTGGATTGCCTTTGTTTCAGCGGGCAGACCAGAGAATCGCTGCGAGGAGTTCGTTACCTGATGGAAGACGTCATACAGTACTTCTGCCGTGAGTCGTTTGGGGTAATAACGGGAGAAGTTCTGCTTGTCTTTCAGGTTATATTCGTTGGGCAGAGAACTGAGCTGGTAAGCATTGGAACGACAAATCTGACGTACCAGTTCTTTCAGGTCAAAACCACTCTCAACGAAGTGTTTGGCCAGACCATCCAGCAGTTCGGGGTTTGCAGGTGGGTTTGTGGCCCGCATATCATCTTCAGGCTCAACAATGCCGCGACCGAAGAAATGTTTCCAGTAGCGGTTAACCAGTGCTTTCGCGAAGAACGGATTATCCGTCCGTGAAAGCCATTGCACGAGAGCGACACGAGGATCACGTTCCGGACTGATTTCCATGGGCTGCATTCCCAGCGCGGTGGGCTTCAGATTTTCACCGGAGCGGATATTCTTGGCGGTCGCAACCCCTTCTTTGTGGTAAACGCGTTTGTCGCGGAACCCACGGGTTCCGATTGAACCGATGGTCGGATCTTTGCTTCCCACCCGACTGAAGAAGGCAGCCAGACCATAGTAGTCATCCTGGCTCCATTTTTCGAAGGGATGGTGATGACAACGGGCACATTGAATTCGCAGCCCCAGGAATAACTGGGCGGTGTCTTCAACCTGCTCTTCAACTGTGTTTACTTCACGATACCAGACTACAGCCGGATTCTGACGGAACTCACCGGAAGCGGAGAGAATGTCACCGACGAATTCATTGTAAGGCTTATTTTCGTAAAGGCTGTCCCAGATCCACTGATAGAAGGCGTTCGTACCAGCAATATCAACGGGCTGCAGTTTTTTATTCCGCAGAACCATATTCCACTTGTTGGCAAAGTAATCCGCGTAGGCAGGGCTGTCGATCAACTTATCAATCAGCTTATCCCGCTTGGCAGGATCCTTGTCGGCCAGGAAGCTCTTGACTTCTTCTTCGCTCGGAGTGCCGCCTGTAATATCGATATACACGCGACGCATGAAGGTCGCATCATCGGCAACTGGTGAAGGTGGAATGCCCAGTTCTTTCAGTTTGCCAAAGACGGCTTCGTCGATCAGATTCTTCTTTTCTGGAAGATTTGCCACTTCGATACCCAGGGGAATCGTAGCACGGAAGGTAGAGACCTGCCCCTGATACCGTGCCATGATGGCAACTTCACCAGAGAGCTTCAATGTTTTGACCAGACCGGTTTTGTTGACTTCGGCCATTTCTGTATCGTTGGCTTCAAACAGAGCCATCCGGGTCACGTCTTCTGTAGAACCATCTGAGTAAGTCGCGATGACGGAAATCTGCTGTTCTTCCTCCTGCCCCATGGTGCGGGTAGGAGGATAGCATTTGATTGAAGCAACGCTCCGGTCACTTTCATTCCCGTAAGGCATTCCCTGCTCAATCCAACGGTAGAGCAGTCGATATTCGTAAGAATCCTGCTTGATCAGCTTTCCACCACCATG
Source organism: Gimesia benthica (assembly GCF_009720525.1). Classification (NCBI taxonomy): domain Bacteria; kingdom Pseudomonadati; phylum Planctomycetota; class Planctomycetia; order Planctomycetales; family Planctomycetaceae; genus Gimesia; species Gimesia benthica. The sequence continues at coordinate 2,355,465 of NZ_CP043930.1, forward strand.
AGGAGTCACACCAGTCCCCTTCATCAACAGCAGGCTTTCCGCTGGTGAAGTTGGAAACAGACGACGGCCACGGCCTTCTTTAACGAGGAACTCATAATCATCTTCAGGATAAAAACCGAGCAATGACAGTTTGAATCCATTCTGACCACTGGCCTTACCATGGCAGCCACCACTGTTACAGGTCAATTTGGTAAAGATGGGCACAACCTGGTTTTTGAAGTTGATGGCATCCGGAGTCGCGATGCCGCTGATAGCGACAGGAATCGAGGCAGTCTTGCCATCTTTGGATGTCGCGACCAGGCTGGTCTCGCCATCTTTCAGTGGAGTGAGATAGCCGTCAGTGGAAATCGTTGCCATTTCCGGGTTGGCAACCTTGAAGGTTACGTCACGAGTCACATCCAGCAGTTTGCCAGTTGGCAGTACACCGGTCACGATAACCTGCTGGCGTGAGTCCGGCCCCCGCAGTTGCAGTTTTTCAAAACCACCTGCATGTGGACCGATCTGGAGTTCCTTGAAATCCACTTTTGCTTTTTCTGCGGTGGCAGCGCGAACTTCTGTAATACCTGCTCCACTGGCAAGCAACAGGGCCAGCACGCCGCTGAGCATAAGGATCTGAGGGGTCCGAGAGCCTTGAATTCGGAAGTCCATACGTCAAACTCCTGTGTGACTGAGTTGTTCTTTGATGAGGTCTGTCGGCAATCCAGTTTGCGAGATCTCAGGCAGACGCTACTCTCAATTACGATTGATTATGGCAAACGCTTTGGTTGGTTTTGGTCAGGTAAGCTTTTTTAGGTAAGTTCACCAGACAGTCCTCACCGTCTGGCTAATTGTTGCGGGCAGGAGCACTCTAATTTCTTAACAGAGTTTTCCTAATACTTCAATGTATCAAAGTTGATTGAATTGTCAACATTTTAAAACCGCTTCTCATATATTTACGAACATATGAACACACTCTAATCTGAAACAAGCCAAACTGAACCGTGACACAAATGGAAGCGTCATGACTGGTATAACCAGTTGAAATCGCCCGGTTGGCAGATCCAGACCAAAGTCTCCCCTCTTTAAAACAGGGGCGAAACTCCTGTTTTCAGTTTGAATCAAAGCGTTCTGACAAAAAGCGGATTTCTATGATTGCCAGTCAAACACACTTCTATAGAATAAAGTTAGCATAGATTTTCCTGTCAGACCTTTCTGCAGGAGAATTTTTTAAGATTCCACATTTTTTCAATTATCGGCGGCATTGAAGCACTCCCATGTCTGATTCTCCTAAACAAGATTCCCCGCTTCCCAAAATCCAGCATGTCTTCAAACAGTTGCAGGCAGGCAAACCGGTCATTGTGACGGACTCCAGCGAGCGGGAAAACGAAGGAGATTTCATAGTCGCCGCTGAGGCAATTACCCCTCAAATCGTGCAGTTCCTGCTGCGATATGGGAGTGGTGAGCTTTGCGTTTCGCTGCCGGAAGAGGTTGCAAACCGTCTACAGTTAAACCCGATTGTCGGCCCTGAAGAAAATACTGCCCCCAACCAGACCCAGTTTCTGATTCCCATCGACCACAAAGACAGTGGCACCGGAGTCAGTGCTGAGTGCCGTGCCATTACAATTAAGGCACTCAGCGATGAGAACGCCCAGGCCAGCGACTTTGTCCGTCCGGGGCACATTCACCCCCTGCTTGCCAAACAGGGTGGAATTTTACGTCGAGCCGGTCACACTGAAGCTACAGGTGATCTATTACAGATGGCAGGCATGAAACCGGTTGGTGTGCTGATTGAAATCCTGAGCCAAAAGGGGTTCGGCATGGCGGATGCCGAGGAACTCAAAGAGATTTCTGAAGAGTTTGATATCCCCATCATTTCCACCGCCGAGGTGATCCGACATCGCTACATCAGCGAAAAGCTGGTCCACCGCGAAGTCGAAGTCCCCATAAACACTAAGAATTACGGCACCGTCCAGGTTATTGGATACTCGGTCGAACACGAAGGTCAGCAACCTGTGGCGCTGGTCTGGGGAGATCTATCGTCCGTGGAAGCGCCCCTGATCCGTATGCATTCATCCTGCTTTACCGGGGACCTGCTGGATTCGCTTCGCTGCGACTGTGGCGACCAGTTGCACATGGCAATGGACGCAATCTGTCGCGAAAAAACCGGTGCTGTGGTTTATCTCCCGCAGGAGGGCCGTGGCATTGGATTAATCCCCAAGCTGAAAGCCTACGTATTGCAGGACGAAGGATATGACACTGTTGAAGCCAATATCCAGCTCGGCTTTAAAGCGGACAGCCGCGACTTCACCGTGGGAGTGCAGATCCTCAAAGATCTGGGACTGACTCGAGTTCGGCTGCTGACAAACAATCCCAAGAAGACCGATTCCGATGTCTACACTGGATTCAATCTGGAAGTGGTAGAACAGGTGCCAATTGTAGCACCGCCACACAAAGATCGAGAATTCTACCTGCAGACCAAACGGGATAAAATGGGACACATCCTCCCCGCCAGTCCAGCTGACTAGGTGTCTTCTTTCTGAAATCGCCCCGCTCTCAGAAAATCGATCGGGTGACTGGTTTTTCCCTCGGTCACCAGATCGGCCAGGATTTCGCCCATCACCGAGGCGAATTTAAATCCGTGCCCTGAAAAACCGGCTCCATATACCAGCCGCTGGTTCCGGGGATGCTGATCAATAATAAAGTGTCTGTCGGCAGAACGTGTATACATACAGACGGCGTGCCGCTCGGGTTCAGGGCTCAGCCCTGACATCACTTCGCCCACGAAACGGCTGACAGACGTGGAGTCCGCCTCTTTAAGCTCCCGGTTCACGTTGGTCGGATCGGTCACCATGTCACCACCGGTATGCTCCGCCAGCTTAACCGTTTTCCCATCCAGCGAAGGGAAACCATAAAACTCGCCAAAAGGCATCTGGCAGAGGAAACCGCATCCCCCCTGATCTAAATTGTAAACCGGGCTTTGAACCGGATTCCAAAACAGGACCTTGCGGGCAACTTCCAGTGGAAGCTGCAGGTCCTTGAGACATTCACCAGCCCAGGCACCCGCAGTGACAATCACACCTTCAGCCACCCAGTGCTGATTTGCCGTCTGAATCTCGATTTCTGTTTCAGTCACAAGTAACGATTCAATTGGCTCGTGCAATACGATCTGCGCACCATGGCTGAGTGCACAATCCATGTGAGCCTGCACACAGTCTTCCACGTGCAGGAAACCCGCCTCGGGTTCAAAGGTAACTTCAAATCCCTCTGGAAGCTGAAAGCCGGGGAAGCGTCTCCGTGCCTCGACCGTCTCCAGTGTTTCCACCTGGACGCCATGCCTCTCTTCCGCGAGATGCACTCCCTTAATGACATCGCCTTCAGGAGGCCCCGCGACCATCAACCCACAGAGATTCAACAGCGACTTTCCGGATTCCTGCTCGAGATCTTCCCACAGAGTATAAGCCCGCTGCAGCAGGGGGATGTAATCGGGATGCTCGAAATATGCTTTGCGAATGATACGCGTTTCACCGTGCGAGCTGCCCCGGTCATGGGCGATGCCAAACTGCTCGACCCCGAGCACCTTCAAGCCCCGACGCGCTAAATGATACAGGGCACTGCTCCCCATGCCCCCTAAGCCCAGCACCAGATAATCTACGTGAACGGGCATCGCGGAATCCGCCTTTTCTAATGTCAGTTCTGTGGTGAATGAGTTCTACAGCGCATTACAACCCTTTCATTTGATTATGATCACTCGAGATGCCAATCGTCAATCGCGATTGACTGGGAGCGTCCACCAGGCGGCTGTTCTATTTTTCCAGGCGCGCAAAAATTACCGGGTGTTCCTCAAATGACAGTCAACCTACCCCACATACACACTGACCATCAGATTGGAACACCCGGTAATTAATGACAACACAGAAAACCATCAGGATTCGATCATTTCCTGCCCGCAAAGAGCTGCAGTCAACCGGAGTAACTTGTCACTTCACGTTAACAACCCATCCAAGCCACTCCTGTTACTACAGTCCCCTGCTTCGTCGTACATCTCTTCCTCACCGCATCGCTACTCCTCGTCAGAGCTGCCTTTACTCCTCGGAACACGACCACCCTGGTAAAAATCCCCCCCTGGGCGACGCCATGTCAGCAGCGATCTGTTCATGGATTAACAAACCAGACGGGCTGCCTCGACGACAGACAGCGTCCCCAGGGAATTGGTCTCAGACAGGCCGTCGCTGTCCTGATGCTTTCCCAGGCTTTTGACGACCGGCTTGCTCTCAATCCCCATTTCCTCGTCAAACAGTTCTGCCCGAACCACACGCATGTCGTCGGGTGCATCGATGCCGATTTTGATGGAACCTTTTCCCGTCCGAATCACTTTTACCAGGATGTCGTCACCAATTCGGATTCCTTCAGCCAACTTCCGTGTCAAAACCAGCATGATCATCACTCCTTACTTATTATTTAAACTGAATCTGGTTGTCATAGTTTGGTTTACCTGAGCCAAAGTCGACCTGTCCACAAGCGACTCATGTCTCATGCCATAAAGACAATTGCGATTCGCGTGCCAATCACAGAGATTCTTTTTTACATTTTCTGTAACACACTTTCGTATTAAGACTTAACGCCTTTTCAATTCCTGCTGGCCAGTAATGCGATGGGGGCGAATTTCAAAAAAACTGTCCCCAATAGTACAATTTTCAATTCTCCAGAATCATTTTGGGGACACATTTTTCAATTTTTCCCGGTGCAGTAAACGATAAGTCAGCAGCATCGGTTGCATTCTCAGACCGGGCAAATATACTATTGGGTTCTTCAAATGGCCGAATCTATTCGTCTGCGGTCGCTTTACGTCAATTGAAATCAGCTCGAGCTGAATAATTTCAGAACCCACTAGATAGACAAAGAGTGTACAAATGGGTCAAAAGTGTGATGCCTGTGGCAAAACTCCCGTAATCGGTAATCGCGTTCGCCAGCGTGGTAAATACAAGTACCTGGGTGGTAACGGTCGTCAGACAACCGGTGTCTCGAAGCGCGTATTCCGTCCGAACCTGCAGAAAATCCGGGTTCAGGTTGGTGGCAGCGTACAGACGCAGCGGGTCTGCACTCAGTGCATCCGCTCTGGCAAAGTGACCAAAGCCGTCGCTCGTAAGCCATTCAGCCTGCCTGCCACCTAACAGGCCCTTCTGCTGAAAGCCACACACGATGAGCACGCAACTCACCCGTGAAGAAGTTGAAAAAGTGGCGAGCCTTTCCCGCCTGAAGCTCTCCGAAACTGAGCTGGAGGCCTTGGGAACACAGATGGGGTCCGTCCTGAAATACATCGCCATGCTGGATGAGCTGGATACATCGTCTGTCGAGCCGATGGCGCATGCGATCGAGATCTCCAATGTCTTTCGGGAAGACGAGCTTCGCGAAAGCCTGCCCCGGGAACAGGCGCTGTCCAATGCTCCCCAGACCGATGGAAAATATTTCCTCGTACCCGCGATCCTGTAATCGGCCGGCGGCTTGAACATTGAGTACATCAAAGCAATCATCTCCAGGCCCGACTTGCTGACAAGTCGGGCCTTTCCAACTTACAGGGAGACCGAACATCCCATGTCAATCACGTCAGCCACTGCCAGCGATCTGCTGGCAAAAATGAACGCGGGAGAACTCACGAGCGAAGCGATCACCACCGCCTGCCTGGAAGCGATTTCCCAGCGCGATGGTGACATCAATGCCTTCCTTTCGATCCAGCAGGAAGCCGCCTTGAATGCAGCTCGCGAAGTGGACCGCAAACGTCAGGCAGGTGAACCGCTGGGAAAGCTGGCGGGCATCCCGGTCGCAGTTAAAGACAACATCTGCTCAAAGGGGAGTGCCACAACGTGTGCCAGTCGGATGCTGGAACAGTTTCAGCCACCCTATGATGCTCACATCATCGAGCAACTCAAAGCTGCTGACGCCATTCTGATTGGCAAAACTAACCTCGATGAATTCGCCATGGGTTCTTCGACGGAAAACTCCGCTTTCAAAACGACCGCTAACCCCTGGAATACGACCCATGCCGCCGGGGGATCCAGCGGTGGTTCTGCTGCTGCGGTTGCTGCCGGGTTCAGTCCTCTATCGCTGGGCAGCGACACCGGTGGTTCAATTCGTCAGCCAGCCAGCTTTTGTGGTGTTGTGGGATTGAAGCCAACATATGGCCGCGTCTCCCGTTACGGCCTGGTCGCATTCGCCAGCTCGCTCGACCAGATCGGCCCCTTTTCACGAGACGTCACTGACGCTGCCCTGCTGCTGGAAGTGATTGCAGGAAAAGATCAGCGGGATACTACCAGCCTGGACTCCCCCGTCCCCGAGTATACGACAAACCTGGAACTGCCACTGGAAAACCTCAAAGTCGGCTATCTGGAAGATCAACATGTCGAGGGCCTGAACGAAGAGGTCAAAGCAGCCACGCAGGCGGCCCTGGATGTTTATAAATCTCTGGGCGCGGAACTGATTCCGATTGAATTACCACACGCGAAATACTGCGTTGCCACCTATTACATTATTGCCCCTTCAGAAGCCTCAAGTAACCTTGCCCGGTATGACGGGGTACACTACGGGCGTCGCGCTGACCAGTTTGAAGATATGGTCGACATGTATGCCGCCAGCCGGGGTGAAGCATTTGGTGACGAAGTGAAACGTCGGATCATGCTGGGGACTTATGCCCTGTCATCAGGCTACTACGATGCCTATTACCTCAAGGCACTCAAAGTCAGACGCCTGATCCGCAATGACTTCGAACAGGCATTCCAGAATGTTGACATTATTGCCACGCCGGTCACTCCCACTCCCGCCTTCAAAATTGGCGAACTGATCGATGATCCGCTGGCGATGTATCTGGCCGACATTTTCACCACCAGTGCCAACCTGTCAGGAGTTCCCGGCATTTCTATTCCCGCAGGCATGAGCCAGGATCAGCTACCAATTGGACTGCAACTGCTCGCACCGCCGCTGGAAGAGGAACGGCTCCTGCGAGCTGCCCGCATGTTCGAACGGGAAACAGACTGGCACCAGCGACGACCAGCCTGATCCTCAACGAATACTGGCAAACCAGACAATACGAAACTTGAATTACTCAGACATTGATATAAAGGGTAGCGTGACATCATGGACTATACGGTGATCATCGGTCTTGAAGTCCACGTGCAGTTACAGACCAGAACCAAACTTTTCTGCGGTTGCTCCACTAAGTTCAACCCGGACCAGCCCAACACACAGACCTGCCCTGTCTGCCTGGGATTGCCCGGCGCACTACCAGTGCTAAACCGTGAAGCATTTCGCTTAGGCATGAAAACCGGTCTGGCCATCAACTGTGAAATCCCGTCCTTCACCAAATGGGACCGTAAACAGTATTATTATCCAGACCTGCCCAAAGCCTATCAGATCAGCCAGTACGATCTCCCCATGAGCCAGAATGGCTGGCTGGAAATCGAAATCGATCCGGAAACGCGTGAGACGAAAAAAGTAGGCATCATCCGTGCCCACCTCGAAGAGGATGCCGGAAAAAACAGTCACGACGAATCAGGACGTGGCCAGGACAGTAAAGTCGACCTCAACCGGTGTGGTACCCCCCTGGTCGAGATCGTTTCCGAGCCCGACCTGCGCTCGGCACAAGAAGCGCGTAAATACCTGGAAGAACTGAAACTGCTCCTGACTTACATTGACGTCTCCGACTGTAATATGCAGGAAGGGAGCCTGCGCTGCGATGCCAACGTGAACCTGCACATCCACCAGGAAAACGGCGATGCGATCGCCACACCGATTGTCGAAATCAAAAACCTCAACAGCTTCCGAGGGGTCGAACAGGCGATCGAGTACGAAGTCAAACGCCAGTGGGAAGAATGGCAGAAGACAGGCCAGAGCATAAAAGACGTTCCCAAAGAAACTCGGGGCTGGGACGCAGACCGAGGGGTTACACTGGGTCAACGCGGCAAAGAAGAAGCAGCCGACTATCGCTACTTCCCAGATCCGGATCTGGCCCCGGTTATGGTAACCGATGCAGAACGTGAAGAAGTCGTGAACGAACTTTGTGAACGCCCCGCGAACCGCAGAAACCGCTTCGAAGCCGACTATGGGCTTTCTACCTATGACGCTGCAGTCATCATCGATCAGGGGATCGCTTTTGCAGACTACTTTGAGACAGTAGCCCAGGGATGTGGCAACGGCAAACAGGCTGCGAACTGGGTCACTCAGGACGTTCAGCGGGAATTAAACGAGCGAAGCTGTCAGATCGCTGACTTCCCCATCCGCCCTGAAGTGCTGGCAGCCTTACTTCAGAAAGTCGAAGCCAGTGAGATCACAATCAAAAGTGCCCGCACTGTATTTCAGGTCCTGCTGGAAGAAGGTGCTGCAAGCGTTGAGCAAATTCAGGCTGTGATTGAGGAAAAAGGCCTGGGCCTGGTATCAGACACCGGAGAACTGGAAGCGATCGTCGAGGCGGTCGTCGCGAAAAACGAGAAAGCAGTCGCCGACTTCCAGAGCGGCAAGCAGGCTGCAGTCGGGGCGCTGATTGGTCAGGTAATGCGGGAAATTAAAGGAGCTGATGCAAAAGTTGTCAGGGAGCTCCTGATCAAGAAAATGAGCTGAGCACAGCTTTTTACCAAACGAGCAGCAGCATCATTCAGACAGGCAACTAGAATGGCTGGCGAGCATTCAGCCATTCGTCGCATTATACATCGCGTCTAGAAAATCCCCAGTTCATCGCGGGCATCGTCGGTCATCAAGTCAGGCGACCATGGCGGAGTCATTGTCAGCTGGATGGTTGCTTCATTCACGTCATCCACTCTCTCCAGCGCCATCTTAGCCTGCGTGATAATCTGCGGACCAGCAGGACAGGCAGGACTGGTTAACGTCATGGAAACGGTGACCTTGGACGGATCTTCTTCCGAGCGAAGAATTTCATAAACGAGCCCCAGATCCACGATATTGATGTTTAACTCGGGATCAATGACCTGTTTCAACGCTTCAACCAGCGCATCATCTCCACCGACCCCTTTGAAAGCAGAGAATACCGGCAGCTGATTCTCCTCTTTCTTTTCTCCAGTCTCATCTCTGGATTCATCTGACATGGCTCTGTTTCTCCTCCTGGAAGTGATGACGCCCTGTTTCGATCACTTTTCAAATTTACCTGATACCAAGCAGAACCTAGAAATTTGCGAAGAAAACTCAGTAATTCTGCTTAATAATATGATTATTAGAATACAGCCTCTAAAAGGCATTAGTTCTTGCTTTAATTGAATACGACCTGAAAAAGCCCGACAAAATACGTACAAAAAAATTCTTTAGTTAGGTTTAGCAAAGATCTTACGATCTCTGACTTCTAGCTCAAATGTACGAACGGGCTTGGTGGCAGGCATACAGAGTGATTTGCCGGTCTGTAAATCAAACCGAGCACCATGGCGGGGACAAACGATCGCCCCCTCTTCAATACACCCATCAGTCAATGGCTGACCATCATGCGTACATACATCTTCAATCGCGAAGTATTGATCACCCACACGAATCAGTAGCACGGGAGTATCTTCAACGAATACTTCCAACCGGTCAGCATCCTGAAAATCGTCAATGGATGCGATCTCTTCAAAGTCGAGCATTTGTCTATTACTCTATTGTCTGTGTCCAGTGAAAATTTACCGACCAAAACCCAATTTTTTGATAATCGCCTGGTTCAGCGTCTCACGGACGGCCTCGACAGGGATTCGATCGAATACGGTCTGGAAAAACCCTTCCACGATCATATGCATGGCCTCATACTCGGACATGCCTCGCGACATACAATAGAAGATCTGCTCTTCATCAACGCGCCCGGCCGTTGCACCATGTGTACAGCGTACATCATCCGCCTCGATCTCCAGCCCTGGAATCGCGTCGGCTCGACAGGTGGGGGAAAGCATCAGAGAATCGTTGCGCTGATAGCCGTTCGTCTGCTGGCCTTCTTTTTCGACACGGATCATCCCACGCCAGATGGAGCGGGCCTGATCCCGCAGTACCTGCTTATACAGCAGGTCAGAACGTGTTTCAGCCGCGTTATGTGACTGTTGCGTGTAGAACGAATGGATCTGATTATCAGTCGAAAAGGTGACACCATTGACTTCAGCTTCAGAGCCACGGCCATCCAGAACGACGTCCTGGTGAATGTGAGCCAGCTTGGCACCGATTCCTCCGACGGTCCACTGCAGGAAGCCGTTGTTTTCGACTCGTCCCGCCTGGTGAGCAATATGCCACACCTTGTGATTCCAGTTTTGCAACTGGACATATCGCAGGCGCGCCTCTTTCGCGAGAATCAGTTCAACGGCCCCCACATGCAACCCGAGCAGATCATCGCTCACGGAAGCGGTTTCCTCCAACAGAGTCGCGGAAGCCCCCTCTTCCAAAATGACCAGAGTGTGACTCAGGTCAGCTGCCTTGTCAGCCTGAAGTGTGATCAGACTGTGAAGCGGAGCATCCACAACCACATTACGAGGCACATAAAGAACGGTACCACCGGTCCAGAATGCGGCGTGCCATGCAGAAAAGCGATCACGCTGACTGTCAACGGCCCGAGTCATAAAGTAGGGCTGAATCAATTCGCCATGTTCGCGAACCACTGTCGCCAGGTCGCCAAAAATCACTCCTTTGGCCGCCAGTTCTTCCGACATTTCGCTGGAGATCAACTGCCCGTCTGTGTGCTTCACATGACCAGCAAAATCAGCCTGTCCGGTGAGCAGTGTTTCCGTTTCCGGTGCAGTTGACTGTTCAGCCTGTGCAGCACACAACTGAAATCGGTCCGGACGCAGGGCACGTAAATCGACACGTCGCCACTCTTCCGGATCGAGTTCCGTTTCCAGAAGCTCGCAGTAACGCTGAAATGCCTGACGCCGGGATTCGGTAACCCAGGCCGGCTCGTCGCGCGTGGCCAGAAATGCTTCAAATGCTGCTTCACCAAAACCGGCGGGAATTTCAGCAGACGTATTCACGGACGGAGTGCTCATTGTACTCTCTGTTTTACTTTCAATATCGGAATCAGTGCGAGTCACTTCGGCCATGGGCCATGCTCGCTGACAACCAGTTGATGACTAGAATGATGGAACTGAACTCCTGAGTCTGACCTCGGGAATCAACCAATCGAACCTTCCATCTGTAATTCAATCAGTCGGTTCATTTCGACTGCATATTCCATGGGCAATTCTTTAACGAGAGGCTCAATGAATCCAGTGACAATCATGGATGATGCTTCCGCCTCGGTTAAGCCGCGGCTCATGAGGTAGAACAGCTGTTCTTCACCAATCTTCGAAACGCTGGCCTCGTGCTCGATTGCCACATCATTGTCTTCGATCTCGATGTAGGGATATGTATCACTACGGCTTTCCGGATCCAGCAGCAGGGCATCGCAGACCACGTTGGATTTACAGCGATCCGCCTTAGGATCAACCTTCACCAGACCACGATAGCTGGAACGGCCGCCATCCTTGGAAATACTCTTAGAAATAATTCGACTGGACGTATTCGGAGCACAGTGCACCATTTTCGCGCCAGCGTCCTGATGCTGCCCCTTGCCGGCGAAGGCGATAGAGAGAGTTTCTCCGCGGGCACCTTCACCCATCAGATAGATGGCGGGATATTTCATGGTCAATTTAGAACCCAGGTTCCCGTCGACCCACTCCATCAGCGAATTTTCATAGGCAAACGCCCGCTTGGTCACCAGATTATAGACATTGTTCGACCAGTTCTGAATCGTGGTATAGCGGAAGCGTCCGCCTTTTTTCACAATGATTTCCACGACAGCAGAGTGCAGACTTTCCGAGCTGTAAGTCGGAGCGGTACAACCTTCGACGTAGTGGCAGGAAGCCCCTTCATCGACGATTACCAGCGTCCGTTCAAATTGCCCCATGTTTTCCGAGTTAATCCTGAAGTAGGCCTGCAGAGGAAATTCGATATGAACTCCGGGTGGTACATACACGAATGAACCACCTGACCAGACAGCCGAATTCAAAGCAGCATACTTATTGTCATCGGGTGGAATGATGGTGCCGAAATATTCTTTCAACAGCTCGGGATGATCACGTAGAGCCGAATCGGTGTCAGTGAAGATTACGCCCTGCTTAGCCAGGTCTTCCTGAAGGCTTCCATATACTACTTCGGATTCATACTGTGCCTTGACTCCCGAGAGGAATTTCTTTTCTGCTTCGGGTATCCCCAGGCGATCATAAGTTTTCCGAATGTCATCAGGTACTTCATCCCAGCTGCGTCCCTGTCCTTCTGAGGCGCGGACGAAATAGTGAATGTCCTGGTAATTCAGTTCGGCTAAATTCCCCCCCACTCGGGAGTCGATTTCTGTTCGAAAATCTCAAATGACTTCAAACGAAATTCCCGCATCCAGGCCGGTTCGTTTTTCATCTCGGAAATCTGGGCGACAACTTCCGCATTCAAACCTTTTTTGCCGGTAAATACATATTTGTCGGTGGGATCATGAAACCCGTATTGGTATTCACCAATATCAACGCTTTCATTTTCCGAATTGGTATCCAACCTGGTTGCCATTTCAACTTCTCCCACTTTGTATTAACGGATACATCTCTCAATGTTGAGGATGTTTAGTTTTAAACTCGATCGCTTTTTTTATCTGCTACTAAAACTCTGCCAGTCAACTACACAGGCTCAACGGTTTCAGAAACTTCCTCTGCAGCTGCTTCGGGATGACGTTCGCGAATACTCTTATAGCCGTGTTCGTGAAGCTCAGCAGCCAGCTGGGCATCGCCGGTTTCCACAATCCGACCCGCCAGCATCACATGTGTAAACTGCGGTTCGTTGAATTCCAGAAGCCGCTCGTGATGCGTAATGATCAAAACCCCCATCTCCGGACCGGAGAGTCGACTCAGACCTTCACTCACGACTTTTACCGCATCGCTGTCCAGACCACTGTCAGTTTCATCCAGTACAGCGAACTTGGGTTTGAGCAGGGCCAGCTGCAGAATTTCCATCCGCTTCTTTTCACCCCCCGAAAAACCTTCATTCAGGTATCGGCGAGCCATCTCCAGATCCATGCCCAGATCGTTCATCTGCTCACGCAGTTCCTTACGGAACTCACGCATCGGAATCAGCTTTTCGCCTTCTTTCCGTTCCGGATCCCGAACGTTAGACATTGCATGACGCAGGAAGTCGGCGACTTTGACTCCTGGAATCACGACAGGATACTGAAACGCCAGAAACAGCCCGAGGCGAGCACGTTCATTCGGATCGAGTTCCGAAATATCCGTGCCATCGATTTCGATTTTACCCTGAGTAATTTCGTAACTTGGATGGCCAGCCATTGCATAGGCCAGCGTGCTTTTACCGGAACCGTTGGGCCCCATCAAAGCATGAATCTCACCCTGTTTGATTTCCAGGTTGACCCCCTTGAGGATCGGTGTGCCACTGACTGAGACATGCAGGTCGGTAATTTTCAACAAACTCATTTTTCGTAATTCATCCTGTCATTCAGAATTCGACTCGAATTCGGAAACCTCGTAAAACGGAATTGTGTTCAATTAACTTGTCTGTGCTTCAAACTCACAGCAATGGTGCCCGTCCAGACAGCATTCGGAGAGATGCATCTTTGTACCGAGCACGCGTTCAAAAACTCTTTGTTCCAGTTCACAAATCGAAGCGTCTGCACTGGCAATATCGTGGTAGGGACAGTTATGTTCCCGGAGAATCGGTAATGGACCGGTATGATCCAGTTCTACGACAAACCCGCGTTCTTCCAGAGCCTGCTTCAATTGCTCCATCCGCCCATGCAGGGAGGGTGCATCCACATGTTTTCCATACTGCTGCACCAGTGCTGTCTGAATACGGGAAGCCAATCGGCAGCGTAATTCTTCGTTCTCGATCCCTTTGAGCTCATCCCAGAGGATGTTGGCCAGCTCAGCGTAGTTATCGCCCAACAGCCGCATGCCCAGACTGGTCACGGAATAGGTATAATGGGGGCGACCTCGTCCTTCTTTCACCTGGGTGCGTGCAATCAGGTCTAATCCCTGTAAACGCACAAGCCGTTGACGGACTGCCGTTGCCGTCACGCCTTCCTGATCACAAATCTCTTGAATAGTGGCAGACTTGAGACGATTAAGCCCCAGCAGAAAGCTACGATCATTTTCATCAATTGAAACGCGCATTGGTCGTGCTCTCATAAAGTAATAAGGGGTAACAGTTTCGAGAAAACTTTTCGGCGCTCCCTGCTCCAGATTATGCCGGAGGGTCAGCACCCGTTTGATTCCTTCTTTATACCAGCATCCTAGGCAGATTTATTATTTTTGACAACCAATATTGTCAAAATTGATCAATTGAGATTCAGTTTCAAAATCGCACTGGAATTCGCTTGTTTTTTCAGAATCGTCTTGGAACGTAAATCTATATTTGATAGTATCATACAACAATCAGGGTCGCCTGATTCGGAGTAGCGCTTTTCAGGACCACTCAAACCTGGTCCTACACCAGACCCACTTTACTACCATCCTGAACTCATTTTCTCAAGAAACGCTGTAACACCACTCAGACTCTGTCGCTGGGAACTGTACCTGAAGACAGACAACGGATGAAATCGGAGTCAACCGCCGACCAATGTTACCTGCAAATGGGAACCGACTGAAAATGAAATACCAAAGGCTACCTGCCCCCGTGATCTTGCGCCCCCTGTTAATGACAGCTTTAATCCTGATCTTCTGTGGATGGTTAGTTTCCCCAAGCCAGGCACAGGATGACTCCCCTGCCGAGCAGCCAGCCAAAGCGGAACAGCAAACCGAATCACTGGAAGCCGCTTTGGAAAAAGCCGAAGCCGAGGCAGACAAACCTGCCACAGGTGGGTTTGCTTTGGTTGAACAAAAAGTGGATGAGCTATTCGGAAAGTTCAACGGTATTCTGGCGAAAATCATTTTTTATCCTGTCCCCATCACACCGACGCAAATCGAAAAGGGAACGGGAGTCCCGCTGGCAGTACTCTGGCTGGTGATCGGTGCCACATATTTCACATTACGAATGAACTTCATTAATATCCGCGCCTTCAAGCACGCAATCCTGCTGGTCCTGGGGAAATATGATAACCCTGAAGACGAAGGCGAAGTCACTCACTTCCAGGCTTTAACTGCTGCCCTGTCTGCCACTGTGGGCTTGGGAAATATAGCCGGGGTGGCTGTGGCGATCAGTACGGGTGGTCCTGGCGCCATGTTCTGGATGATGCTCGCCGGCCTGCTGGGCATGACTTCGAAATTCGCAGAATGTACTCTCGCCCAGATCTATCGACGCATTAATCCTGACGGTCGCGTGATGGGGGGGCCGATGTGCTATCTGTCTACCGGATTAACTCAACAGTTCCCCGGAAATGCCTTTTTAAAAGGCCTCGGAGGTTTCCTGTCCATCCTGTTTGCCGTCATGTGCATCGGCGGCTCACTGGCAGGGGGAAATGCCTTTCAGGTTAAATTATCTCTGGGTGCTGTAGCAGAGACCTTTCCCTTACTGAAAGAAAACAGCTGGGTTTACGGCCTGTTAATGGCAGTCTTCGTCGGGATTGTGATTATCGGTGGCATTCGCAGCATTGCCCGAACCACGGAAAAGATCGTCCCCTTTATGTGCGGTATTTATGTGCTGGCCGGAATGGCGATCATTATCCTGAATATCCAGAAAGTCCCGGCGTCGTTTATGGCCATCATCGAAGGTGCCTTTGACCCGGACGCGCTGTATGGCGGAATCATGGGCGTGCTGATCATCGGCTTCCAGCGTGCGGCTTTCTCCAACGAAGCCGGCGTCGGGTCGGCAGCGATTGCTCACTCAGCTGCTAAAACCGAATATCCGGTCCGTGAGGGAATCGTAGCCTCACTGGGCCCCTTCATCGACACCATTGTGATCTGCACAATGACCGCACTGGTTATTATCATCACGGGTGCTTATAACGATCCGCAATATGCAGACCTGATCGCGTCCAATGAAGGTGCTGCCCTGACAGCAGAAGCAATGGACTCACAGATACCGTATTTTAAATACGTGCTCTCTGTCTCAGTGATTCTGTTTGCCTATTCAACAATGATCTCCTGGTCTTACTATGGAGAACGATGCTGGGCGTTTCTGTTCGGCGACAGCCAGAAAGTATCCATGGCTTATCGAATTCTGTTCCTGGTATTTGTAGTCCTGGGTTCGATTGTCTCGGCGACCAACGTACTTGACTTCGGCGACCTTATGATCCTGGGCATGGCCTTCCCTAACATCCTGGGTGTGCTGCTGCTCTCTAACAGGGTCAAACAGGAACTGGATAAATACTGGAGCCGTTATAAGTCAGGGGAATTCGATGAGCAGGCCAGCAATTGACCAGTCGAAAATCTCATACAGTGCTGTTGCCCCTGACATCGATTACATATAATTAAAACAGTCGTTTGTTTTCACTCTCTCCCATTCAGGAAAGCATGACATCATGAGCTACTTTCATGGCAAAAAAATTCTGGTTCCCGTCGATTTCTCAGAAACCTCTCTGGAAGCCATCAAGAAAGCCATTGAAATTACAGAAGATCCGGCACTGGTGACCGTCGTGCATGTGATGATCCCACTGGACCTGGTTTCCCCAGGCGTGCTGTTCGGCGGACTGACCGATGAAAAACGAACCGATCACGTCAACAAACTGGCAAAAGAAGAATTCGCGAAACATCAGATTGAAGGTATCACCTTTGAAACACTGATCGGAGACCCTGGCATTAAAATCGCGGACTACGCTAAAGAAAAGGGAATGGACCTGATTGTCATCCCCTCACATGGCTATACCGGGATTACCCGACTGGCACTGGGATCTGTAGCTGAGCGGGTCCTGCGACATGCCCCCTGCCCGACGCTGGTACTGAGACAACCAAAGCCCTGAGTTTCGCTTTTCAGGATTCGCCGTTTTTCTTTGGCTTGGCGGGAGATTCCGGGGCCGGGGCGGGAGCCAACTCTTCCACGACCAGATTGCGAAAGTGAATTTCGGAACCTTCACTCTGCAGTGCGATGGCCCCTTTGCTGGGGTCGCAACCTGTGACCTCTCCCAGCTTGATGCCGTTGATCATCACCGAAATACTTCCAGAGCGACAGGTCAGCACACACTTGTGCCATTTTCCGACAGGCAGATCCAGCGGAGTGGTCGGCGATAGCTTGTTGGCAGATTTCGCACCACTTCCAGGAGTAGGAAACACGAAACCAGCTTCCGGTCGATGCAACTGTACCTGAAATGCTTTAGGCCAGACCTTGTCAGGCTCTGCAGTAAAAAGCAGGATGCCACTATTGGCATTGGGATCACCCGGATACATCCACTCCATGCTGAACTGAAAATTTTCGTATGTCTTCTGGGTGCGAATGTAACCGTAAGGCTTCCCGGTACACGTTAAAACGCTGGGTTGATCCTGCCCGCCACTCACCACTTTCCAGGTTACGTTCGGATCAGTTTCCTTCGATTCTTCACTGACGAATTTCCAGTGATCCCAGAAATCACCTCCATTGAGCAGTTTCTCAGGCCCAGGCAAAGTCTTGGGAGCGGGTGGTGCCTTTTTCGCTTCAGGTTCAGGAATCTTTTTCTCACTTTCAGCTGGTGCTTCAGCCGGTGTAGAAGACTGTGCCCATACTGCTTCAGGACTGGAGAGAAAACAGAGTGCCATCATGGGCAGCAAGAGTGAAGACCATCTTCTGATCAAGACACCTGGTCTGGCGCAGACAGTCTCCCGTCTCCACTTCTCCCGAGATCGATGATGGAAATACAACACGCTGATTTTGCCCGACTTGACTGTTAAAAGAACCTGATTATGGAGATGTAGATAAAGAACCAATTATTCTAAGCCTACATTCATCAACATTCAATTATGGCCGGCGCTCCATCTGCCAGTTTTCAAAAATGGCCTGCCTCCCATTCTCTGAACACAAAGCCACACCATCAGACTAACAATGGCCCGGGGGGATACCAGCACCAATTCCATGCATTTCGCCACATTCGGGATCTTTTATAACGATTAAATGGGTCTGTCAGGCAGCCCACCAAAGCCTGCACCGAACAACCAACCCCCAGTGATCTGTGAATTTTATTTGACGGTCAAGTTCCGGGATTGATAAACTGTTCTAAGAACCGGAACAATCTACCCTCTCCCCTTTAAAAAAGATTGGTGCTCTCATGCAATTTAATCCTGGCTCCTCCCCTGATAATAAATCTCCCGAATTTCTGCAGATCTCTCGACGGCACTTCGTCAGAACCATGGGAGTCGCTCTGGCAGGATCTCCACTGCTGGGTGCAGAGCATCTACTGGCAGGCCAGTCGGATACTCCAGCTAAAACAACTGCTCCAGAACCACTGGTCAAAAAATTGTACGAAAGCCTCACACCGGCTCAGAAATCAAAAGTCTGTTTCGACTGGGATCATAAAAGCAAATCAGGACTGCTCCGCCAGAAAATCCAAGCCAACTGGAACATCACCAAACCTTATGTCACGAGTGATTTCTATAACAAAGACCAGCAGGAGCTGATTGAAGCCATCTTCTTCGGTCACTTCGACCCAAGCTGGCACAAAAATATCCGTCAGCAGCTACTGGACGATCAAGGAGGCTACGGTGAAGAACAGTCTATTGCCATTTTTGGAACCCCTGGTACAGACCAGTTCCAGTTTGTCATGACCGGCCGACACACAACGGTTCGCTGTGATGGTGACAGCGCCGAGCATCTGGCATTTGGTGGCCCGATCTTTTATGGTCATGCTGCAGAGGACTTCAATGAAAAACCAGATCATCCCGGAAATGTTTTCTGGCAACAGGCACTCAAAGCCAATCAGGTTTACAAGATCCTGGATGGGAAACAACGTAAACAGGCACTGATTCCTCAAGCTCCCCAGGAATCACGAGTGCAGTTCAAAAAGTCAGTCGACCAGATCACTGGTCTGCAGATCGCCGACATGACTAAGGACCAGAAACAGGAAATGCAGGGTGTTCTCAGCCTGTTATTGGAACCGTTCCGAACCTCAGACCAGCAGGAAGTGCGCAAGTGCATTGACACCCAGGGCGGGCTGGACCAGTGCCGAGTCTCCTTCTATCAGTCCGGAGATATCGGCAATGATGAAACCTGGGACATCTGGCGACTGGAGGGCCCTTCCTTCGTCTGGCATTATCGCGGTGCCCCCCACGTTCATGTGTGGGTCAACGTATCAGATGATCCCAAAACGAAGATCACCACTACTTAATGCAATGAATGTGCATCGCAGGGGACTGAATTCCAGCCCCTGCTTCTGTCGTTCACTGACACTGAATTGACAATGCTAAGTGGCTTTACATCTTTTGAGAATAACCGGGATCACAGTGCGCCCACAATTGCCCACTGCTGGGCAAAGTATAAGCCATCAGTAGAAAATAATTGAGCGGTTGAGCATGCGGCGCCTCGGTCTACATAACTCACCGTTACGGGTGCACGTCATCATTTTCACTGCGTAAAACTGATGATCAATCCACATCACAACTAATCACTCAGTGTGCTGTATCCCTGCCGCGATTGCTGTTTCGGAAAGTTGTGAATCACTTGCAAAAATATTAATGCAATCGGAAACTCATGAATATTTCAATCGCTGAAAAAATATTTCCCAGGCAAACAGAAGAGAAACAGAAAGTTCTTTCAACTCATTAAATCCTTGTTTGATGTCGGTTGACTTTCTGTCGCGATAGACAATATTGGTTGATAGCAATTCTTGTTTTCTATTTTTTAGTATGGAAAAATAATTGCGATTACTTATGATACGCTCTGCCGTATCAGTTTCGATGTCAGCAGAATAAAAAAATCTGACAGCGTAATAGCCGGGCAGCCCTGGCTGATACTTTTGTTATTCACAATCGGAATCTTTTTTCTGATTGTAAATATAGACCTGATCTACTCTCCAGACAGCAGGTGACCGAGTGACTAAAGAGCTTCTCTCACAGCAAAAAGTCAGTTCGTTCTCAACTCCAGCTTCCTCAATAAAACCAGATCATGCCAGCCCAATACTCTCGCTGTCAGAGCGTATTTCGATCAACCAGATAACTACCTACCACTGGTCGTTCAAAGAAAGTTTGAACGGTCTGCTTTCGGCAGGCATCCCTGCGATTGGATTGTGGAATCGAAAAGTCTTGGACCTCGAACCTGCAGAGGCAGCTGAACTGGTCATCGATTCCGGAATGAAAGTCTCCACAGTTTCCCTTGCTGGAGGATTTACAGGCTGCAATGAATATGCGTTTGAAGATGCCATTGCTGATGCGATCCAACTGATCTGCTTTGGTGGTCAGGTCAACGCCTCTGCCATCCAGATCGCCAGTGGACCTCGAGCGGGACACACACTCAATCACGCCCGTGACTTGACCACGGAAGCTCTCAAACGACTGGGGGATGTTGCTTCGCTCACCGGGACCCGGCTGGCACTCAAAACAATGCGATCCCCGCAGTCCCGCCACTGGACATTTCTGAATTCTCTGCATGCGAACCTGGAACTGATTGATGCTTGCGGGCATCCTGCAGTTGGCCTGGCACTGGAACCGGCATTGCTGCTCAACGAAGAAAATCCTGAGCAGTTACTCTCTGAAATCATGCCACTTATTGCCTCAGTTCAAGTTTCTGACTGGGACATCTCTGAAGAACTGACGGACGAGTTCCCGCAGTACCAGCTGCTCGAGATGATCCATGATTCCGGCTACAAAGGTTTCTACGACCTGGAAATCTGGTCCGAAGAAATCTGGCAATCCGACTACGAATCACTGTTGAGTCGAGTGCGACAACTCACTCAGGCAGAGTCTTCCCGCTACGAATAGTCACACACCGACTCGGCCTCCATTCCCCGGAACTGCTGCGAATCATCGCGTCTGTAGATTGATTCCGGACTCCCTGTTGGTTTACCATGGTTGACAGAGACGATCTGCACATGCAGCACACCAACTTCTAAAATCCAGCCAGTATATTCCTCCCCGCATACTCCCTGCTTAAGTTGGTAAGCAGAATGTCTCATGAGTTGACGCAATTCCCCGCTCTCCGGTATGCGGTGAAAAAATACACCGAATCAGTCCGTCTCGGAACTCCTCACAGACATGGTAACCAGCGATGGAGCATGAATCTTACAGCCTGGATGATTTAGCAAGACAGCTAGGTCGTGACAAACGCGAGTTGGAAAAACTGGTAAGCCGGGGCAGAATTCCCGGCCGTAAGGTTAACGGAGAATGGCTGTTCAACTCGACCGAAATTACACACTGGCTGGAACAGGAAATGCGGTCCTACTCCACCAGCGAGCTGGAACGTGTAGAACAGACCCACCCCACGACCCAACTGGATTCAGAGCACTTGATCAGCAGCCTGATGCCTGAAGAGTTGATGGAAGTCCCCCTGGATGCCCGCACCAAACGCTCCGTTCTGGAAAGTCTGATTGAAATTGCCGGCCGAACCTGGCAGATCTGGGAACCGTCAGCAGTCCTGACCGCTGTCCAGGAACGTGAAGAAGCGTACCCGACCGCCTTTGATAACGGCGTTGCAATCCCGCACCCCCGTAACCCACTCTCCGATGCCGTCGGAGAACCGGTCATCGCTTATGGCAGAACACTCACGGGAATCCCTTTTGGCTCAGACAGAGGCGGACTGACAGACATCTTTTTCCTGGTGATCTGCTCCGACACAGCAACACACCTCTCTGTTCTGGCGCGACTGGGACGAATGCTGCAACTTCCCGATTTTGTCGATCTGCTGCGCGAGGCAAGCACTCCTCAGGAGACCAGACAGGTGATCATCGAAGCGGAAAAACGGGTCGCAGAACAGTAAGATGCGTCACCAGTGAGCTCAGCCGGTTCTCTGCGTCCTGATGATTCATCTGAAATTCATCTTGCCGTCACATCGAAATCTGTCCGGGACTCGATTGATCCGTTTCCTGAGATAATCCGACAGACATCATTGACGAATCTGTCTCCAGCACAAAGAATAGTTTTCACTGCTCGAACTTTCGCCCCTGTCTGAAACCATTCTCACAATCAAGTTCTGTACAGGGCGACCCTTCCAGAAAAATAACGGGCAAAGAAATAAACGATCAACATGAATCAATTTTGAACGTGATAAAGAATAACCGCCATGAACGTAGACCTGCCTGAACCTCTGGACGTCATTGCCGTAGGTGCCCATCCCGATGATGTCGAAATTGCCTGTGGCGGTACTCTGGCCAAACTGGTCCAGCAGGGATACCGGGTCGGCATAATCGACCTGACTGATGGTGAACCCACTCCCCTCAGTCCCGGGCCGGAACACCGTCTCGAGGAAGCCCGAAAGGCTGCAGAGATCCTGGGAATTCAAGTCCGGGAAACCCTGGAACTGACCAACCGGCGGTTGTTTGACAGTTTTGAAAATCGTGTCGCGCTGGCAACTCTGTTTCGCAAGTACCGCCCCAAAGTCGTTCTGGGTCTGGCAGGTAAAACCCCCATGGCCTCCCCTGATCACTGGCAGGCGATGCAGATCACGGACGCCGCAGTTTTCTATTCTCGTCTGACAAAATGGAATGAGCACTTCAGCCACACGGAGCCGCATACCATTCAGAAGCAGGTCTGGTACCCCCTTGGTTTCGGCTCACTGAATTACCCGGAAGGCAGCGGGCAGTTCGTGGTCGATATTTCCGAAACCCTTGACCAGAAGCTGGAATCGATTCGCGCCTATCAGTCGCAGTTTCCTCCAGAAAAGAAACGTGTCTACCGCCTGGTCGAGAGCCAGAACAGGCTGGTCGGCACCAGTGCCGGTTTTGAAGCAGGCGAACTCTTCATCTGTGCCACGACCCTGGGAGTTCGGGATCTGGTGCAAACGGTCTGCCCCTGAAATGCTTCATAAGACACTAAAAAACCAGCAGATACGGTATTATTAAAATTTCCATCGTCATAAAAAGATGTTATGATACTATCAGAAATCGCACATGTGTCCCCTACGGACATCGGGATTGAGTAGCCACTTTTTGATTTTTCATCGACGCACATACAGGCCCATTAATGGTTGAAATTCGTTACGGCAAAGTCAGTATCACGGGAAATTTCCGGGAGAACAATGAAGATAATTTCTTCATTGATGAATCGCGGAAGTATTTTCTGGTTGCCGACGGTATGGGCGGACAATGTGCCGGAGAGAAAGCCAGCCAGTTAGCAGTCGAGTTAATTCCCAAACGACTGGACGAACTCATCGACTTTAATTCCACTCCCACAGGAGAGGTTGTGCAGTCGATCGATAAAGCTGTCGCGCATGCCAATGGTGAGATCATGGCTCTGGGCGAGTTGGATCCTAATTGTCGCAGCATGGGGACAACGATTGTCTTCGTGGTTCAGGTTGGCGGAGAACTCTTTATTGGCGGAGTTGGTGACAGTCGAGTTTATCTGCTCCGAGAAGGAAAGCTGCATCAGCTGACTACTGACCATTCACTGACTCAGGCACTGGTCGATGCAGGCACAATCACTCCGGAAGAAGCATTAACGCACCGTTATAAAAATGTGCTCTATCGGTACCTGGGAACCAAAGATGGCAGTGCAGGAACCCAGGCCCAGCAACTGGCACCGCAGCCACAGGATCGCATCATTCTCTGTTCGGATGGTGTTACGGACGGAATTCCCGACGAGAAACTGCAGGAACTGCTCAGTCAGTATGACGACCCGCAACAGGCGGCTGAAGAAATTGTTAAGTCGGCCCAGGAAGGTGGCTCGAAAGATAACATCACCTGTATTGTGCTGCACGTCAGCTGACATCCCCTTTCAGAAATGCCGGTTTGAATCCGGCAGCGGCAACGGAGCCCTTTTTCGTCGACGCCCTGTTTTCTATCTGGCTGATCAATGCGAGTCCGATCCTTCATCCCGTTTCTGATCGCCATTCTGCTTACACTGGGTCTGTTTTATTCTGATTCCATCTCACTGGGTATCCCCGGAGAATGGAGCTGGCAGCGAATCCCTTTCATAGGACCAAGCGTCCTGTTCGGTGCCATATTCGCCGGCCTGATTCTCGCCGCATATCTCTTGCTGGTTGTCTGGGGCCATGCGCGCATCAGCGACTGCCGTCGTGGCGAGTTGATTGCCTGGCTCACAGGGTTAGTCATCGCCAGCCTGACCTGGTCATTCTACCTGCAGGACAGCCCCCCGGCGGAATATTCACTCTCCAAGGCTCCTTTCGTGTTGTACTACAAAGGATCTTCCGGATACTTCACAGAAGCAAATACCAACATCAAAGACGTTGCCACCTACCTCTCTGAATACGAAACCAAAATGGAGGGAGGAGACGTACTGCACGAAGGGACGCACCCTCCCGGTCTGCCCCTGTTCTATCGATCGTTGATCTGGCTCTGTGACACCTGGCCGGGACTGCAGTCCTTCCTAGTCGAAACGCAACCAGCGTCCTTTCAGATCGCCTGTGAAATTATTGCAGAGACGACCGCGGTCACTCCTGATCCACTGACCCAACGGGATCGGGCCGTACTCTGGCTGGCGACCCTGATCACCCTGCTCGCTTCTGCACTGACCGTGATTCCCCTGTTTCTACTTGCCCACGAATTCTGTTCGCGCAGAATCAGCTGGCAGGTCGTTGCATTCTGGCCACTGATACCTGCAGCACTCATCTTTCAACCTAAGTCAGATGCACTTTATTCCGTTCTGGCGGTATCGTTTCTTTACTGCTGGGTTGCCGCCTGGCGTCGGAAGTCTGCAGCCTGCTTTATCCTGGCGGGACTATTGATCTGGAGTGGTTTGTTTCTAACGCTCGCCTTTC
The DNA here is from genome assembly GCF_009720525.1 of Gimesia benthica. NCBI lineage: Bacteria > Pseudomonadati > Planctomycetota > Planctomycetia > Planctomycetales > Planctomycetaceae > Gimesia > Gimesia benthica. The sequence goes on from NZ_CP043930.1 coordinate 2,380,185, forward strand.
TACCGGTTGCGCTGTGTGCCGTTCTTTATTCACTACTCTCCGCATGGAAACGGAGAGCAGAAACAACTCCACATCAATTCCCCTGGAAACGATTGTTTGCAGCGGCAGGCTGGAGCCTCCTGGGATTTGCTGTCCCGCTGATCCTGTGTGCGGTTCTGTTTCAGCTCAATCTGCCTCGGGTCTGGATTCTGAATCTCCAAAATCATGCCGGCTTCTACGATGAATATCCCCGCACATACTGGAAGTGGTTGTTGCTGAATCCCATGGAGATCAGTCTGTCAATCGGGCTACCTGTTATCTGGCTGGTTCTCAAGTCACTCTGTCTACGCCCTGATCCAGATCTCAAAACAGGATCACACCACGCCACCAGCGTGTATCCCCTATTATATTCCTGTCTGCTTGTGCTCGGACTACTCTGGCTCTCTGGCAAAAACATGGGAGAAGCCGCTCGCCTCTGGCTCATCTTTCTTCCCTGGTTCCTCTTGATGACCATTCCTGTCTGGCAGCTTCGCCAGCAGCAATTTGAGGTTTCTCAAGAACAGCCTCCTTCCTCTCTCAGACAGCAGACTTTCTGGATTGGTGCTCTGGTCGCTCAGGCGATTGTCTGCGTAGCGACGGTCTTCCGTATCACCGGTTTTCATTTCCCCCCCGGTTAGATATATCCTGAGCGATTTAACCATAGCGTCGCAATCCGCTATATCCCCTACAACCCGATAAGTCGGAATTCTCGGCAAAACAGTCTTCCCAATTCACAGATTCCGACGATAAGCATTGTGTGCGCCCTGCCTGATCAGTCGCTGCGGTCCAGTTCCATAACTGTGGTTTGCCGCTGCCTGAACTGATAGAGGTGTCTCCCTTGACCGTTTAGTTTCACCCCCGAATACTTCCAGAGCCAGACTGCAGGTTGCCTCTCATGGCGAAGTTTAAACTCGGTTTCCTTTCAACACTAAACAGCCTGTGCATGGTTCTGTTTTTGAGTGCGGGATGTGCGGACGACTCTCTGGAATTCACCGAACTCAAGCAGATCAATGAGAAGGTGACTGAGGCAGAACTCAAGCGTTACCTCAAAGTCATTGAGCTTCTGCCACAACAGAAGCTGCCTGCCTTCCCCTCGGTTTATGCTCCAGCACCATCCTGGAGCCACATCCGGTCGCTGCCGATCGAGGATCTGGTTCACAGCGAACAGAATAACCTGTCACTGCTCTGGGATGTGGATCGCATTGGGGATCAGTTCGGACTTCGTAATCGCAGTCTGAAGAAAGCACTTCGCAGACGGGACATGTCGAAAGAACAGTTCATCTGCTACACGCTTGCGCTGGGACTGGCAGCCAGCCGGAATCAGCTGCGCGAGGATCAGGACCTGGAGGAAGTCATTGAAAAGGGTAATAAAACGATCCACCAGTTGAAGCTGGATAAACGCCCTTTCTCTTCGCTTTCCCTGGAAGAGCGTCACCGCACATTGCATGAAGCCATGTGGATTTCCCGGGTGAACCGGGCCGAACACCTGATACAGGTTCCCCCGGAAAACATGAATCTCGTTAGAACCCACTGGGATGAATTACAGAAAGTTCTTCCTCCGGAGTTCCTGAAAAATCCGCTGGATGAACTCACCGACATCCTGGAAGAAAGAGGGATTCCCTTCACCTTTCCAGAGGACGACGCGGACGAGCTGCTGCACTGGACTTCGACCAATGCCATTATTGGCAACGATGAACCAGACCCCGAACCGGCACAAACCCGGATTCAGTAAGCCGGCTTATTGAGCCGCGGCGACGTCCGGCCGAAGTTTTTGAGCTTCATTCAGGTAAACGTGCACCACTTCGGACTGTTTCTGGTCAGTATTTACGTGAATCATCACACGAATGCAGCGTGGCATCGCCCCTTTAACGGCGATTTCAGAGGCACAAATCAGTGGGACTGATTTCATTCCCAGCTCACGGGCTGCTTCGGCCGGAAAGGCGGATGTCAGGTCAGGCGTGGTGGTAAAAAATACGGAGACAATATCTTCGTAGTTTTCAATCCGATTCGCTTTGAGCAGTTGCTCCAGCAGTTCACGTGTCGCAGACAAAACCTCTGCTGAAACGTCCTGAGTCACTGTTGTTGCACCACGAATTCCACGTACCGACATCGTTATTACCAAGCATTCCTGAAAAATCTTCTGCTGCACCACTGAACATACGAACCAGCCAATGCAACCTGATCAACGTAAAATTAGCCTATTCCATGAAAAGAATATCCTAACTAATTCTTCGGCTGTTGGCTACCAGTGGCATTCCTGAATTCTGAGGAGACTCTGGTCACCAGACAAAGAAGCAGCAGCGCTCACCGCCTTGCTTAACATCACAAGATGTGGAAACAATTTCCGTCTGAGTTAAAAAATGCTCTTGCGTTACTTTTGTAAAATCAGGTAAAAATCATCCGATTCCGGGAAATCAGGATTCAAAGAGTGCCAGGATGGTATCTCATTTTCCCGTATTCAATCAGACAATTGATATCGCATACGTACATCTCTCGGAAAGGACTCCTTGATGTCGACGACGGTAGAGTGGATCGCTCAAGAACTGAATTGCCCGGCCCGTGGCAATCAGAGGCTGGAAATACATGGAGCGGAATCCGTTCTCAAAGCGGGTCCCCATGATATCACTTTTGTGGGCGATGAACTCAACCTGAAACGCCTCAAGTCGAGTCAGGCCGGTGCCGTGATTATCGAGCAACGCCTGGAAGAGTCGTTCCAGAAAGCTTTTGAATCCACCCCGATGACCTCCCTGACTGTGGTGGATGCCCAGGCTGCCTTCATCAAAGTCATTCAGAAACTCCGCCCTGCTCGGGAGCTTCCCGAAATCGGCATTTCTCCTGCAGCTGATATCAGTGACCAGGCCACAATCGGTGAGAACTGTCACATTTATCCGCGGGTCACGATTCGCCCTGGTGTCAAAATTGGAAATAACTGCCGGATTTATCCCGGTGTCTACATTGGTGATGACTGCGTCCTCGGAGACGACGTGACCATCCATGCCAATACGGTTCTCTATCCGGATGTCAAAATCGCTGACCGGGTTTTAATTCACGCAGCCGCTGTCTTGGGATGTGATGGCTTTGGCTATCGTTTCGAAAAGGGCCAGTACGTCAAGATTCCTCATCTCGGCAGTGTGCGTATCGAAGACGACGTGGAAATTGGTGCCGGTACTACCATCGACCGAGGTATGATCGGCCCGACAGTCATCGGTCTGGGAACCAAGATCGATAACCAGGTAATGATCGCCCATAACTGCGAAATCGGCAAACATAACGCGTTTGCTTCACAAGTCGGTTTTGCCGGTTCGATTACCACAGGAGATTACGTTCGCTGTGCAGGACAGGTCGGGATCGCAGACCACGTGCACATCGGCGATCAGGCTACTCTGGGTGCCCGGGCCGGTGTCCACCGCGATATTCCGCCCGGCGAAGTCCATATCGGAACACCTGCAGCGCCTGAAAAAGAACAACGGAAAATCGTGATGTCAATTCGCAAGGTTCCTGAAATGCGGAAGCAGATCCGTAACCTGGAACAGCAACTCAAAACACTCACAAAGCAGTTCGAAGCTCTGAACGATTCGAGTCAGATCAACGACAAATCAGCGCTTACCTGAGTCTTCATTTCAAAACCCGTTTCAACGTGAAACTGACTGATTAATGATGAATACATTACAAACTTCTCCTCCCGATACCCGACGACAGATCGGATTGCTGGCTGGTGCAGGCCGCTTCCCAATCGTCTTTGCGGAACAGGCACAGCAACAGGGTTATTCCGTCTGCTGCCTGGGCATCTTCGGCATGGCCAGTGACGAACTGATGGACATCTGCGATACGTTCCACTGGATTCCCCTGGCACGTATCGGCCGGGCAATCAAGTTGTTCAAACGGGAAGAAGTTAAACGCATCGTGATGGCGGGCAAGATTGAAAAAACGGTCCTGTTCAGCCCGTTTCGAATATTCAAACTGTTACCTGATTTCCGCACGCTGCATATGTGGTATCGTTACGCCAGGGAAGATCGCAAAGACGATACTCTGCTTCTGGCGGTGATCAAAGAATTTGAGCGTGACGATCTATTTTTCGAATCAGCACTGGATTATTGCCCGGAGTTACTTGTGAAACACGGATTTCTGACGAAACGACGTCCCAGCCACTCACAGTGGGAAGATATTAAAATGGGTTGGGATATTGCCAAGCAGATGGGCCAGTTGGACATTGGACAAAGTATCGTCGTGAACGATAAAGCTGTCATCGCAGTTGAAGCGATTGAAGGTACCGATCGTGCGATTCAACGGGCCGGCCAGCTTTGTAAACGAGGTGGCTTTACAGTGGTCAAAGTTGCCAAACCTCAGCAGGATCGTCGATTTGATGTTCCCACGGTGGGTATCAAAACATTGCAGACCATGCACGAAGCAGGTGGACGGGTACTGGCAATTGAAAGCAACCAGACGATCATGATTGATCAACAGGAAGTCGCCGACCTGGCAGACAAGCTGGGGATCGCGATCGTTTCACTCAACGAAGAAGAGCTGTCACTGCAACTGGCCGGCTGAGTTATCAGTTTATTCTGAGGCCAGTTTCATCTCACTGTCACCATCGGATTCTGGTTTCTCATCCAGGCTCTCGACCTCCAGGTTGAAGGCAGTCAGCATCTCGGTATGGCGATGACTTTCTTCAACCGGTTCCTGCTGCTTTTTATGCTTCCCGGTTAGTTCTACCTCGAAGCGGGTCGAAGCGATTGAGAGTTCATCTCCGGGCAGCAGTGCACCGCGGGTTATTTTCTGACCGTTCACCCGGGTCCCGTTCGTGCTGCACAGGTCTCGCACGAATAGCAGACCGTCCGTTTTGATAATCACACAATGGATCTTAGAGATGCTGTTTTTATCAATCTGCACGTCACACAGGTCCGATTTCCGACCGACCACTGTAACGTCTTTATCAATCAGAATCGGCTGACCACCATTTAATGGAATCAGTTTCGCTATCATGGTACAGCCCGCATCGAGATCTCGAGATTTGTAAGTGAAGAAATGGAAGTGAGTTAACATGATCCCGAGATCGGCCCCTGACCGGAATCACAAGCGCTCAATTAAATGTTATCACAGCTGAAGCAAATTTCCACGCTAATTCTGCTCACTTCAGGGGAATCAACCGGCTATGAGCTCTGATTACGTCGGCTTTGGTGAAGATTCAGAGGATTTCCGAGAGCGTTTAACCCGAATCTATCCAGTCGCTTGACGGCCAGACGGAGCAATGGTAGTGTCCCTAGTAAATATGCTGCAATCCGATGGCTTAACGTACAGTAGCCATATCCGCTGCAAACAGCAGATTGCCCGGACGGAACGACTTCCAACGAAGTCCCATCGGAATCACTGGATAGCAACCGCCAGAGACGAGTCTGTCTTCCAACAAAATAATCAGCAGCTGGCAAATTCTTGCCGACTGTCACGTGTTAGGAATTGAGCAGGAGAGGGGCTGAATCTTCAGTCCCGCATCTTACTGGGAAGCTGCGAGCTTCTGAACAATAGATATGTACTGGTCAGCGTCCGGTTTCTTTGCGTGAAGGGACCGACGGGCTGATTGATTAACATTTAGAGGAATTAAGTATGTCAGGTCAAAAGTATGTGTACTTCTTCGGTGATGGAAAAGCAGATGGCGACGCCACATTGCGCAATACCCTGGGGGGGAAAGGGGCCAACCTGGCAGAAATGATTAACATCGGGCTCCCCGTCCCAGCTGGTTTCACCCTGAATACAGACGTCTGTATTCACTACAGCAAAACCGGAGGCGAATACCCCGAAGGTGTAGACGCACAGGTTGAAGAAGCTCTGGCCAAAGTCGAAGAAGCCATGGGTGCAAAGTTCGGCTGTGACACCAACCCCCTGCTCGTCTCATGCCGTTCCGGTGCCCGGGAATCCATGCCCGGTATGATGGACACCGTTTTGAACATCGGTCTGAACGATACCACCGTCGAAGCACTGGCGAAACAGTCCGGCAACGAAGCGTTCGCGTGGGACAGCTACCGCCGCTTCGTGCAGATGTACGGCGATGTGGTTATGGGTATGAAAGGTGAGCACGAAGATCCGTTCGAACATGCTCTCGAAGCCAAGCGTGAAAAAGCCGGCGTCCAATACGACTCTGAACTGAGTGCTGAACACCTCAAAGAACTGGTCGCTGAATTCAAGACACTGATCAAAGAGAGCACCGGAAAGGACTTCCCGACCGACCCCAAACAGCAGATCTGGGGTGCTATCGGCGCCGTATTCAGTAGCTGGGATAACGACCGTGCTGTCGTTTACCGTCGTGACTACGGGATCCCTCACAACTGGGGAACCGCCTGTAACGTTCAGGCTATGGTTTACGGAAACCTGGGCGACGACTGTGCGACTGGTGTCGGCCTGACCCGTAACTGTTCTACCGGTGAACCTGGTTTCTGTGGCGACTACCTGATCAACGCTCAGGGTGAAGACGTGGTTGCAGGTATTCGTGCTCCCAAACAGATCGAAGCCACTCTGAGCAGCGATATGCCGGAAGGTTATAAGCAGCTCGAAGAAATCGGTCAGATCCTGGAAAAACACTACAAAGACGTGCAGGACATCGAGTTCACAATTCAACGTGGTAAAGTCTGGATGCTGCAGACTCGTAACGCAAAACGAACCGGTTTTGCCGCCGTCCGCATCGCCGTCGATCTGGTAAACGAAGGCCTGGTCAGCAAAGAAGAAGCGATCACCAAACGCCGGATTCCTGCTGACGACCTGAACCAGCTCCTGCAGCCGATCTTTGACCCGGCTGAAAAACAGAAATCCGCCCAGGAAGGCAACCTGCTGACCAAGGGGATCAACGCCGGTCCGGGTGCTGCCAGTGGTCACATCTGCTTCAGTGCTGAAGAAGCCGAAGCCATTTTCAACCGTGACAACTCCGCTCAGCTGGTACTCGTACGTCGCGAAACCAGCCCCGAAGACCTTCGCGGAATGCGAGTTTCAAAGGGGATTCTGACCGCCCTGGGTGGTGCCAGCTCACACGCTGCCCTGGTGAGCCGCCAGATGGGTAAAGCCTGTGTTGTAGGTGCTTCTGAACTGAAGATTGACTCTGCTGCTGGAACCATCACCGCCGGTGACAAAGTTCTCAAGAGCGGCGACTGGATCAGCATCGACGGTTTCACAGGCGAAATCTTTGCCGGTAAAGTGGAAACCAAACCGAGTGAAATCGTGGAAGTGCTGATCTCTAAAACCATGAAACCTGAAGACTCAGAAGCATTTCAGCGATACCAGCAACTGATGGGCTGGGTTGACGAAATCCGCAAGCTGCGTGTTCGTACTAACGCTGACCAGCCCGATCAGGCAGCTGAAGCCATTGCTTTCGGTGCTGAAGGGATTGGTCTGTGCCGAACCGAGCACATGTTCTTCCACCACCTCGCGGAAATCCGCGAAATGATCGCTGCCGGCGATGTGGAATCACGCACCAAAGCTGTTAACAAGCTGCTGCCCTTCCAGCGCGAAGACTTTACCGGCATCTTCAAGGCCATGAATGGTCTGCCGGTAACCATTCGTCTGTTGGATCCGCCGCTGCACGAGTTCCTCTCTGACCGTCACCTGGAAGAAAACCCGACTCTGGCTGAAGAACTGGCCAACGAACTGGGTGTGACTGTCGAATTCATCCGTCGCCGTGTCGAAGAACTGCACGAGCTCAACCCGATGCTGGGTCATCGTGGCTGTCGTCTGGGTATTGTTTATCCGGAAATCACCGCGATGCAGGCCCGGGCCATCATGGAAGCCGCCTGCGACGTGCAGAAGGAAGGCATCAAAGTGCATCCTGAAATCATGGTGCCTCTGGCTGGATTCCAGACTGAATTCGATAACCAGGCCAAGATCATCCGTGAAGTTGCCGAGCAGGTTCTGGAAGAAAAAGGCGTCAAGGTTGAGTACATGGTCGGAACCATGGTTGAGCTGCCGCGTGCTGCCATCTGTGCAGATCAGATCGCAGAAACCGCCCAGTTCTTCAGCTTCGGTACCAACGACCTGACCCAGACCACTCTGGGTATGAGCCGTGACGACTACGGTACCTTCATCGGTCACTACCGTGAAAATGACATCATCCCTGCAGACCCCTTCCAGACCATCGACCAGGATGGTGTAGGACGTCTGATGCAGACCGGTGTCGAACGCGGTCGTGGTACTCGTTCCGACCTCAAGATCGGGATTTGTGGTGAACACGGTGGTGATCCAGCCAGTGTGATCTTCTGCCACGAATTGGGTCTGGATTACGTCAGCTGCTCACCTTTCCGGGTTCCAATCGCCCGTCTGGCAGCAGCCCAGGCCGTACTGGATGAAAAAGCATAAGCTTAGTTAAAGTTTGAACTTACCTGCAGGGAGAATTTCATCTGAAATTCTCCCTGTTTTTTTCCCTTTCACATTCGGCTTCTGACGTATACAATATTGAGGCAATAAATCAGGGAGTTTTCGGAATTTAACCAAAAATCCTCTTCCCCCGAAGTCGATACAACGATAAGATTCTACGCTCACACCTTACGCTCAGATTATCTACTTGCGAATGTATCGGATGTCAGTGATCCCTTGTTGTGAAAACCTGCCGGGTCAGCCATCACACCAGTAGAGTGATGCGATTTGCGGGGCCTGCCTCCCTGTAAAACTTGAGAGCTTCTTCTCAAAAAGTTCCGAATAATATTGAGCTCTTGATCAAGGTCGGTACGTTGCCGATCATTTTGTATCCATAACACGTTCCCTAAAGTAAACCTGCACTAAAGCCATGAAAAATCTGGACAAGTATCGAAACATTGGTATTTCGGCTCACATCGACTCTGGTAAAACCACACTTACCGAACGGATTCTGTACTACTCAGGCCGAATCCACAAAGTGCGTGAAGTGCGAGGTGGTGACGGTGGAGCAACCATGGACAGTATGGACCTGGAGCGTGAGCGTGGGATTACCATCGCTTCTGCCGCCACACAGGTGCAGTGGAGAGACTATACTGTCAACATTATCGATACCCCGGGCCACGTTGACTTTACCGTGGAAGTGGAACGTAGTCTTCGCGTACTGGACGGTGCCGTTCTGGTTCTCTGCTCGGTAGGCGGTGTACAGAGCCAGTCTCTGACCGTTGACCGTCAGATGAAACGTTACGGCGTTCCCCGTATTGCCTTCATCAACAAGATGGACCGTACTGGTGCCGATTCTGCCAGCGTGATCAAGCAGATCGAAGAAAAGTTGCACGTTGTGCCTCTGCCGCTGCAGATTCCCATGGGCGAAGGTGCTCAGTTCGAAGGTGTAGTTGACCTGGTAACCATGCAGGCGGTCACCTACGAAGGCGAACAGGGTGAAAAAGAAGTCCTCGGCGAAATTCCTGAGCAGTTCAAAGCTGCTGCTGAAGAAGCTCGCGCCGCGATGCTGGAAACCCTCTCCATGTTCAGCGACGACCTGATGGTCGCCCTGCTGGAAGAGGCAGAAATTCCCGTTGACGACATTTACAAAGTCATTCGTGAAGCGACTCTGTCTCACGAAATCACCCCCGTCATGATGGGAACAGCTTTCAAAAACAAAGGTGTGCAGACTCTGCTTGACGCCGTGGTTCGCTTCCTGCCCAGCCCGCTCGATCGTGAAATTTCTGCGATTGACCTGGACGCTCAGCAGAAAGCCATCAAAGAAGGTGCAGAAGATACTCACAGCGATTCGTTCCGTACGAAGCTGTCTCACTCTTCTGACAAACCTCTGGTTGCCATGGCTTTCAAGATTGTCGACGAAACCTTCGGTCAGCTGACCTACATGCGAATCTATCAGGGCAAAATTGAAAAAGGTCAGAGCTACGTCAACACCCGAACCGGGAACTCAACCCGCTTTGGCCGGTTGGTACGTATGCACGCTGACAGCCGTGAAGACGTTGATGTAGGTGAAGCTGGTGACATTATCGCAGCTGTAGGTATGGAGTGTGCCTCCGGGGATACGTTCTGTAGCGATGGTGAAAACTACGCTCTGGAAAGTATCTTTGTACCTGAGCCTGTGATTCGTCTCTCGATCGAACCACTCGACCGGGACGGTGCCGATCGTCTGGCTAAAGCGATTCAGCGTTTCAACCGCGAAGACCCCACCTTCCACGTGATGACTGATGAAGAAACCAATCAGACCATCATCGCTGGTATGGGTCAGCTGCACCTCGATGTTTACATCGAACGTATCAAACGTGAATACAAAGTCGAATGTATCGTGGGTGAACCCCGCGTGGCTTACCGTGAAACACCGACTATCCCTGTGGAATACAACCACAAGCACAAAAAGCAGACTGGTGGTTCTGGTCAGTACGCTCACGTCGTTGGTAAAATTGAACCAATGCCCGTGGAAAATGACGGTGAAACCTACGAATTCAAAAATGCGATCACCCAGGGTCGTATTCCTAAAGAATACATCCCGGCTGTGGACAAAGGATTCCAGCGGGCTCTTGTTAAAGGCCCCTTGTGCGAATGTGAAGTTGTGGGTGTTTCCGCCACTCTGTCGGACGGTAGCTACCACGATGTTGACTCTTCAGAAATGGCGTTCAACGTCGCTGCATTCAACTGTATGCGTGACTCTCTGAAGAAAGCAAACATGGCACTGCTCGAGCCGATCATGAAACTCGAAGTGGAAGTTCCTGAAGAGTTCCAGGGTGCTGTCACTGGTCATATCGCTCAGAAACGCGGTGTGATCAATACATCGGAAACCAAAATGGGAACGAGTGTCTTCATCGCTGAAGTCCCGCTGGCAAGCATGTTTGACTATGCCAACGAGCTGCGTTCCATGACCCAGGGTAAAGGTGGATTCAGCATGGAATTCTCACGCTATGCCCAGGTTCCTCGTAACATTCAGGAAGAAGTCGTCGCCCGTCGTCTGAAAGAAAAAGAAGAACGGATGGCAACTGCCTGATTCTGAGAATCAAACAAAAAGCCCCGTTTTACGAAACGGGGCTTTTTTGTTGCGCCAATTCAGCTTCCGCAGCCAGAACCGGCTCCATCAACTGACGAATCTCTGCTTCCTGTTCGCTGGTCAGTGTCCGCTGAGGTGGCCGCGGAGGCCCGAAATCTGCTCCGGTCAGAGTGATGGCATACTTCAACATACTGATGTTGAAGCTGTCCCCACAACGTGCCCGATAATCTTCAATCGGCAGGATCTGTTGCTGAATCCGCATTCCCTCGGCATAGTCGCCCGAGAGAAACGCCGCGTGCATCGCCAGCGACAGATGCGGACAGACATTCCCAGCCCCGCTGGTAAATCCACCTGAACCAGCCAGCATGTAATAAGGCGCAAACCGCTCTGCAGAACCGCAGACCCATTCCATGCCTTCCGTATCGGCGCTGACCGTGGTACGGAACTGATGCATCTGATTCACCGAATACTTGACCCCCACGGCCCGCTCGTCCGAGGCCAGCTCCAGCAGCAGCTCATCACTGGGAATCGCTGCTTTCTTGTAGAACAAGGTGGGACAGTCGGCAGCGTCCATCACGGCACGGTAATACTCTTCCGCCCCGCGATCACTCATATAAGGATGAGCAAAAGGCATGAACATGATGCCGGTGGCCCCTGCTTCCAGACAGTCTACCGCCAGTTGCTTTGCTGCATTTACCTGGTAACCGATGGGTGCAAAAATCAGGGTTTCCGGACCGGTAACTTCGCGAGTGATCTTCACCAGCTGCACGATTTCCTCTGGCAGCAGACTGTGAAATTCACTGGTCCCTGCCCCGGGAAGATAAACACGCATGCCTGCCTCATACAGTTTCGCCGTGTGTGCTGACTGCATCTCGACGTTGATTCGATCCTGCTGATCGAAAGCGGTCAGTGGGACAATATGCACGGTTTGCAGCTGTTGACGCTCAATCGATGGGCTCATAAAACAATTCCTGTTACCTGTTCGGTTCAAGTTGTCAGAGACTTCAATTCTCAGGATGGATCCTGCAGAATTGACCTCGGAGTGAATTCCCCGCAATATTCTTAACAGTCTTTACTTACTGTTGTACGCAGATTTTCACCGACCATCAATCAAACCAGCGTATATGAGTCAAAATAAAGCACAACTCGAAAACTGGTGTTATCTGGCCTGCCTGCTCGAAGCGACCGCACAAAAACCGGGGAATGTACATCCTGGCGTCTCGTTTCCCGATCTGACATATGTTGATTTCCTTCGCTCTGCACGGGCGATAGCCCCCCTGCTCCCACAGTCAGAGCCAGGCAGGGTAGCTGAAACCATCTTGAATTGCATCACAGCAACCCGTGATGTCTCTGCCAGCAACTCCAACCTGGGCATGGTCCTGTTACTGGCCCCGCTGCTGGCTGTACCGACCGAGCAGACCATCTCTGAGGGAATTGACTCGGTCCTGGAGGGATTGAGCGTCGCTGACGCGCGACTGGTTTACGAGGCAATCAGAGTGGCTTGTCCGGGTGGTCTGGGAGAGACAGAAACACAGGATATCTCAGACGAGCCAACGGGCACACTGCGCGAAGCCATGGCCCTCGCAGCTGAGCGGGATGCCGTCGCGCGAGAATATGCCAGCGGATTTCAGATCACGCTCCAGACAGCAGTCCCCGCACTGCAGGAATTCTGGAATCAATCCTCAGACTGGGAAACCGCTGTCATTCGTCTGCAGCTCCAGCTGATGGCCGACTGTCCGGATACATTGATCGCCCGTAAATGCGGCAGTGCTGAAGCAAATGAAGCAGCCCGGCGAGCTCGCGAGACCTTACAGGCAGAAGACTTTGAGAGCGGTTTGCAGGAACTTGACCACTGGTTGCGCGAAACGGGAAATCGCAGGAATCCAGGAACGACAGCCGATTTAATCGTCGCGGCTCTGTTTGTTGCCCTGCGGGACGGTTTCATCAAGCCCCCTGCTCCGGCTACAATCAGAGAAAAAGTCCCTCCACCTTTTCAAGCGGAATTGAGCTCGTTAATTCATGAAGGATAGCGTCCCCCGATACAAAGTTCGCGTCACCAAAGACCACCTCGTCTTCAGTGCGGCACACTTTATCACATTCAACGGCAATATCTGTGAGCGTCTGCACGGTCACAACTGGCGTGTCGCTGCTGAGCTGACCGGGCCTCTTGACGAAAACGGTTATGTTTTCGATTTTATTGCACTCCGTGATCAGTTGCAGAAAACGGTAGACGCGCTCGATCACCGTGTTCTGCTTCCCACGCAGCACGATAAAATTAAAGTCCGGGAAGATCAGAATGAAGTCGAAGCCACGTTCGAAGAACGGCGCTGGGTTTTCCCGCGTGAGGACTGCATCCTGCTGCCGGTTGCCAATACAACGGCTGAATTAATCGCGCACTGGATTGGCCAGCAGCTGATGACTGTGATAGGATCAGACGCCGCAAGCCAGATTGAATCGGTCCAGATTGAAGTAGAAGAAAATTTCGGGCAGTGGGCAATCTGCGAACTCCCTGTCACCCGGAACTGATTGTCAAACCACCAGAGTTTCCCTCTTGTGGGAGTCTCAGATAAGGAAACATAACATGTCAGCCAATGCCCCCTGGATCATTGATGTTACCGAAGAGAACTTCGAAACCGAAGTCCTGCAGAAGTCACAACAGATACCGATCATCATCGATTTCTGGGCTCCCTGGTGCGGCCCCTGCCAGCAGCTGGCGCCCATGCTGGAAAACGTGCTCAACGAATTCCAGGGAAAAGTCCAGTTGGCCAAAATCAATATCGACGAACAACAGGGACTCGCGGCGGCATTCCGCGTACAGTCCATTCCAACAGTGGTTGCTTTCCTGAACGGGCAGCCCGTCGACCATTTCCAGGGGATCCTGCCCGAGGAGTCGCTGCGGGAATGGGTAACGCAGCTGGTGCCTTCTCCCATTGATATGTTGCTGCAGGAAGGTCAGATCCTGGAAGAGACCGATCCAGCGGCCGCTGAAGGCAAGTACCGTGAAGCAGCAGAACTCGATCCGAAAAACGATACCATCAAACTGCGACTGGCAGCTGTGCTGGTAAAGCTGTCCCGCTTCGATGAATGTGGCCAGATTATCGAAGAACTGGAAACCCGTGGTTTTCTGGAGCCCGAAGCAGAGCAGATTAAATCGCAGCTCGAACTTCAGGCAGCCGCGGATGAAGCGGGTGGGGTGGAAGAGGCTCGTAAAGCATTGGAGGCAGATCCCGATAATGCAGACCTCAAAATCGCCTTAGCAGACGCCCTGGCGATTTCCAACAAGCATGAAGAAGCCCTGGAAATCTGTCTGGTGATCATCGCGGAAGATAAAGCGGGAGCAGGCGTAGAAGCCAAAGCCACAATGTTGCGAATCTTCGATCTGCTGGGGCCACAGTCAGCCCTGACCAGCGCGTACCGTCGCAAGCTGGCGACTCTGCTCTATTAAACGTGGCTTACTGTCCTGCAGAGCGAGTTCCGGCAGGTGACCCCGCAATGGGTACCCCAAAAGGCAGCGGCCTGCCCGCTACCTGGTATCCGAGTGAATGGGCATATTTCTGCAGCTCTCGATAGAGTTCGAAGCTGTCCGGGTAAACCCAGAAGGTAACCGTCGAACCGGTCCCGATTTCAGTCAACGCCCGGGAGAACTGTGATTGAGGCCTTAATGCAGCCTCTTGGACTTCGCCGGATACATCATCGCTACGACCAATTTCCCATTTGGTGACTCCGACTCGAAATCCGCCCGTGCCACCAGTCCGTAACTGATCCAGCGCAGAAAGGGGTTGTCGCTCGACAACATAATTCATGGTGTATCCCTGAACGGGCCCTACTTTGCCATGATGCTCACGATACTTGGCCAGCCAGCTGCCACGCTTCATGACCTCGTGTTTCAACTCCAGCAGGAGTTCATTGATGGGCACGTAAGAAACGCGGTTTTCTGAAAGCAGGAAGTGCCATTCCTTATCCGTCACCAACTGGCTGACGGGAGTGAGGCGGTGCTTCAGCTCTTTCACCTGCTCACGTGGCTCAGAGACTTCCCGTGCTTTGGCGACCACGTGCTCCAGTTGCTGACGTGCCGCCTTCGTTTCATCGACCAGGCTGAGTAACTGTCGATACTCCTGTTCAAGTCGACTGCTCTTGTGATTGATCTCAGACAACATCGACTGGACCTGACCTCGGACAGCCTGCTTACGCGACTGCAGATCCTGAGCCCCTGATGACCGTTCCTGCATGATGCGATCCAGGCGAGAGAGTTCGGCTTCCGCTGCTTCGAGTTGTGCCAGCAGTTCTGCGGAGGGGTGTTGATAGATGATCTTCGGTTCTTTCGGCACCAGTTTTTCCGGTTCCGGATCTGGCAAAATCACCACAGGTGCCGGCAGAGGAGGTGCTTCCAACTCAGGAGGAAAGGCATCAAGATCGCCATCGATCACAGTGGGCGCAGCAGGGGGGTTGATTTCGGTATTCGCGACCGTTACCGGTGCCTGGCTCATCCGGACGCCAGCGATCACGATCAGAATAATCAAAATCCCGACAATGTTCGCGACGATATCCAGAAAGGAATCTGAACCAAATCCGGCTTCTCCCTGAGGTGTGCGGCGGCTCATATTACTGCTCCTTTCCCGTTGAGGCAGCAGGACCAGCCGGTAAAGGCTCGAGCGTATACTGTGCCTCGGTCTCAAGTCCCATTTTCTGGGCGGATGATTTTATCCGTTCGTAGTACTGGTTCCCACCGGGACTGATTGTAAACTGCAGTGAAGGCACCCAGTAGAAACCTTTGGGGGCAGGTCCCCAGGATTGCACGTACTGATCCATGACCGCGAAGAGCGACGCCTGCAAGCGTTGCGGTGACATTCCCGGATCGAGTTGCAACTGTTTTTCATCTCCGACAATGATGCGATCTGAACCGATCTGAATACTGATTTCTCTTTCAAATCCAATACCGGAACGGGACTGAGGCGGGCCCCATTGACGGTTCATTGAGGATTCGCTCTCAGCCTGTGCTGAGCGACTGCGGCTCAGCGAAACTGAATTCGCGTTCCCCGCTCCTGCAGCCGAGGAACCAGATGCAGAACTCTGGAATGGATTGCTGGATTGGGAAGATGCGTTCGACGAATATGGATTTGCAGAGGATCCCGGAGTCGATTCCGAAGACCGCATGCCTTGCTGTCCGGCGACTGTCTGGCCAGACTCTGCGGTTCCCTCTCGACTCCCCTGTTTTTTCAGGTACGGATTTTCGATCACTCTCTGGCTAGAACTCGTCGAACCACTGGCCGCGCTGCCTGCCAGTTGCTGGTCACCCGGTGTTCGTTGATCTCCCGATTGACCTGGTTTTCCTGATGCTCCCTGGCCCTGTAATTTTTTCAGTTCAACCAGGTGCTGCTCGGCCATTTCTCGCAGTTGATCACGGCCCATAACCTTAGCCTGCTTCAAACCACCATCTTCACCAAAACCACTACTCGATCCGCGTTTGAGTTCATCCAGATCGTAGACTTCGGCTCCTTCGAGACTTCCGGGCAGCCCTCTTTTCCCGGTGGAGCTGCCTCTCCCGGTGATACGTTCCAGTTCAGAGCCTGTGCCCCGCTCACCCTGTGCACTGTCTCCATCATCAAAGCCTTCTTTGTAGACAATGTTTGGCTGGTTGGCGACTTTACGGAGATACTCGGCACGAGCCATTTGCTGTCGCGGTGTCAGAACATCACTGAAATGTGATTTACCATCTCCCGAACCCGTCCCCCCACGGCTGATTTTTCGGTTCCCTGACCGGTTCCCAGTCCTTCTTCCGGTTCGATCACACGGACCATTCCGGTACGAGCATCAAACTGCAGTCGACGCTCCTGGGGACTGGCAGTCTGTTTTTGATTCAACTGGGAGACCAGTTGCCTGCGTCCACTCAACACACGGTCGATCGCATCCTGGCAGACCTCTTTCGCAACTGGATCCTGTTTGGGTAATGCCAGTTCCCAGTCTGCATCAATCAATTCGTATCCAGAGTCCAGATCCAGGTTGCCCAGCAGCTTACGGGCCACATAGTAACCGACACTACCACTGGGACGAACCAGAATCAGAACATAAGGTTCCTGACCTGAATTTCGATCTTTACCACTCCAGTAGCGAAACAGTGCCTGAGTTCCCGACAGCAGCGGATTGTGCCCCGGCGTGAAATCCTGCAGATCATCTGGAGTCAAAGTGATGCCTTCGGGCTGGAAGGTCAGCCCTTCATCCGTACATTCAATCAGAATGGGGCGTTTGGCTGTACCGGTTCTTCCGTCATAAGGAACGATGGAATATTTACTGCGAGCCGATTTTTGTGACTGTTTTTTCTTTGCCAGTGAATTCAGCTCTTCCTGCAGCATTTCTGCCACACGCGCCTTCTGCTCTTTCAGCTTAGCCAGGTTCTGGTCGAGTTCTTTGTCTTTTGACTGCAGTGACTGAAACTGTTTTTGCGTTTCATTGAGCTGACTTTCGGACTGACTCAACTCATTTTTCAGGCGAACCAGCATCAGATTCTGATCTTTCAGTGCAGCCAGTTTTTTCGCTTTCTGCACCTGCAGCGCTCTCAAGCGAGCCTCTTTATCGGCTGCCAGATTGATGATTTTCGGCTCAGGTTCTGGTTCCGGCTCTTGGATCTTGGGCTCAGGAATCATCACCACGGGAGGAGCCTGCACCGGTTCTGCTTCTTCTGCTGCAAACAGAATCGGCGGAAAGAGATCATCTTCCACGGTTTCTTCAATCACCACCTGCTGTACCTGCAGGACAGCCTGGTGTCGAATTCGGCGCGTGGTGACAACCAGCAGGAAGATCAATGCTCCCATCGCACAGATGAGTACCGCCAGAAAGGGAAACAGCGATACCGAACGTGCTTCGTTGCCTTTTCTACTCATGAATGAAACCGGAACTTATCTGCTCAGAGGAAAAACGAAAGACTCAAGTGAGACGCAGTGACAATCAGGCGGCGTTACGACCGGAACGGGCCGTCAGCAGATGGACAGCAGCGCTCAGGCTGTGCAGAGTTTCTTCAAACGTTTCGGCGGCACGAATCGCATCCAGATTCTCGGTGAGACGTTTCTGTAACCCGATCAGATGCTCTTCCTGATCAACGATCTTCAGCAGGTGCTCACTCTGATTATTCAGCGCCTGGATCTGCAGGGTCGACACTTCGGCCGAGTCCTTCATCTGCTGATTCCAGATACGGATTTCATCAGCGATATCCCGCGTCGCTTCCTCGATCTGGGTGGTCTGCCGCGTCTGGGCTGAAATGACGTCTTCATGCACTTCATTCCAGATCTGAGCCAGATGTGTTGAAAACTGATTGTTCGATTCTTCCTGCTTGTTCTGCCAGCGATTGAGCATGAGTTCGATCTGCTCAGTCGTAGACTGATACGCGTTCAGAAATTCGCTCCGAAATTCTTCCAGTTGGACTGCATGGTTACCCAGCGTGCTGGACATGCCGTCCTGCAATGTCTGGTCGAAGGACGACTGCTGCCGATCCATCATTTCGGCCCAGCGTCCGCGGAGCCCCTCCAGGTTCTGTTGCCAGAGATCGGTCTGACGCTGAATCATTTCTTCGGTCCGCGAAACGAGTTGCTGTGCCGCTTCAATTTCAGCTGATTCCAGCGGACTGACAACACGCTCCGATTCACTCAGACAGGATGCAATATGTTCGATACCAAATAATTCGATCTGCTCGAGCTGCTTTTGTTCCATTCGTTCTACGATGAAGGTGGAGAACACGAGAACCAGCGACAGCCCCAAAGCCAGAGCTGTGGTATCAAAGGCCACAGCCAGACCACCGGTCACTTCAGACAGTGATGTATCCAGTTGATCGGGGGTCACGTTGGCAATCGCGATGGTAATCCCGATTACGGTACCCAGGAAGCCGATGATAGGCACGGCCCAGGTAATTGTACGAATGAGTGAGTAGCTGGCATGGAGTTGCTCGGCAGCCAACTCGGCCAGATACTTGAGATGCTCGTCCAGGTCCTGCACTGACCGGCGGCTTTTCACAAACGAGACCGTATCCAGCAGTCGTTTGCCCAGGTATGTCTCACTGAGCCACGAGGGCTGTGACTGCACCTGTTCCTCAAAGACATCGATTCGCTCGTGCAGATTCTCGATCTCGCCAATGGTGTCCCAGTCGATCTGAGTTTCGGTGAGGGATTTCTTCTGGACAAACATGCCCATACCCTTCACACCAATGATGGCCATCCCGATAAAGAACAGCGCGGCTGTGGCGTACTCAAGCGGGTGGCTACAGAAGTAGCGATCTACCAGGTCGCGATACAGGGGAAGATGGGGGATCAGGGCATAAAACCCGAATGTAGCAGCGGCTCCCCAGAAGAGAGGAGACTTCAAGACCGCCTTGGACCAGTTCAAAAAGTGATCTTCTGTTTGAGCTTCTGGCAGTGTCGGCTGACCATCGGGCATCGAATCCAAGTGTTCCATCTGACTTTTCACTTCCTTGAAGACACAGTTCACACCGGTGACTCCAGATCTCAGGTTAGATTGCAGGAAACTCAAGAAACGAAGGACTTTTTGAGAATCCGTTCTCCTGATTCAACTGGGTAAATTCCCGTGTTTTGTGCCCTGTTTCTGGTAAGAAAACCCCTCAACGCCGGCTGCTGACTCCTGTCAGCCTTGATACCAGCGTCTGAAAGGCACACAATTAAGGCTCGTTTGAGAAATACGCACATTCGTTATAATCGTCATATTCTGACATACGAGTTGAAGAAAAGTTGCTCTCCAGCGGGAGAAGCGGGCAGGAATCTCAAATGACCAAGTGAACAGCACCCTCATTCTGAGATACCAGCTGGCGATTTCAATGGGGAGTCGGTACATTAAACTGCTGCCAGAAAAGCAGTTAATCAAGACACAGAGATCGAACTTTTGACTGCCAGATCGGAAAATGCATAATTGATTCGGGGATTCATTCCGTTTGGACTGTTCATTCAGGAAATAGACTGTTTTACTGCTGTTGAGCGAAATCCAACACCAGCAAATTTAAGAATCTGATTTCTATATTAACGTTTACCAATATGACAGTACCGCGCCATCCAAAGCAGGGTCTGGAGACTCTGCCCGCCGTCGATAAACATATTATTCGAGAGATTCTGGGCTATTTGAATTTCTCTAACGGAAAGCCAGATCCCAAGTTTCGCTTCAACTGGAATCAGCTCTTTGCTGAACTGGACCTTCAGCGTGATTCTGCATTGCTGGAGTCGTTGCTGCGCACTCACTTACACGAACTCAAAGGGACGACCCCGGCATTTCAGTCCATAGATCAGGCAGAGAAAGTTCTCAAAATTGCATTTGAAGAATGCCTGCCTCAATACACCACCCATCACCGGGACCTGCTGTTCCATATCTGCCGAAAAGAGTTCCTGCAGCCTTATTTCCTCGCCGTCATGTTTGAAGCTCTGCTCGAACAGACCGGTCGCTGGGATACCGACCAGGAACTGGTCACCGCTGCCATCGATAAGCTGAATGACTTCGTCGGTTTTCGGCCGGTTGCCGTTCTGGAAAATGGTCGACAGATGCAGGTCTATTCACACGAAAAATTTCGCCCGATGCCGGTCTTTTTTCGTGGCAGTGGAGTCGCCTGTGGAAATTACCAGCGTCTGATCGAACAGACGATCAAGACCCTGGAAACGACTCCCGAAGATCTGCTGCATCAGGCACATTTCAATCTGGAAAAAATGGATGAGATCGCCATCGATCTCCGGGCACACGATCACCTGCACCCGGTTAACAAACGCACCAACTACATGTTCGGGGAATGGGATCCGCACATCATTGACAACCAGGGCTATTACCGACGGTTTGTCATCCGCAGACTGATCCTCGATTCCCTGCTGGCCTGGATTGATGAACACAAAGAGATCCCGCTGCAGGAACGACTGCAGGATGCGGCAGCCGTCTTGAGTGGCACCATGCTGATGGCGTCTTCGATCAGTGGTTCCGGACCTGATACCCACGCCAGTGATATCAGCTTGACCTCCCTGCTCCCTAAGGTCGCCCGCCAGCGGGATGATTATTACAACCGTCTGCTGGCCTCTGCGACAGGTTCCCGGGCGGAACGCTTATTGAAAGAAGCACAGCAGTCTCAGCAGCCTTTCGGTCATATCCGGCACTACCTCAATCTGCATCTGGCACGCTACGGCGCCCAGCAGGTTCAGCACCGCCAGTTATCCCGCATCTACGCGCGGATGGGTTTTTCGCGTGCTGCCCGCTGTGAAGCCGGCGTCATCCCCTGCACCTCGGTCCGTTTTGAATGTGAAATCCAATGGCGGATTACCATGGTTCAGTTACACCTGGAACGGAACGAACTGGATGCAGCCTGGAAACTGATCCCCGAGATCGAAGATCATCTGACTCGCGGGATCGAATGCGGTGCCCTGATCGATCCTTGGAATATTCTGGGATTCCAGGGACTGTTCCCTCTGTTCATTTCCCGGGAGGACAGTATTCCCGATCAGCGGAGTGAAGTTCTGCTGGAACTGATGGAAGAAACATTCTCCGCCTACTCGGCCACACTGAGTGAAGCGGCTGCACAGGGGAACGACCGGCTTAAACTGGAAATCTCTGAGCGTTTCCAGAAGCTGGCTGAAAAATGGGATCGTTACGCAACGACCACTGTGGAGGATCTTCCCCACGTGAATGGTCAGGACTCGTTTGAATCAGCGGCCCATGTCTCACAGATTCTTACTGAGTGGAAGAACGGCGGCGAGGCGGTCGGTGATATTTCTTTCTGGCGACAGCATGTTGATCGATTTGAATCAGCAAAAGCCTATGCCCTGACTGTCGATGCCCTGCTGCAGAAGCAGGACCATGTCGCGGCCATCGGTCTGATCATGCAGTGGCTGAGCCAGGTCGACCAGACAGGTCTGGAATCGGGACCTTACTCAATTCACTCCGTCCTGCTGCAGTGGATGCGACAGTTGACTGCGAATATTAAGTCCGGATCCGGTAATGGACAGTCTATCCGCAAAATGTTCGATTACCTCGAAGCCAATGCCGCCGACTACTGGTCGGTCCCCCATTTCGATTCCGTGCTGCCTGTTCCGGAAAAAGCAATCGAGGATCCGTTTGACATGGATCCCGCAGAGCCGGATGAAGAAGACGAGTTGTTTGGTGCGGCTTATGAAGACGTCACCTTTCGAGACAGCGCCGACGATGGGGTGCAGGGTGAGATGATGGATTCTGGATACTCACCCAATAACTCCGAAATCGAATCGATCAACCGCCTGCTCGAACCTCGTCTTAAGTTCCTGAATACGCTCTCACAACTCTGGCAGTTGTCGGCAGCGTATTTCGCAGAGACCGAACTCTCACACGTTACTCACCCGGAAGCCGAAACGGAATTTGATGCTGAAACGCGCGAGTCGATTGAAGGCTGGATCCAGCATACCGAAAATTTACAGCAGGAACTGGTGGTGCTGCTCAATTCCATCTGGAGCTACCAGCTGCCTAAGCCGAGTGGCGACCACGATTCCAATATCGAATACGATCTGCAGTTGCAAACCAAATTCTACCTGATGCATGCCATCATCATCACTACAGTCAATTGCCGTTCTGCTCGTTTGATGCTCCTGGCAACCCTGCCGGAATCAGAAGCGGAAAAGGAACTTTCCGAAAACGAACGCCTGCTGGTCCCCGTCTATCGTGGTGTGTTGACCCGCGACATCGAACTGGTGCGGAAAGAGTTTCCGGCTTTCTTAAGCAATATCGCGGAAACACCTCTGCTCTATACGCCCATCGATCAGGGAGGCAGGCCCAACACCGTACTTAAAGTTCGCTCGTTACAGATGATTCTGCGGTTCCTGTTGACTCAGCTTCCCGGTCTGGGATTGCTCCGCGAAACCTGGCAGCTGCTGAAGACCGCTTACCGAATGGAACGCAGTGCGCGTCCCGAAGGGATTGCTGTCAGCGAGTTTGACCGCCTGTTCCGCACCGCTCTTAAAAGCTCCCTGGTGGCCATAATCGCCTCCTCGCGTGACTGGGAGTCCGAGAAACTTGATGACGAGAAGCTGATCGATATCGCTGAAAAACTGGTGAATAAATATCGGGAACAATGGCTCAAGCACAGTCGCACCATGCGGCTTTCCAGCGCAGAAGCACTGAACCAGGAGTATATCTGGCAGGAAGTCAAAAGCTTTATCAAGCAGTATGGAGCGGACCTGTTTCACGCCCAGTACCTGACCCTGGGTAACCTGCGTACTATCCTGCATAATGGAATCGAACAGTACCTGAATTATCTGGCCGAGTACCAGGATCCAGCCCACCCCATGACGCTGCTCACTGACCTGGAAGAAGGCAGCATCGAGATGGATGAAGCGGTCACCAACCTCAAAGTCATCTTTGAATCGGTGGTCGATAAATTTGATCGGTTTGTGGAGTATAATAGTACCACCACCCAATCAGACTACGGCGAAATGTTTTACTGCCTGCTCGACTTCCTGCGGATCGAAGCAGCCTACGAACGGGACGACTGGAAGATGGTCCCGCTGCTGATTGCCCACAAGGTTCTGGCTCAGCAGGATCGCAATGAATCAGCCTTGATCTGGGAAGCTGTCTTCGAAGCCACCTCGGAAGAGATGGCCAAGAAGCATTTGAAAAAGCTGAAACAGACCGAAGCGGAATACAAAATCAATCTGCCGCTGATTTCGGATCATCTGAATGAACGATTCGTCAAACCTTTGTCAGTCAACCGGATGATGGCCCTCGTTCCCCGGGCGATGAAAGATGCCCGCAATGGAAATGAAGATTCCGCTACCTTCTCAATTCTCCAAGAAGAAATCGAACGCTATCTGGCATCAACCATCGGCTCCGGAATTGATGTGCCGGACTGGATGCGTAACCTGGAAGATGAAATTGATCGTCTGGATGAAAAAATAACCAGCGAACATTACGACCTGGAAACACAGATCAAACTCTCTCCCGTCCCGATGTCCCTCGAAGACATCAAGAAGCAGTTGAAGCTCTGGAACCAGCCCCTGGGACGGGAACGAAAGCGTAAAAAATAAGCACCAGCAAAAGGGAGTACACGCTTTCGCTGGTGCTTTTCCACCATCCTGATTCGTTGACAGATCAGATCATTCTCTGGCCTGGTTAAGAATCTCAATCACCTTGGATTGCTCGTTGGGCGGAATCATTTCGTAGTGACTCAGTTCAATGTCATAGGTTCCCCGGCCTCCGGACAGACTGGAAAGCGTACGGGCATAGGTCATAATTTCAGCCAGAGGGACACGCGCCTGAATGATTTCGTAGCCTCCTGGAGAGACCTGCATACCTTCCATACGTCCCCGTCGACTGGAAAGATCACTGCTGATATCGCCGACGCATTCTTCGGGAATCAGAATTTCAATCTTAACGATCGGTTCCATCAGCGCCGGACGTGCTTTTCCGAAGAGTTCCGAGAAACATTTGCTCCCCGCAATTTTAAACGCAGTTTCGTTACTGTCGACTGGATGATCTTTTCCAAAGTAAACCTCGCAGATCAGATCCTGAATCTGACAGCCTGCGATGACCCCCTGCTTCATCCGCTCGCGAACTCCTTTCTCGACTGCCGGGATGAACTGATTGGGAATCGAGCCACCTGAAATCCGATCGACAAAGGCAAAGTTCAAATCCGGATCGTATTGATAACTGCGCAGATGGTCGAAGTTTTCTTTCGTGAAGTAGGTTTCAGGATCGACGCCGGCAGGCATAGGTGAGACCCGCAGGTGTACTTCGGCAAACTGCCCTGCACCTCCCGACTGTTTCTTGTGTCGGTAACTGCCCTCAGCGCTCGCCATGATCGTTTCGCGATACGGGACTTTAGGTTGGTGCGTCAGCACTTCTACTTTATCACGATGCAGCAGTTTTTCCTGCATGATTTTCAGATGCAGTTCGCTCATTCCCTGCATTACCATTTCATGTGTCTCTTCATCGTGGATCACATGGAAGGTCTGGTCTTCTTCTTCCAGTTTGTGCAGTGCACCGGAAATCTTCTGCTGGTCATTCTGGCTTTTAGGTTCCACTGCTAACCCGACCACCGGATGAGGGTACTTGATTTCCGGCAGTGAAAGACCGTCTCCATTCGCATCGGCGGTAAGGGTATCTCCCGGCTGCAGGTCATCGACTTTGGCTACCGCGAAAATGTCTCCCACGGAAACAGAATCGACGGGCTCCTGTTTGCCTCCCTGGACGTCGAGCAATTGATTGATCCGAACCGGCTTCCCTGTGCGGACATTGACCACAGCCGTGTCTTTATCCAGTTTTCCGGAGAAGACACGCAGATAGCTCATCTTGGAAATGAAGGGGTCGATGCGTGTCTTGATCACCTGAGCGACAAACGGCTGCTCCGGCGAAGGATCAATCACCACCGAACGACCATCTTTGGTCTGTTCCATCCGCTGAATATCCTGCGGACACAATGTGTAGTTAGACATGGCGTCCATGAATTCACTGACCCCCACGCCGGTTTTCGCGCTCATGAAGAGCACGGGAATCAGTGTCCCCGCCGCCATCGCCTTGGGAATGTTTGCAGACATTTCCCGGGCACTGAGTTCTTCTCCATCAAAGAACCGTTCCAGTAACCCTTCATTCGATTCCACGATCGCTTCGATCAGCGTCTGGCGGGTTGACTCCGGATCTCCCAGCGTTCCCTCTGCAGGTGGCTCGGAAAAATTAACCAGATCACACACCGCTTGAAAATCGGCCCCGAGTCCCACAGGCAGGTTAATGGGAACACAGTTGGAACCGAACGTCTCGCGGATGGAATCGAGCAGTGAATCGTAGTCGATATTTTCTGTATCACATTTATTGAGGACGATCATGCGGGCGATGCCTGCTTCCTGGGCCATCCGGGAAACTCGCAGGGCATTGATTTCCACGCCATGACCGGCGTTGAGCAGAATCAGAGCGGTCTCGACGGCACGCAAAGCACCGGAGACCTGCCCAATGAAATCAGGATAGCCGGGGGTATCGATCAGATTGATGTGGTGACCGGCATGATCAAAGTGAACCAGGGTAGAGGCGATGGAAATCCGATGATCGATTTCTTCCTCGTCTGTATCCAGCAAACTGGTACCTTCATCCACAGACCCAAGTCGGGGGGTCATTCCCGATTGAAAAAGCAAAAGATCGGCTACAGTTGTTTTGCCAACAGCCCCGTGGCCGACCAGTGCCACATTCCTAACGTCGTCTACCTTATAGTCGTTCATCGCTCGTCCTGCCTTTTCGAAAAATGGCCAGGCGCAATTGTCTTCCGTTCCAAATAAAAGGCAACACGCTTAGCCAGGAAATGATGCGAACGTGTGCCGGGAAAAACAGAACGTTTTCCCTGCATATCCTTTAACCGGATTCCCCGCTGGAAAGCCGGATCAATTCGACGATTGATGACAGCGGAAAGGCAGTTGATCGAGCGGATCAAGCGCGATTCCGCTATTCAAATCATATCCGCCCCGAATTCAAAAGGCGAAGAGATTTTCAGAAAATTCAAGTGCGCGGAATGAAATCGGAAAAACGTGTTGACTTAAACGAGAAGCGTGTCTCAGAAACGAATTCCGTCTGATCCCAGCAAGCCGCTTCCAGCACTGTGTTTAATTTCTCACCCGAATTCGGTCAGAATGGAACCGGTAACAAAAAGACGTGGTGCTCCATCAACACTCGATTGCCATGCATGCCGATAAACTGGGTAAAGAACAACAGAAAGACATACAGTGACAGCAGTGGCAGAATCAGTGTCCTGCTCAACCAGCGCCAACCAAACCAGGCATTCCGAGTTTTGGAAGAGGCGCGGTAGTAGACCCAGCCCAGCAGAATTTTTGTAGGATAGATGGTGGCAACAAAGATCAGGGTAATGCCCCACATCGCATCCCGGGGGAGTGCCGCCACCTTGAACAGGTAGAGAGGAAGTGAGAGCACATAGACAACGATCAACGCCACCAGCCAGGCGATCGGCGTCCGTTTGAATTTCCTGCGGATGGTCCGCAGTTCAAACATGGCCCGCAATCGATTCTCGGCAGCAAAGTGAGCCTGCAACAGAGGCAGCCAGCCCAGGACGATCACCAGCAGCAAGCCCCCCAGGAGCGTGACCAGAACCGGACCTCCCTTGCCTCCCTCAGGGGAACTGGCGGAAGCAAACATGAGTGAAGGGATCAAGAGCCAGGCTAAGGCTCCCAGAAAACCACGCAACCCCAGTGAGAAATTCTGCCCCAGTTTGAGCGAGGAGACAAACTCACTGACGTTCTGCGCCGCCCGTTCCCAGTACCCGCCAGCGCGAAGCTGTTTAAACAACCAGATCGCATTCTTGAGTGGGCGCAGATAGCAGGAAAAGGTTCCCCCGCGGGCCAGTGCCAGACAGAGATGCAGGGCAATAAAAATCGAAACCAGACGATTGATGAAATGAAGCGTCTGATCGCTGGTGCCCCCTGGATCAACGAGTCGAGCATCCGCGGCAGCCCCGGAGAGTAGAAACAAGGGGATCAGCCAGAGACCGGTGCCAAGCACTATGGTTCCCAGTCGAGGCGCGATATCCAGCAGCGGAAAAGCGAGGCGAATTTTTCCCGTACGGGCGACTCTGCCTTCCACATCTAGCAGGTAACCCAAGGCAATAAAGTTAACAAGAGGGATGGCAGCAATCACGGCTAGAAACAAAACCAGACAGACGATGCCAAACAGCATACGAATTATCCAGAATGTCGCCTTGAGCGGGTGTTTAAACAGATGAGGGAATGGCGGGATATTCCCTACCACTTCATCGGGATAGAACTGATCAATCTCGGTGGTCGGACTGACTGCAGCGGGTTGAACAACTTCGTCACTTGTCGGGGTTGTCAGTGCGGAAGTCCCCTGTCCGTTTTTGTTCGAATCGCCGGCATGTGTCGCATGTTCACTCACGGTCTGCTCTGCTTCGCCTCCTGAGTAATGAGCCGTTGCAGGAACGTTCAAGGTATTCCCGGTTTCAGCATGCGTTTTCAAGGTACCACCTGCCCTCTGGTAAGTCCAATATATAACCGCTTTATTGAAATTGCTTAGAAATTCATCTCCTGGTTGATGCCAGAACGCAGAGAGTGATACCCGGAAAAAAGCGGGAAGTTTCAAGAAATGACTGAAACTTTCGAATGGCCCAACTGGTATGATAAGGTATTCCCGGGAGCTGAATCCCGGATGTCCTTTCCCCTTGAACCTTCTTCATTCAGGACAATCACATGCCCGCTTCCGCTCGCAACTGGATCCTGGCCTGCCTCCCTGCCGGAGTCGTGGCGCTGGTGATCTCCCTGGTTGCCTGGGCTTCGAGCAGCCCTCTGAAGAAGACGGAACCGATCCCCGTTCTGCAGAATGAGGATTCACTGAACCGCACGGTCGATCAGGTAGATCAGTTCTTCACACAAGAATGGGAGGAGCGAGAACTCGTCCCCGCGGCGGTGGCAGACGAACTGACACAGATGCGTCGGCTTTCACTCGCTTTGCATGGCACAATACCGTCCCTGGAAGAGATACGTGAATTCCAGGCGATGTCGGGAGGTGATCGACTGGAGCGCTGGACCTTAAAACTTCTCGATGACCGTCGCTTCGCCGATTATTTTTCCGAGCGATTCACACGCGCTTTTGTTGGAGTCGCACAGGGACAATTCATTGTCTTTCGTCGCGATCGCTTCAAAGCCTGGCTGAGCGAACAGATTCAGGCCAATACGCCTTATGATGAACTGGTCAGAAAATTGATTGCCGGCGAAGGGCTCTGGACCGGCGACCCGGAAACCAATTTCATCACCGCGGCAGTCGCGGATGGCAATCTGGATCGGAACAAACTGACGGGCAGCACCGTGCGTGCATTTCTGGGACAGCGGATCGATTGTGCCCAGTGTCATGATCATCCTTTCGATCACTGGAAGCAGACCGATTTCGAAGGTCTAACCGCTTTTTACGGTCAGGTGGAAGTACAGGTTCTCGGCGTGCGTCAGAACAAAAAGCTGAAGTACGAAGTTGAGGATCGAAATACGCTGGAAACTCGGACGGTTGCTCCGCAGGTTCCTTTCCTGAATGAGTGCCTGCCTGAGGAAGGGACACTGCGTGAGCGACTGGCGACCTGGGTGACACACCCCGACAACCGTCGTTTCGAACGTGCGTCTGCCAATCGAATCTGGGGTCTGTTGTTCGGCGTACCTTATATCGATCCCGTCGATGATCTTCCCGCGCCCACTGACCTGACTCAGGAAGCCCCGGACCTGCTCGACATTCTGGGCCAGGACTTTCGCGAGAACGGATACGACATCAAACGTCTGATTCAGATCATCGTGGCATCGAAACCGTTTCAACGATCATCAACCACAGACATGGTTGACGCAGAAGAGATCCAACGGGCAACCCGTGCATGGGCGCTGTTCCCCCTGGTCCGACTGCGTCCCGAGCAGATCATCGGTTCCATGCTGCAATCATCCTCGCTGAAAACCATCGACCAGAATTCGAATCTGTTTATGCGGGCACGTCGCTTTTTCTCGGAAATCGATTTTGTACGCGAATATGGGGACCTGGGTAGTGACGAACTGAATGACTTTCCGGGAACGATTCCCCAGGCTCTGTTGCGGATGAATGGTCAGTTTGCCAGAGATAACGGCAGTGCCTCCCCATTTAATTCGGTTGGTCGGATCACATCGCTGGACATTTCAAATGACAAGCGGATTGAAACCTGTTTCCTCGTCTGCCTGTCCCGACCACCGACAGAAGTAGAGCTGACGCACTTTTTGAAACAGTATGAGTCTGCTTCGAATCAGAAACAGCGCGAAAAAGTCACCGAGGACCTGTTCTGGGCGCTGTATAATTCACCCGAATTTTCATGGAATCATTAAGCCATGTTCGAATTTCCTCTGTTTTCACAATCGCTGAGTCGCCGGGACCTATGCAAGGTTGCGCTGGGAGGTACTCTCTCCTTCATGCTGCCCGGCTTTGATCTTCAGGCTGCGCAGAAGCGAGGGCCGGAACGGCGAAAATCGGTAATTACGCTCTGGATGGGAGGCGGCCCCAGTCAGCTTGAAACGTGGGATCCACACCCGGGGACTCAAATCGGTGGTCCGGGTAAAGCGATCTCTACCGTCGTCCCGGGTCTACAGATTTCCGATATGTATCCACTGCTCGCGGAACAGCTGGGTGGAATGTCTGTGATTCGGTCGATGGTTTCCAAAGAAGGAGACCACGAACGGGGTACGAAATATCTCAAAACCGGTTACCGCCCGGAACCGACGACCGTCTATCCCGCACTGGGTGCGATCATCACGCACGAAGCTCCCGACAAAGGACTGGAAATCCCACAACATATTTCCATGGGTAACACCCAGTTTCCGGCTCGGGGCGGTTATCTGGGGGCACACCTCGATGCGTTTCGCGTTCCCGATCCCGGTAAGAATATTGGCAATATGCGATCCGGGGTGGGAGATCCCCGCCAGGAGCGGCGGCTGGAAAACCTGAATGTCGTCTCCCAGGCATTTCGCAGAGGACGCACCATCCAGACTCAAAAAACGTTGCATCAGTCGACCATCGATCGTGCCCTGACCATGATGAGTTCCGAACAACTGCAGGCATTCGAAATTGAAAAAGAACCGGCAGCCGTCCGCGCCGCTTATGGTGACTCTCCTTTCGGACGTGGTTGCCTGGTCGCCCGAAGGCTCGTCGAACAGGGTGTGCATTCAATCGAAGTCAATCTGAATGGCTGGGACAGCCATGCGAACAACTACACCGGACATCAGACTCAATCAAAAATTCTCGACCCCGCTTTCGCTACGCTGCTCAAAGAACTCAAAGAACGGGATCTGCTCGATTCGACAATTGTGCTTTGTATCGGCGAATTCGGACGGACTCCCAAGATCAATCCGCTGGACGGACGCGACCACTGGCCTTCTGGATTCTCCTGTATTGTGGGCGGAGGTGGCCTGAAAGGGGATACAATTATCGGAGAAACAGATCCCACCGGAAAAGAAAAAGATCCGACCGAACCGGTTCGCATTCAGGATCTGTACGCCACGATTCTGCAGAAGCTTCAAATCGACTTCACCAAAGAACTGATTTCCCCCATCGGCCGACCGCTGGCTCTGAGCGATGGAACTCCGATTGACAAGCTGGTCTGAGCCTGCGTTTGTATACTCTGCCGCCTGAGAAGAAAATTCCGGGAAACAGGGAAAATGCTTGCGAGTGTGCAGGAAAGAATCTAACTTGTTAAGGAGAACAGTTCCCCCAGGGATCCCTGTTTCCCGTATCAAGCCGCTTTCCTTCATTCCTGTTTCTTATGGAATCCGATCATGCAGCGTTTCCTTCCCCTGCTCATTCTTTCTGTTGGATTTGGTATTTCGGTCAGTCATGTCAGCCAGGCTGCTGACTGGTCTCAATTTCGAGGTCCTTCCGGGAATGGAGTTTCAGAGTCAACGGGATTACCTACGGAATGGAGTGCCGAGAAAAACATCCTCTGGAAAACGAAACTTCCCGGGCATGGCTCTTCCAGCCCGGTTCTCTTCGGTGACCAGATTTTTCTGACCGCTTATACCGATTACGGTTTGACTGCAGAAGACGACGGGAACCCGGCTGACCTGCGGCTGCACGTCATTTCAATCAATCGGGAAGATGGCAAAATCATGTGGGACCAGTCAGTGGCCCCCTTGAATCAGGTGCAGAAAATCACCAAGCGGATTGTGGATCATGGTTACGCCAGTGGGACGCCCGCCTGTGATGAAACCGGCGTCTACGCCTTCTTTGGTACCTCGGGAGTAGTCGCTTACGATTTGAAGGGAAACCTCAAATGGCAGGCAGATGTCGGCAATAAGACCGCGGGATTTGGTTCTGCCTCCTCGCCGATCCTCTACAAAGACTTCGTGATCATCAATGCCAGTATCGAAAGCGAGACAGTCTATGCTCTGGAGAAAGCGACTGGGAAAGTCGCCTGGAAGGCTGAGAACATCGTCCGGGCCTGGACGACGCCTTCTATCGTCGATGTACCGGGAGGCAAGCAGGAGCTGGTAGTGAATCAGAAAAACCAGATCCTGGGATTCGATCCTGATACCGGTAAACAGCTCTGGACCTGCGAAGGGATTCAGGACTATGTTGTTCCGGTCGTCGTTCAAAACGAAGGCATCCTCTACTGTCTTGGAGGTCGCAGCAATCGCAGTATTGCCGTTCGTCCCGGTGGTCGGGGAGACGTCACAAAAACCCATAAGCTCTGGGAAGTGAACGTCGGTGCCAACGTAACTTCACCCGTCTTCCACGAAGGGCATCTTTATTGGGCCAGCGATCGAGGGATTGCATTCTGTCTGAACGCGAAAAATGGTGAAGTCGTCTATAAAAACCGGCTGCCGACAAAATCCCGGCTGTATGCCTCAATTGTTCTGGCGGATGACAAACTGTATGTCACGACCCGCGACAATGGGGTCGTCGTGCTCAAAGCGGTGCCGGAGTACGTTGAACTGGCTCGGAATGAAATCAAGTCTGATGAAGACCTGTTTAATGCTTCGCCGGCAGTCAGTGAGGGGAGTATTTACCTGCGGACCAACGGTTATCTGTACCGAATAGCGGAGCAGAAATAGAAATAGACCGAAGCGATTCTGGTGAAATCACTTACCGTAGCTCACGACTTTGACGTAGCTCCCCGATACCACCTTCGAACCGCTGGAAATCCCGATTCAGGAGCTCTACAATACGGAGCATGACTGAATCATCGACTCAAAATTCGCACCTCTTCAAAACGATCGGCGTCATTGGCGTCGGTCTGCTGGGAGGTTCTATTGCCGCTGCAGCGCGACAGCGACATCTGGCGGAAACGATTCTCGGAGCAGGACGAAATCCTTCCAGGATGCGGGCTGCCCAGCAGTCAGGACTGCTGGATCGGGGATCAACCAACATCGCAGAGACGGCAGCCCAGTCCGACCTTGTGGTCGTCTGCACACCTGTCAACAATATCGTCCAGTTCATTCGCATCGTGGCTCAAAACAGCCGCCCGGGAACGGTGATTACCGATGTTGGCAGTACCAAGCAGAAAATCTGCTCCGAATTGTATGGGAGCCTGCCTGAGGGAGTCACATTTGTGGCATCACATCCCCTGGCCGGATCTGAAAAAGCCGGATTTGAATTTGCCGACCCCGAACTGTTTGAGGGTCGTCCCTGTGTGGTGACGCCCGATGATCAAACCCCGGATGAGGCCATCGAGCGGGTTAAAGGTTTCTGGGAAGCCCTGGGAATGCACGTTCTGCAGACCACGCCTGAAAATCATGATCGGATTCTGGCAGAAACCAGTCATCTACCGCATGTAATTTCCTCAGCCCTGGCGATGACTCTGTCAGAAGAGAATCGTCCGTTTACGTCTACCGGGTTTCGCGATACGACCCGGATCGCCGGCGGTGACCCATCGATCTGGATCGATATCCTGCTCAGCAACAGCGATGCCATTATTGAAAGCATCGACAAATATACCCAGTCCCTCGCCCGGTTGAGGGAGGCCATCGTCAACCAGGATGAAAAACAGCTGCGTCAGCTGCTGGAAGATGGCAAAAAGAATCACGATGCATTAAATTCAGCACCGTAAGTGGAAACCAGTCTGATCCCGAAAATCCACAATCTCAGCCTGTCCCTGACTCAAATCAACTGTAACGGAACACACTATGCTTTGCGAAGTCGAAATTAAACCAGCCGAGAACCAGATTGACCGTGAAGGTGCACGGATTCTTAAGGAATGTCAGGTTCTGGGTGCGAATTCCATTCGTTCCGTGCAGACGGCTCATTCCTTTCTGCTGGAAGGCAACCTGGATCAGGCCGGCCTCGAACAGATTGCCCGTAATCTGCTGGCTGACCCGGTCGTGGAAACTTTCGAGATTCGCACACTTTCCAGTGAATCGACTGAGTCCGGATCGACCGAACCGCTGCTGAATGTGATGTTCAAGCCTGGCGTGACTGACAACGTGGCCAACAGTGCCCGCGATGCGATTGCTGACCTCGGACTGGCTATCGAGAATGTTGCCACCTGTCGCAAGTACTGGGTCAACTCCGATGCAGACAGCGACGAGATTGATCGCATGGCGTCCAAAGTTCTCTCAAACGACGCCATCGAGTATGTCGTCCGCGGTCCCCTGTTGATGGACAGTATTCGCCTGGGAAGCGAGTACACGTTCGAACTGGTCACAGTACCCATTCGGGATATGAACGACAGCCAGCTGGAAACCCTGAGTCGCGAAGGCCAGCTGTATCTGAATCTGGCTGAGATGCGGACGATTAAGGACTATTACGTCAAACAGGAGAAAGATCCGACCGATGTTGAGCTGGAAAGTGTCGCTCAGACCTGGAGCGAACACTGCTCGCACAAAACCCTCGCTGGCCGCATCCATTTCCGGGATGGTGAACGGGACATCCATTTCGAAAACATGCTCAAAGAAACCATCTTTGCTGCCACAACCGAAATTCGGAAATCACTGGGCGAGAAAGACTGGTGCGTCAGTGTCTTCGCCGACAACGCAGGCGTAATCACCTTCGACGACAAACAGGACGTCTGTTTCAAAGTAGAAACCCACAATCACCCCTCAGCCCTGGAACCATACGGTGGCGCCAATACGGGCCTGGGAGGCGTCATTCGGGATCCGCTGGGTACCGGATTGGGTGGTAAGCCGGTCTGTAATACCGATGTCTTCTGTTTCGCGCCTCCGGATATCTCTTACGATGAACTGCCTGTAGGCGTCTTACACCCCAAGGCGGTCGCCACCGGTGTGGTCTCGGGTGTCCGCGATTATGGTAACCGAATGGGAATTCCTACGGTCAACGGTGCGGTCTACTTTGATGAACGCTACCTGGGAAATCCTCTGGTTTACTGTGGGAACGTCGCGATGCTGCCCGTCGGCAAGTCGGCCAAACAACAGGCACAGCCCGGGCATTATATTGTCGCAGTGGGTGGCCGAACCGGTCGAGACGGGATTCATGGAGCCACGTTTTCCTCAGCAGAGCTGACCTCCGAGAGCGAATCCCTTTCAGGAGGTGCAGTACAGATCGGGAATGCGATCACAGAAAAAATGACAATGGATGTGATCCTCGAAGCCCGCGATCAAGAGCTGTTTTCCGCAATCACCGACTGTGGTGCCGGCGGTTTCAGCAGTGCTGTCGGTGAAATGGGTGAAAAGACGGGTGCAGAAGTCTGGCTGGACAAGTGCCCGCTCAAATACGCCGGCCTGTCCTATACGGAAATCTGGATCTCCGAAGCCCAGGAGCGAATGGTACTGGCTGTGCCCCCGGAAAACTGGGAAGCCTTCGAGAAACTGTGCGCTGATGAAGGAGTCGAAGCTTCTGTCATCGGTCAGTTCACAGACACACAACATCTTGTTTTGAAATACCAGGACCAGATTGTTGGAGATCTGGAGATGGAGTTTCTCCACGATGGACGACCGCCGATCGTGCGTGATGCGGTCTACAAGACACCGGAATTCACCCCGCTGATTCCCACACAGAAAGATGACTACAACAAAGACCTGACTGCCATTCTAAGTTCACTGAATGTCTGCAGCAAGGAGTGGATCATTCGCCAGTACGACCAGGAAGTCCAGGCAGGTAGCGTGGTCAAACCCCTGGTTGGCGTACAAAACGACGGTCCTTCCGATGCCGCAGTGGTACGTCCGGACCTGACTTCGACTCGAGGTCTGGTAATCTCCTGCGGTATGAATCCGCGTTATGGCGACCTGAGCACACACTGGATGGCGGCTTCAGCCATTGATGAAGCCATCCGTAACTGTGTCGCTGTGGGGGCAAATCCCAACAAGATCGCGATCCTCGACAACTTCTGCTGGGGCAATACCGACCGACCGGAAACCCTGGGCAGTCTTGTTGCCGCAGCCCTGGCTTGCCAGGAATTCTCAATCGCCTATGGTTCACCATTTATCAGTGGTAAAGACAGTCTGTATAACGAATTCTCCTACGAGAACGAAAAGGGAGAAAAAGAGACCGTCGCGATTCCGCCTTCTCTGTTGATCAGTGCTATCGGCCAGATTCCGGACGTGAGCAGAGCGATCACAATGGACCTCAAGTCACCCGGCAACCGGATCTTCCTGGTGGGTGCCACCCGAGATGAACTGGGCGGAAGCCATTATGCTCTGGTCAATGAACTGGAGGGGGGAGAGGTTCCGCAGGTCGATAAAGAGGACGCCCCGCTAATCTTCAACGCCCTGCACTCCGCGATTCAGCAGCAGCTGGTACGCAGCTGTCACGACCTGAGCGAAGGGGGCCTGGCTGTGGCAGCGGCAGAAATGGCATTTGCCGGCGGCTACGGAATGAAACTGGATCCAACCCGGTTACCGGAAGCATTGGAACTGTCCACCGCCAGCCTGCTCTTCTCTGAAAGTAACACTCGTTTTCTGATCGAGGTCGCTCCGGATAAAATTGCCGCCCTGCAACTCTGCTTTGGCGAGTTGCCCCTGGTGGAAATCGGGGAAGTCATCGGAAATCGACAGCTCACGATCAAGGGTACTTCCGGAAGCAATGTAATCAATCTCGGCCTGGACGAACTAAAGTCCGCCTGGAAAAATCCACTGGCCTGGGATTAAACGGTCTCAAAGTGGACATTTTTCTGATCTGAGTTTACAAACAAAATTTGCTTTTCCCTGCGCGCCTCTTCCCTGAGAACTCCCGGTTCCCCCCAGAATAATCCTTCCCCGGGGGGCCGGTTCGAGTAGAATAGCGACAGACGTCTGAAAATGGATTTTATGCCAATCATGGGGATCTGTACGGAATATTCCCGGTAGTCCAGATTGACGGGAAACCCCTGTAATTTCTCGGTTTATGGTCGCAAAGTCTATTCTCAGGCATTACGATAGAGTCTTGTCAGACTTGGAATGGCACGTTGTCTGAAATGGTTCGCATGCTCGTTGGCGTGCTCGCCCGGCGTCGATTACCTGTGAAGACAGGAGAGATGAACCAGCAGTTCTTACGGAACATTCTGCTGCAGGCAGTGTTTACCTTTGTAGAAAGGTGTTTAAACGGATGTCGGACGTACAAAATGAATCCACAGGATCTCCCGATCTGGAAATCACGCGGGAGTCGATTGATAAACTGAGTTCTGCCTACCAGCAGATTCATGGCGAAATGTCAAAAGTAATTGTCGGTCAGGATGACGTGATCGAACAGTTGCTGATTGCCCTGTTCAGCCGGGGGCACTGTCTGCTGGAAGGGGTACCCGGGCTGGCGAAAACCCTGATGATCAGCTCGCTGGCACAAACGCTATCGATGTCGTTCAGCCGCATCCAGTTTACCCCCGACCTGATGCCCGCCGACATTACGGGAACCGACGTACTCCAGGAAAATCGCGAGTCAGGCGAACGCGAATTTCGTTTCATTCCTGGTCCGCTGTTTCACAATATGGTCCTCGCGGATGAAATCAACCGAACGCCTCCCAAAACACAGGCAGCGCTGCTGGAAGCGATGCAGGAGCACCAGGTGACT
Organism: Gimesia benthica; assembly: GCF_009720525.1. Classification (NCBI taxonomy): domain Bacteria; kingdom Pseudomonadati; phylum Planctomycetota; class Planctomycetia; order Planctomycetales; family Planctomycetaceae; genus Gimesia; species Gimesia benthica. The sequence goes on from NZ_CP043930.1 coordinate 2,417,533, forward strand.
GTCGGACAGACGCGACACCTGCTCAGTGATCCCTTCTTCGTTCTGGCGACACAGAACCCGATCGAACAGGAAGGGACCTACTCTCTGCCCGAAGCACAGCAGGACCGCTTCATGTTCAAAGTGTATGTGAAGTACCCGTCGTTCCAGGAAGAACGACAGATCGCCCGCCGGACAACCTCTGATTCTAACGACAAAATCGAACACGTCTTGACAGCCGTGGATGTACTGGAGATTCAAAAGATCGTACGACAGGTCCCCGTCTCGGACCATGTCATCGATTATGCACTGGCACTGGTCAGACAGACCCGGATCAATGAACCGGGAACCCCTGATTTCATCAATGAGTGGCTGAGCTGGGGAGCTGGTCCGCGCGCGGTACAGAACCTGTTGCTTGGTGGAAAAACACGTGCTCTGTTGAACGGAAACGCTCACGTCTCAACAGAAGATATCAGCGCTCTGGCCGCTCCCGTGTTGCGGCATCGTATCGTGACGAACTTCGCTGCGGAATCGGAAGGGATTACCTCCGACCTGGTGATTGAGCGTTTGATAAAAGAGACACCGTCTAAGGAAGGCGAACTGACCAGTGACCCAAGATTACAGAAAATTTTTGCTGCCTGAAGCCATCTCCCGCATCTCGCGGCTGGAAATTCGGGCACGCTCGATCGTCGAAGGCTTTCTGTCCGGGTTGCACCGTAGTCCTTTTTTCGGCCAGTCGGTGGAATTCGCTCAGCACCGCGAGTATGCCCCCGGAGATGACGTCCGTAATATCGACTGGAAGGTCTGGTCGAAAACTGACAAGTATTACATCAAGCAGTACGAAGAAGACACCAACCTCCGCACCACCCTGCTCGTCGACGTCAGCGAATCGATGCAGTTTGGTACGGGACCGTTGAATAAATATGAATACGGGTGTACGGCAGCGGCTGCCCTGGCTTACCTGCTGCTCAAACAGCAGGACTCAGTGGGGCTGGTCACTTTCGATGACGCCATTCGCTCCAAAGTTCCTGCACTAAGTAAGCGAACTCACCTGAATTCACTACTGAGTGCCCTGGCGGCAGAAAAACCTGCTCAAAAAACGGACATTTATGACGTACTAAAAGAGGTCGCCGAAACGCGATCACAAAAAGGGACGATCATCCTCATATCCGATTTATTCGTTAATCGTGAAAGTCTGTTCAAAGGGCTGCGACTGCTGCAGTATCGCGGACACGATCTGATGCTCTTGCACATTCTGGATGATCAGGAGCTCGACTTTGATTATGCAGGTACGACTCGGTTCGAAGGGATGGAAGAAACAGGCGAACTGGTCTGCGATCCCCGCTCCTTGCGCGAGGGCTATCTCAAGGCTATGCATGAGTTTCTGCATGATGTAAAACGCCGTTGTGCCAGCAATAAATTTGACTATCAGACCATCCGCACCAGCGAGTATCTTGATGCCGCCCTGGCGCATTACCTGAACCACCGGATCGGCATGCAACAGTCGATCCGACAATAAGCAACGAATTGACCACCCCTGACACACTCAACTGATAAATAGTTTATGGAAGCCTGGTTAACACAACATTTTGTGAATTCAGCACTGGTCTATACCGGTGTCGCGATGGTCGCTGCGCCGATCATTATCCATCTGATTAACCGCTTCCAGTACAAACGTGTCCGTTTTGCCGCCATGGAATTCCTGCTGCAAAGCCAGCAGACCAACCAGCGGCGGGTGCTTCTGGAACAACTGCTGCTTCTGCTGCTGCGGATTCTGTTAATCGTCTGTCTGCTGCTCCTGATTGCGCGGCTGATTCTCGATCCGGATCAGCTCTCTATGTTTCAAGGAGCCAAATCGCATCACGTGATCATACTCGACGACAGCGGCTCCATGCGCAATGTCTGGGGTGAGCAGTCGGCGTTTCAGGAAGGACTGCAGGTAGTCCGTAAAATTGCCGCGGAGGGGACGAGTCGTCCCAACACCGAAAAATTCTCTCTGATCCTGCTCTCCCGCGCGGACGCGCCACTGTTCCTGCAACGTGATATCAACGAGGAACTGATCAACGAACTCGATGCCAAGCTCGGTAATCTTACCTGTTCCCATCAGAGCCTTGACCTGAATCAGGGACTGGAAGCGGCTGCGGATCTGCTGAATGAAGACCGGGCGGTGATTAAAACACTGCACCTGATTTCCGACTTCCGTAAAGCAGACTGGCAGGAGAAAAAATCGGTCGCAGCTACGATCGAAAAACTGAGTAGCAACGATACTACGATCAATCTGGTCAGAACGGTTCCCGACTCACAGCCCAACCTGGCGATTACGGAACTCTCGGGCGCTACGGAGGTCGCAGCCGTCGATGTCCCACTCCGGTTGCGTGTCAGCGTTAAAAACTTTGGTGACAAGGTGGCTCAAGATGTCCGCGTCTCGGCGTTTGTCGATCAGAACAAACTGCCGATGAGCATTGTATTTGACAAGATTGAAGCCGGCAGCGAAGTCTCCCAGGATTTTGATGTCGTGTTCAATAAACCGAATCTGCATCAGATTAATGTCAGTCTGAGTAACGATGCACTCGACAGCGACAACGAACGTTTTCTGTCCATTAACGTAAAACAATCAAATCCAGTTCTGATTGTGGACGGAAATCCTTCCGGCAACGAATGGATGTACGTCCAGACCGCGATTGCTCCCGACGCCGCCATCACAGGATTTGCGCCCTCGGTCGAAAATGTCGACTACCTGCGCAGACACCCATTGAATCAGTTTAAGAATATCTACCTGCTTAATGTGACCGAGTTGCCTCTCGATGCAATTGATGCCCTGGAAACATTCGTCAAAAACGGGGGCGGCCTGATCTGGTTCGCAGGCCCCTCGGTCCAGCCTGCGTTTTATAACGACAAACTTTACAAGGAAGGGAACGGACTGTTTCCAGCGCCCCTGGAAATTGCGCCTCGTGACCTGCCTGCACGCGACTCGAATACGCTGGTCGACCTGGAAGTCGGTGACCATCCGCTGTTTTCAGTTTTCGCAGGTCAGGACAATCCCCTGATTGAAGCGGTGTCGATCATGCGTTACTTCCCGATTTCTGCCGAGTGGCTGCAAAATAAGGCTGCCGCCGCTTCGGGAGTCAGCATCATCGCCAAGCTAAGAAATCAGGATCCGCTGATCCTGGAACACCGACTGGGAAAAGGACGCATTATTACCTGTCTGACTTCTGCCGGTCCTGTCCAGACCAGCGAAGGAGAGCCTTGGAATTCCTGGGCACTGAATCCGAGTTATATCGTCTTCCAGTTGGAGCTGCAGAAATACCTGGTCCAGTCTCGCTCCCACGAGCAGGCTGAGACATCCGGGGATCCTATCGCCTTCTCACTGGATGCAGCGACCTACACCGATGAAGTAGAAATCCTGACTCCTGTGACGGCCGGCGGGCGGACCGTACGACTCAAGGCCACTCCCCAACAGGACAGCGACGCGAGTAACTCAGGTGACCTGAAACTGATCACGACTTTTCGCGAGACCGACCAGCCGGGTGTCTACACAGTACAGCTGAAGCGTCAGGACCAGACTGTTGAATCCCAAATGTATGCTTTCAACTTCCCTGTCACCGAAAGTAACCTGGAACTGGCGACGACAGATGAACTCACTGCCGAGTTAGGAAATTCTCCCTCAATTCAGATTCAGGAACCCGGTGAATTCCAGTGGATTCAGGGCCAGGAAGCGGGGCGGGAAATCACCAACACGATTCTGATCATCCTGTTTATACTATTGCTCTGTGAACAGCTGCTGGCTTACCGCCTGAGCTACCATCCCCAGACTGCGAGCGTTGCCGCATGAACCTACTGAGCTCTGTCTCCCAATTCATGATGCTGGCTGCCGACGAAACCACGGCGTTTCGTTCGATCGAATACGATACGCCCGATACCGGCTGGGGCTGGCTGCTACTGTTGGGGGGCTGGCACTGGTACTGATCCTGTCGATCCGCACCATCTGGAAAGATTCGTTTCAGCTGCCTGTGTTCTGGCGTTGCTGGTTGACCGGGTTGCGTCTGGCGGTGCTGATTGCATTGATTGTCATCGTATTTAACCCGCATGAACGCACACAGAAAATGTCGTTCCGCCCATCCCGGGTCGCGGTACTGGTCGACACTTCACTCTCCATGAGGCACCCGAATGAGCTGGTCTCTGCGAATGCAAGTTCCCCCGCCAGTCGAAACGTCCCCAGTCGGATGGAAGCCATTGAAAAACTACTCGCGGACTCTCCTCTGATTGCAGACCTGCAGAAGAGTCACCAGGTCAGTGTCTACACGTTCGACCAGGCCTTGAAAGGGCCACACCATGTCTTCCAGCGTGCGTCACAAGACAAAACTTCCAATACCGAAGAATCAGCTGATACTACATCCACAGAAACGGATACTAAAGTTGACTGGAACACTCTGCTGCAACCTCAAGGGCTCGAAACGAGACTGGGGGAACAGCTGGGGCAGCTGATCCGCGAAATCAATGGTTCAACTCTGTCGGGAATTATCGTGGCCACCGATGGTGCTTCTAATGCAGGCACTGATTTACTCTCTGCCAACGAAGCAGCAAAGGAAGCCAAAGTTCGTCTGATTACTCTCGGGGTCGGCAGTCCGACACGACCGGCTAACCTGCAGGTTTCAAAAATCATCGCTCCCACCGATGTACAGTTCGGCGATGCCTTTGAAATCACCGCTCTGCTGCAGGCGGTCGGAATGCCTGGGAAAAATATCACACTGGAGTTGTTGAAAAAACTACCGGGAGAAGCAGAACCAACGGTAATTGAGTCTCGCGATATTCTATTGCCTACGGAAGACGGCCTGCCGCTGGATGTCAAATTTGAACGGACGCCCGCTGAAGAGGGAGAAATCAACTACGTGATCCGGGTGCGTGGCAATCAGCTGGCCCAGGATGCGAACGCGATGGACAACGAACTGCAACACACGGTGAATGTCTTCAGTCGCCCGACTCGGGTACTGGTGATTGCAGGTGGTCCGATGCGTGATTACCGCTTTGCCCGTACGATGCTTTACCGCCATCCCTCTATCAAGTCAGATGTCTGGCTGCAATCTGCGCCTCCAGGTGTCTCACAGGATGCAGACCAGTTGCTGTATGAATTCCCCGAACGAGCCGACCTGTTTGAATATGATGTCGTACTGGCTTTCGATGTGAACTGGAGCCTGTTATCAGAAGAACAGATGCTGAATCTGAATGAATGGGTCTCCTCCGGGGGCGGTGGTATCGTGCTGGTTGCCGGTGATGTCTATACCCCTAAAATGTCGCTGGAAAGTGACAAGTATCAGTCGATTCTCGATCTGTATCCGGTCTTTATCAATTCCTTTGTGAGGGATTACCTCGATCAGGAAGCAACACAGATTCGCCGCATTGAATGGACACAGGCGGGACTGGATGCCGGTTTCCTGATGCTGACCGATGATCCGGCGACCTCGAAAGAGCTCTGGGAAACCTTCCCGGGGCTGTATCGCTGTTATCCCTCAAACGGAGCCAAAGCTGCAGCGACGGTCTACGCTCATTTCCCCGATCCTAAAACTCAAACCGAACACGGTTTTTCGATTCTGATGGCTTCGCAGTATTTCGGTGAAGGCCGCTGCTTCTACCTCGGCAGTCCCGAAATGTGGCGTCTCCGATCCGTTGATGAAGATTATTATGACCGCTTTTGGACCAAACTGATCCGCAATGTCGGACAGGGACGTACTCGACGTGGTACGAAACGGGGGACCCTGATTCTCGAACGGGATGAGTATGTTCTGGGACAGACGGTCTCGGTACGGGTTCGACTGTTGAATCCCGAATTCCAGCCACTGGTTCAGGAATCGGTGCCGATGGAAGTCATTGACCCGCGCGGACGCCCCCTGGTTCCTAATCTGCTGTTAATGCAGGATCAAAACCGTCCGGGAGAATACACGGCCAGCTTCCGTGCCAGCCTGCCCGGGAAGTATCGTTTCAATGTGACCGTTCCGAATTCCAAGGGACAGGTCGTCGAAGGCAGTCTGAGTGTCCTGCTGCCGCGATTGGAAGATGAATCACTGAGCCAGAATGTCAAAGGTCTCAAGGAACTGGCCCGCGATACAGGTGGTGCGTATCTTGCACTGGAAGAAGCGGAAACCATTCCTACGCTGCTGCCCGACCAGGGTGAAGAATTTTTGATCGACGAACGCTTGAAAACCCTCTGGGACCAAGCTTGGGTCTTCTTCCTGTTAGCAGGCCTGCTGGCGACGGAGTGGCTGACACGAAAACTGTTTAAATTATCATGACAATCAGTAATGGAAAGAATTTCAGGGAACTCCGGCACTTCAATCGACGTCCCAAATGATTGTAAAGCAGACCTATGAATGAACCATCAAAAATCACGCTCCCCCAGGAAATCACCGATCTCCTCAATCGGTTGCGTGGGAAAATCCGCAGATACATTCTGTTGGAAGGAGTTGCCCGGCTGCTGGCAGTGATCGGTCTGATCTTCTGGGCCAGCTTCCTGGTTGACTGGGGTTACTTTCAGCTGAGCCATTTTGAACTGCCGGTCTGGTTTCGAGCCTCGCTGGTCCTGATTTCCGTTTCGGCAATTCTCGTGCTGGCGGTCAGTCTGCTGCTGTTCCGCCTGATGAAAAAAATGCGACGCAAAGCACTCGCACTGGTGCTGGAGCGACGCTTCCCCGAACTGAATGACCGGCTGGCGACCGCGATTGAACTGCACGAGACCCAGGAACCACAGAATGCCCTGACCCGCGCGATGCTGGAACGGACTGTGCATGAAGTGGCCGAGGGCAGCAGACAGCTCCCGCTGGAAGAGGTCTTCGACAAACGTCCGCTGCGGCGTGCTTTTCTCTGCGCGCTGGCATTGTGTATTTCGATCCTGACGCTGGCGGTGTTCAATCAACCGGCGATGGCCCGCTGGGCCAAGGGTTACCTGGAGCTAAAAACCGATTACTGGAATCGAGAGACGGGGCTGGTAGTCAAAGTCATCGCACAGCCTGGTGACCGGGTTAAAGAATTTCAGAATCAGATCTACAAGCACGGGCTGGGCAACGATCTGACCCTGCTGGTGGAAACGGCAGATGGAAAGCAGGCCCCGGAACGCGTCCAACTGACATATCGAATGCAAAGTGGACGGGGAGGCGGCCGGACGGTGATGTCCCGCATGGGAGAAGGCCGTTTTAAACACACGATTACCGATCTGCTGGAAGATATTCAGGTCTGGGTGTCGGGGAATGATTACACCAATCCCGAGCCTTACACCATTGAGATTGTGGAAAACCCCGTGCTGGACCAGATTCAACTCTCATGTGTGTACCCGCCCTACATGGGCCTGAACCAGGTTGAGCCGGCTTCGGGCAAACCAGTCCCCGATCTCCTGGCCGTACAGGGGACTCAGATTTCGATCCCTGTAAATACTGATTTTGATCTGATCTCAAGTGCCAATAAACCGATCACCCGATACCTGTTCGAAACAGATCGTCTCAAACTGCAACTCGAACCACCACGTGAGAATAGCCAGACCGAGAGTTATCTGGCCTGGAAAAACCCTCAGGGAGAAATTGTCACGCAGGTTGAGATCACGGGCCCCCAACTGTCACAGATGTGTGGGTCAGACCAGTTACAGTTCCAGATTCCCTTCACGCTGATCAGTGAAAGTAAACCTCAGTCCGAGGCCCAGAGTGGCTCTCTGCCTGCCCGCATTCCACTCATGGCGGACGAACCGATCCGGATTTATCTGGAGGATGCAGACGGGCTGCTGGTAACCGAACCGATCCGTTTGAGTATCAACGGGATCGTCGATCAACCACCCAAAATTGATACACAACTCAAAGGAATCGGAAAATCCATTACCCGTAAGGCGATGATTCCGGTACAGGGAACGATTACCGATGATTACGGTATCCAGGCAGCACGATTTGATTTCCTGGTCGATGAAGATAAAAACTTCCGCCCCCGGCCGTTCCGCAAGAAACCAAGTGAACGCCCCCGGGAATTCACTCTACAACGGAATGATCAGGAGGAGTGGGAACGTTTTGAGGTCCTCCCATTGGATCTGAAAGTCGGACAGAAAATCAGCCTGACCGTCCATGCAGAAGATGCAGACAACTTGAGCGGTCCGCATCAGGTACATGGGGAAACCTATCACTTTGAAATTGTTACCGACGAAGAGCTACTCTCCCAGCTCTATTCCAAGGAACTCAATCTGCGGAAACGCTTCGAACAAATCTTCAAAGAAGTCACACAGACGCGCGATGAACTGACTGAGCGTATCGAACAACTTAAGCAGGCAGAATCGATCAAAGCGAGACAAAAGCAGGGACAAAGCGATCCCAAATGGAATGACACACTGCTGGAAATCCAGACGGCGGTCGCGGTTTCAGCCGATCGCAGTTTGTACGGCAGCCGCAAGAATGCGACTGAAACCGCGTCGATCGTTGAATCATTTCATGACATCCGAGAAGAGCTGGTGAACAACGGAGTCGCCACTGCACAGATTCTGGGCCGGATTGACGACAAAATTCTCAAACCCCTGACCATGATCCACGAGCAGGACTTTCCCGAGGTCGATCAACACCTGGGACTGCTCCGACTGGCTATCGAGAAACAAAATGACCCCTTGCCGGAAATGCAGACCAGCATTGAACTTTTGAACGCCATGCTGAACCGGATGCAGAGTGTCCTTGATGAAATGCAGGACCTGCTGGAGTTTCACGAAGCCATTGAAATGCTGAAGAATCTGATTGAACGCGAAAAAGAATTAACCGAAGAGACAAAAAAATATCGCAAAAACAAGCTGCTCGATCGTCTCAAAGGGTTGGGGCTGGAATAATCTGTCGCCAATCTGTGCTTCGGTCAAAATGCGATTTTCACCCCGCTTTTGACTGAACACAAAAACATGCTTCGAACATGGTCCCCGACATGATATAATAAATTACTGTGCTTTCTTCTCAGCGCGCTCATTATGTTGAGAAAGACACAGCCCTTACGTATTCCCTCCCTATCGGTTCTGAGTTCATTATGAATTTTCTGTCAGGAGCACTTCTTATGTTGAATCGCCCCCGCATCGCCTGCCTGCTGTTCGCGATCACTGGCGTTCTATTGTGTGCCCCTGTGACCTTCGCTCAGGACAATGCCACAGACTCCGGGGCTGCTAACGGGAAACGAGATCTCTCTGATAAACAGGAAGCGATCTCCCAGCAGTTCAAGCGATTTGAATCGACGCTGCACGATCTGGGCGAGTACATGAAAAAGACCGACCCTGCCCGGGCCGACCTGCTGTTTCGGGCCTTTGGTCAGAGTAAACAGAATCAGATGACGGTCGAAATGCAGAGGGTCCTGCAGATGCTGCAGGACGGGCAACTGGGTGAAGCGGTCGAACGGCAGGAAAACCTGCTTCAAAACATGCAGGCCCTGCTCGCGCTGCTTCAGAGCGAAGACCGCATGAGTGAAGTGGAGAAAGAAAAAGAACGGCTGCAGAATCTGCTCAAAGATGTAAACCGGTTGATCGGCCAGGAACGGGACGTCAGAGCGGCAACGGAACGCGGAGGTAAACAGGCTGATCTCCAGGATAAACAGCAGAAGACCGCTGATAACGCGAAAAAGCTGGAGGCGAAGATCGACCAGCAGGATGCAGAGAAGAATAAGGACTCACAGCAGTCTGAAAATAAAAATGATCAGGAACAGAAAGATTCCGATCAGAAGCCATCAGGAGAGCAGAAAGAATCTGACTCGAAAGAAGGCAAACCCGAATCAAAGTCTGATCAAAAATCGGATCAGTCTCAGGATTCCAAATCTCAGAATAAATCTCCCCAACAAGGGAAATCAGACCAGAGTCAGAAAGGCTCTCCCCAGGAAAAGTCTCCTCAGCAGGGAGAGCAGTCTCAACAACAGCAACAGCAGTCTCAACAGCAGTCTCAACAGCAACAATCGCAGGAACAGCAGCAATCCCAGCAGGGGCAACAGAAACAGTCGCCGCAGTCAGAGAGTCAGCAGCAACAGCAGAAAACTCCCGGACGCGAAGAACTGGAAAAAGCCCGTCAGGAGATGGAAAAAGCGATTGAAGAACTGAAGAAGCAGCAGAAGGAAAACGCTTCGAAACATCAGGACGAAGCGATTCGTAAACTGACAGAGGCCAAAGAAAAGCTGGAAGAGATGCTGCGTCAGTTACGTGAAGAAGAACGCGAATTGAAGCTGGCTGCGATGGAGGCCCGCTTGCAGAAGATTCTTGCACAGCAGAAACGTGTCTATGCCGGCACCCTGTCGATCGATCAGGTACCAGAAAAAGAACGCAACAGCCGTCATACCGCAAGAGCGGTTCAGTTATCGCGCGAAGAGACCATGATTGGAACCGAAGTCGATAAAGCGATTCTGATGATTAAAGACGAAGGTTCCTCTGTCGCCTTTGGTGAAGCTCTGACTGAGGTGCGAGAGGATGTGCAGTCGGTCTCGTATCGGCTCAACCAGACTAAGGTCGGTACCCTGACACAGGAAATCGAGCAGGATATTATCAGCACGCTGGAAGAAATGATCGAAGCGCTGCAGAAAGAGATGGAGAAATCGGAAGACGAGAAGAAACAGCAACAGCAGCAACAACAGGGCGCTCCCAAAGATAAATCCCTGGTCGACATGCTGGCTGAGGTCAAGATGCTCCGTTCCATGCAGTTACGAGTGAATAACCGAACCCGCCGCATCGAAAAACTGGCCCAGGAAAAGGATGCCAATCGTGCTGACCTGCTGGAACAGTTGCAGAATCTGGCGGATCGACAGACACGTATCCAGAATGCCACCTACATTCTGGCTACCGGAAAAAACAAATAGCAGCGTACCTGTTTTACACAAAGGTAACAGACCAAGATGAAACAGCAGTTACTCAACTGTCAAAATCAAAGCGGCATCAGAAGCCTGCTCAAAGTGTGCGTTCTGCTGCTCCTGTGGAATGGTCCCGGCCTGACGGTGTATGGGCAGATTTCAGAGAAAGACGCCCTTCCGTTGGAAACGAAAGCACAGAAACCGGCTGAAGAAGAAAAGACGGTACTCTACGCGGCTCCATCAGCCGTCGATCTGAAAATTCAGCTGGAGACCTGGACCGTCGAACAGAAAGCCAAAGATCCGGCACAGTTAAAGCGGGTCGCATCCCTGCTGGCCAAACTGGATCCCAGCCTGAATGCGGAAGACAAACTGAATCTGACCATGCAGGTCTTTGCCGAAGTGAAACCGGAAGCCCGTGAAGTGGCCCGCGCCTATCAGCTGTCGGAACAGTACCCGGTCTTTTCTAATCAACCACTTCTGGTAGAGGGCAAAGCCGATCAATTCTATCTGGCCAATCTGCGATACTACGTCGCCCGCAACCTGACGCAGTATCGCATGGTCGATCAGGCACTGGTAATTTTCAATACCATCCAGCCCGATCAACTGGTCGATCCAGCCGGATACCTCTTTTACAAAGCAGTCTGCGAGCATCATCTCCTGCAGAAAGAAGCTTGTGATAAGACACTGACACAACTGCTTGATCGGACTCAGGAAATCCCTGAACGCTATCGACAGTTGGCCACACTGATGCAGGCAGATCTCGCATCGCTTAAAGAAGACAGTCTTGATGAAATCTCCCGCAAGATGAGCGATGTCGAGCGACGTCTTGACCTGGGTAAGTCGGGGAAAGACACTCAGAAAGTGGAAGATGAAATCATCGCGGCTCTCGACAAAATGATCAAGAAAATGGAAGACCAGTCCAAGAACAGTCCTTCCTCCGGTTCGGGTTCCAGCAGCTCCGGTTCTCCTGAGCAGGGCGCAGACGAAAGCCGCGTCAAAGGGTCTACAGCCCCCGGCGAGGTCGACAAGAAGAAGCTGTCGAATAATGGAGGCTGGGGAACACTGCCTCCCAAGAAACAGGCCTCGGCCAAAAATATCATTAACCGTAATTTCCCTTCCCACTATCGGAAGGCCATCGAAAAGTACTTTAAAAAGCTGGCGACCGAGAAAGCGAGTTCCGGCAAATAAGCGACATGCCAGACCGTATTTCGCCTCGATTTGAATAGAATACTGGAGACGTTTATGCATTCCCTGTTTTGTGCCACCATGACCATGCTGCTGGCAGCCTCCCCCGGAGTCGAAGTGACCTCTCTGACGGGAACGAGCGTTTCAGGTCAGCTGCAGTCAATGAATCAGGGGACGATCCAGCTGAAACAGGGGCAGGATGATCGACAGTATCCCCTCTCGGGTGTGTTGAATGTACGGTTCCCGCAGAATCGCTTTCAACGCACACTCGAAACTCCTCTAATGGTGCGGCTGGCTGATGGTTCCCGTTTTCCGATTCAGGATCTGAAGAGTAATGATCGGGAGACTGTTCTGCAGGGGGAGCAGACGGGAAGCCTGAGTGTTCCTACCAAAGCGGTCACATCCGTTCGCTTCGGAGCCCTGAATTCCGATCTTCAGAAATCATGGGACAAACTGCTTAACGGAAAACATAGTAAAGATCTGCTGGTCGTCCAGAAAGAAAATGTGCTCGACTACATTGATGGTGTTGTCGGCAATATCACCGCTGACCGGATTCAGTTCTTTGCCGGTGAAGATGAAGTTCCCGTCAATCGTCAGCGGGTCTTCGGCATTATTTACGCTCGTCCAGCGACAACAGAGACGACGCCCTTCTGTTCAATCAAGCTGACAGATGAAGGTACCCTGCAGGCTTCAGCAATTTCTTATAACGGAACAGATTTCGAAGCCACTCTGCAGACAGGAGCCCGCACCAGGCTTTCTCCTTCGGTAATCGCGAATCTGGATTTCAGCCAGGGAAAAGTACGTTATCTATCCGATCTGGAACCACGCAATATTGAATACACGCCCTTCTTCGACACCGTCTGGAAGTATCGCCGTGACAAACATCGCGATGGAGGACCGCTGCGCGTGGGTGGCAAAGAATACACACGGGGGCTCTATATTCATTCCAAAACCCTGCTGCAGTATCGACTCAAAGACGACTACCGCCGTTTCCGGGCTGTGATGGGAATTGACGACTCGGTCCCCGGTATCGGATTTGTATATGTGGAAATCAAAGGCAATGGCCGTACGCTCTTCGCCGGCAACGTAAAAAGTTCTGACTCACCTGTCGATTTAGATCTGGATGTCAGTGGCGTCCGTGACCTGGAAATCCTGGTTGATTTTGGAGATAACCTGGAAATCTGCGATCACCTGGACCTGTGTAATGCCCGCCTGATTAAATAACCCGGACTCGTGAATGACTCTCCCGAAAACGGGTTGGTCTACTGCGGTCCTGAATGATAAGGGAAATCAATGCAGAACGTTTTTTTCTGTGCGCTGTTGATCATCGGCCTGCTCTGCCAGGCTCCCGCGTCAGCTGACACTTCGAATGTAGATCCAGCCGTACTGGCTGCCCAGAAGCAGAGAATTGATGTCATCAAAGCAGTCTCTCCTTCGGTTGTTGCCATCTTCGGTGGTGCTGGAGATGGAGGTGGCTCGGGTGTGCTCGTCACTTCTGATGGCTACGCGCTGACCAACTTCCATGTCGTTTCCGGTGCGGGTAACTTCATGAAGTGTGGACTGAATGACGGCAGGCTGTATGACGCTGTCATTGTCTCTATTGACCCGACCGGGGATGTGGCTTTAATCAAACTGCTGGGCCGTAATGATTTTCCCGTCGCGAAACTGGGGAACAGCGACACAGTTCAGGTGGGTGACTGGGCCTACGCGATGGGTAACCCGTTCCTGCTGGCAACCGATTTCCAGCCGACGATCACCTACGGGATTGTCAGCGGCGTACATCGCTACCAGTACCCGGCTGGAACATTCCTGGAATACACCGACTGTATCCAGGTAGACTCATCCATCAACCCCGGGAACTCGGGCGGCCCCCTGTTCAATGACCAGGGTGAGTTGATCGGCATCAATGGTCGTGGCTCGTTTGAAAAGCGGGGACGCGTCAATTCGGGAGCAGGCTACGCGATATCGATCAATCAGATCAAACACTTCTGGGATCATCTCAAGAGCGGCCGAATTGTCGACCATGCGTCGCTGGGAGCCACCGTGGCGACCGGTTTTGATGCCAAAGTGGATGTGGCTGAGATCCTGGAGGACTCAGACGCGTATCGCAAAGGGCTGAGGCTCGGAGATGAGATTGTCTCCTTCGCCGGTCGCCCAATCCGCAGTGTGAATCAATTCAAGAACATCCTGGGGATTTACCCTGCAGGCTGGACATTGCCTCTGGTCTATCGTCGAGATGAGCAGAAAACGAAAATTTACGTCCGTCTGCAGCCACTGCACACGGCTGCGGAACTCCAGGAACATGTAAGTTCCCCCAAGATGCTCCCCGAGGAAAAACCGGACGACGAGGATCCCAAACAGCCGAAGATGCCGATCCCCATGCCTCATGGACATCCCGCTCCCCCTGCACCGCCGGAACAGTACAAACATCTGTATGTTCCCAAAAGCGGTTTTACCAATTATTACTTCAATCAAAAGCAACAGGAGCGTCTGTTACAGGCGCTGCACGCTCACAGTAACTTCGCTGATCGCAAAGGCAACTGGACGCTGATCGGCAAGCTGGATAACGGAGCAGACTTCACACTCACGCTGGCTGACAAAGGGATCGGCCTGGAGTCAGGTAATGACGTTTTCCTGCAATCACTGGAAACAGGGATGCCTGTCGACGAGCCCCCAGGAACAGGTGGACTGCTGGCAGCCCTGCATCACTTCCGCCTCTTGCTCTCCGGACAGTCAGATCGTTTTACGGATTTCTATTATCTGGGTAGCGAACCCCTGGATGGGAAAAACGAGATGGTCGACGTCATGGTAGCCACACAAACCGGCACCATCTCCCGCTGGTATTTCAACAAGTCGGACCTTTCGCTGCGTGGATGTGATTTCTACCTGACGGAGAATTCAGAACCCTGCTCGATCCGCTTTGAACAGTTTCGCACACTCAACGGACAGAAATTTCCGGGTGAGCTTGATGTCCAGTATGAAAACCGTCCTGTGATGAAATTGAAAATTGATCAGCTGAAACTGGAAACCACGGACGCCAGCGGGAAATAGCATCCTTTCGTGATGAAAGTAAATATTCTGTGAATCAAGCTAAATTAATTAAACCGGTCCTGATCTGTATCTGCCTGCTGGGAGCACTGTTGGTTCCCCTGCACAGGTTGGATGCCTCTTCGCGCGAGACGATTCAATATGCCCTGCCACGCCTGGTCAAAATTTTTGGGGCGGGGGGAGTTAAAAATCTATACGGCTACAGTTCCGGTTTTCTTGTTTCTCCAGAAGGTCATATTGCCACGATCTGGAGTCCGGTGCTGGATACGGACCAGTTGTCGGTCGTACTGCACGACGGGCGACGTTTTGAAGCGGAAGTCCTCGGAGCCGAACCTCACCTGGATCTGGCGATTATTAAACTCAAATCAGAACGTGACCTGAATCTGCCTTACTTCAATTATGAAGAAAAAGCGACCGCAGGTGCAGGCACACGGATCCTGGGTTTCAGTAATATGTTCCGTGTCGCCACGGGAGACGAACCGGTCTCCGTGCTGCATGGTGTCATTGAAGCCCGCACCGATCTCCCCCGGCGGAGAGGCGCCTTCGAACTTTCTTACACGGGTGACGTCTACGTGGTAGACGCGATTACGAATAACCCCGGAGCTGCAGGCGGGGTGATCATGACCTATGATGGCAAACTGCTGGGGATGATTGGCAAACAGGTGCGTAACGCCAAAACAAATACCTGGGTGAATTATTCTCTGCCCATTGATGTGCTAAGCAAAAGTATCAGGCAGATCGTGACCGGCAAATTCGAATCCAGCGAAGACCAGAATGAACCGGAACCTTCCATCGTTGAACGTTACAAACCGATTGATTTTGGTCTGGTGATGGTCCCCGATGTCTTATTTCGTACCCCCGCTTTTATCGACACTGTTCTCCCCGGTTCCCAGGTCGCTCAGGCAGGTCTTAAACCCGACGACCTGGTGGTCTTCGTAAACGATGAATTGATCAAGTCCTGTAAAACCCTCAAATCAGAGCTGGGAAAACTGGAAGCCGGTGATACCGTCAGGCTGGTCGTCCGCAGAGAAAACCAGCTGGTTGCCGTTGAACTCCAGGTCCCGCCCGAAAAAAAATAAAAGAGTGATACCCCTGTTATGAGAAGACATTTAATTCTGTCGCTGCTGCTGTTCTGGATCGCGTGCGGTCTGGGGAGTTCTCTCCTGCCAGCCCAGGCTCCTGCCTCTGATCTGGAGAGCCTGGAGGAACGTGCCTTTAAACAGGCTGCAGCGCTGATGAACCCGTCCATCGTACGTATCGAAACGGTAGGCGGACAGGACCGGGTAGGAAAACTGATTACCGGCACCGGTCCAACATCAGGAGTCGTCGTCAGCCGGGACGGCCTGATTATCTCCAGCGCCTTTAATTTCATCGGCAAGCCGTCTTCAATCCTGGTAACACTGCCCGATGGACGTCGCTTCCCTGCCGTCGTTGTGGCTACCGATCATCTGCGAATGCTGACCCTGCTTAAAATTGAAGCGGATAATCTGCCGATTCCGACTGCTGTCCCGGAAAAAGATCTGCAGGTCGGGATGTGGTCGATCGCGCTGGGACGCACCTTTGAGCTGGATCAGCCCAGTATCTCGGTTGGAATTGTCAGCGCCCTGGAACGTATCTGGGGGAAGGCAATCCAGACCGATGCCAAGATTTCTCCCATCAATTATGGTGGTCCCCTCGTTGATATTCAGGGACGGCTGATGGGCATCCTCGTTCCGCTTTCTCCCGGTGCAACAGGAGAGACGGCAGGAGTCGAATGGTATGACTCAGGGATCGGTTTTGCGATCCCCATGACCGACGTGTTGAAAGTCATCCCCCGCCTGAATACCGGCAAGGATCTCCATCCCGGGCTGCTGGGAATCACCTTGAGTGGCAAAGGGGATCTCTCGACCGAAATGAATCTGGATCGCGTCCGTTATGGTAGCCCTGCACAGGAAGCGGGTCTCAAAGCAGGAGACACGCTCATCAAGTTGAATGACAAACTGGTGGCGTTGCACTCTGAGGTGAAATCGGTCCTGATGAGCCTGTACGCAGGCGACACAGTCAGCCTGACCGTGACCCGCGAAGGAGCCAAAGAACCGTTAACCTTCAAAGCCACTCTGACAGAAAAACTGGTCCCCTTCGAATCCGGCTTCCTGGGGATTCTCCCTGTCAGAGAGGCTCAGAATCAGACAACAACCGGCGTCGGTGTACGCTATGTAATTCCCGATTCCGCTGCTCAGAAAGCAGGTGTGAAAGCCAAAGATCGGATCCTGGAATTTAATCAGCAGAAAGTTACCAGTGCAGAAATGCTGGCATTTCTGGTAAACCATCTGCGTCCTGAAGACCAGGCATCCCTGCTGATTTCACGCGATGAGAAACCAGTGAAGATGGACGTCAAACTGCAGAAGACTCCCGGTGCCGTTCCCGCAGAAATCCCCACACAGGCGATCCCCTCCCGGACCGCCCAGGAAAATAAAACGCAGAAGATCAAAGTAGGCCACTACAAAGAGAAGCTGCCTGGCAGTGATTCGAGTTACTGGGCCTATGTGCCGGAGAATTATCATCCTGACTACGAGTACGGTTTGATGGTCTGGATTCATCCTCCCGGAAACACAATGGAATCGACTATCTTCAATGAATGGAAGAGTATCTGTGAGCAACGGGGGATCATCATCGTCGGGCCAGCAGCGGAGGATGTGATTCGCTGGAACCGGGATGAAACGGAGTTTGTAGAGGCAGTTGTGAAGTCGATGCAGCAGCGGTATGACATTGATCCTACCCGGATCTTCCTGCTGAGCCATGCTGATGGAGCTGATTTCGCTTTTGATCTCGCATTTAAATATCGAGAACTGTTTCGGGGTGTTGCAGTCACCGAAGGGTCACTCAAAAGCCGACCTCCGGAAACCGATCCAGATTATCCCCTGAGCCTGTACTTTGCTCTGAATGCCCACAATCCTTTGAACCAACTACTTCAACCCCGGCTGGACCTGATCCGCGAGATGAATTACCCCACGGTGTTTCAGCTCATCAAAAATGATCAACAACCGGGCGAGTATCCTGAGAAACCATTTCTCGAAGAAATTGGTCGCTGGGCCGACAGCCTGGATCGGATTTAAGGACACTTATTCTTGAGCACTCGGAATTCCCGTAGAACTGGCTACGGAATGATTTGATTCCTGGATCTCCGGTTCCCGGTCGCGATAAGCCATCAGAACCGCCGTGGCTAAAATAAACAGTCCCAGGTAAACGGGTGAGAGGAAGAATAGCCAGATGGCGCCCAGCACCAGCAAGGCAACTGCTGGGTGCAGATTCAACCAGTCGGCCGAACGAGACTGCACACATCGCCCCAGAATCGGCAATAGGATCAGCAAGCCCAGTCCTCCCAGGATGAGGTTGAGATACAGGTTTGGGATCACCCAGGCTGAGAGAGGAACTGTATCGGAATCGCTGTCCAATGGTCCGGCATAATAACGGATCTTACTGGCTGAGACTGGTTCCAGTTTCTGGTGAAACTGACTGACGAAGGAATCGGGGGCCGATTCAGCTTTCTGGTCAGAGTCCACGTATTGCCTGAGGAAAAAGACCCGTTCCCGTAAATCGGCAAAGCGGTTTAACTCGTCGCTGACAGCATCCCGCTGCTGTCGAGAATCAGTCGCGATTGATTCCAGTTCGTTGTATTCGCGTGAAATGGAATCCCAGGTTTCGGGAGAAATGAAGCCATCCTCTGAGAGTTCCAGTTCGATTCCGGCAATTTTGATTTGAGCTTCGAGCTTGTCTGCATAATATGTAAACGGATTCACATAGTCAGTCAGAAACGTGCGGTGATTTTCTGAGGTTACGATTTTGACCAGATTCTGATCCACCGGGAAATTAACCGGCCGTGGTGTCTCCAGCCAGACATGATCCACAAAATACTCATGCTCAATCTGATACGATTCCCAGAACAATGTGATGTTGTAAAACTGCGGTCCCCCATTGAGGGGAATTTCCAGCGTTCCGGTATCCTGTTTAAGCGTTGTATCGTTTTCGCCGTTTATCAGTACTGCCATCAGTTTGGTTTTACCCGGCCATGTGAGAGTGAGTGCACGGCTGGTCTGGTTAAACAGTCTGATATGCGTCAAGCCGTGCACGAAATCCTGATTGCTCAGGATGATTTCCGTTTCCATAAAAGGAATGGACTCTGCATTCGCGACTCCTTCTTTCTGGTTTTCAGGAGTCAGCCGCCAGGGAAGCTGGGTGGTAGAGAATACGCGATTACAGTCGAAGTGTGGTGCTGAATCACAACGGGCCTGAACCCAACGTGGTATCTGGTCAGCTGCCAATGGTTTCCGCAGTTTTTTGTCTGCCAGTTTAAATTCCTGATTGTCAGACAGCAGCAGATAGTGATTTTGTCCCTGGGCATTCTCCAGGATTACAGGAGGAATTGTGAGTTCTCCCAGAGGTTTAATAATGGTCCCCCGGACGGTGACTGTCTTTTCACGTGTCGGAGAACCAGTCGGATCCAGTTCAACACGCTGGAGTCCATCAGCCATTTTGTCGAGCAGTTCGTAAGGCATACCGTCCAGCGAAAATTCATCGCCATACTCAGCGGGAATCAGGATCTGCGGTTTCTGAACTTCACCCACGGGTTGAGTAAACCTGAGTGTCTGCGTCAATTCCATCCGATGATCTTCTAGAGCATCTACAATGGTCAGGGTATCAACGGTTGTCACCGAATTACGTGGTTTGAGCGAGAGTTGGATCGGCCCCGATTCAGAATTCAGCATCTGATAGCGGCCTACCAGAGTCGAGTGTTCTGCGGATGCTGGCTGTGGTGCCTCGTCCTGCAGAGTTCGATAATTGGATGAAACCAGTTTCACATCAACCTGAGGCTTTTTGAACAATGTCAGAATTGAGTCATCAACGGTTACATCTACAATCTGAATATTGGGAATAGACATGCTTCCCATCTTCCGAACCGGCAGCCAGCCTTTGAGTGTCAGATCCTGCAAACCGGATGTTTTATTTTTGAGGAACAGCGTGATGCGGTTTCCGATCCGATGCCAGTGTGCCAGACGTTCCACATCTTCTTCTTTGACTGAGAGGGATTCGATCCGCAGGGCCTCAGGCACGATCAGGGTATGCCGAAATGCCGGTGCCTGACTGATGCGCAATTCTGCAGCAAAGGTCCAGTCGATGTTCTTCTGATTTACGACCAGCGACTGATTGACCCGTGCCGATCGCTGTGGATTTTTGGGGATCAGCTTCAATGCGATCTGGGCAGGCTGGTTGAGCTGAAACAGCAGAGCGGAAGACTTGAGAATACTGCTTTCAATCTGTTTACTGGGCGTCTTGGACGAAATCGAAAGCACTCGTTCGGGCAATGCCCCTGCCTGTTCAATATCGAACTCGGGGCCAGTTCGGACGCCTACCTGCCAGGAATTGATTTTGATGGTGGCAGATTGCGAGTCCAGCTTGCCAGAGCTGAAATCGAGTGGAGGCAGAATGACTGAGTCCAACCCATAATTGACGGGCAATTCGAGTACCGCATCGACGATGAACTCTCCTTCTTTCGATTCCGACAATTCGAGCAGCAGTTCTTCCTGCTTACCATCCTCAGATCTGGTGATGGCAGGCGTGACTGTCATGCCCGCCACTTTGATGCTGCGGACAATTGTACCTACGGGTAGTTTCCAGAACAGGTAATCGACTTTTCCGTTCAGCACATTGTATTTCACCTGCACATCCATGCGAATCAGTGACGGAGAAATATCGGCGTTGGTCAAAACCGATGCTGACAGGTTCAAGGGGCTGACCTCTGAGTCCCGGTTATTAAACCACTTCAGCTTGAGTTGTCTGTTTTCTTTGAAGAAGGTGGAAAACTCTTTTTTACCTCCCAGCTGATAACGTGAAATCCCCGTTGATTCAAACAGTTCGACGAGTTGAACCGGTTCGTGAAATGCACACACAAAATCATTTGTGGCTACAGGCGGAATCGCCAGTTCAAACTGTCCGCCATTTGCACTGAACCTGACTGCGGGATGCAGCGTCAGTTCGATCTCATGTTTCCGATAGGAATAAGGCAGTACAGGTCGGACTGCTTCTACAGGCCCATCTGATGCTGACCTGGAATTTGTTGCAGGCGGGACTTCATTATCAACCGTTACCAGAATACTCTGACCATCAGCCGCCAGTAACACCGGAACGACCTTACCGTCAACGCGGCAGGATTCCGGTCCGCTCAGATTCCCCCCTTGAATGGGGAGTTGAATCTTCACATCCGTACGTTCCGAGGGAATTTCAACACTGAAACGGGCCTGGAGTGTTAACAGCTGGTTATCCTGGATGTCCCCCTGGTAATGAGCCGCTGAGAGAAGATATTCCGGCTGAGCGGCTTCATTGACGAAGTTTTCCAATACCTGCAGCAGTTGCGGACTCAGGTAGGCATAAGACTCGCGCGAGGTATCTATAGATTCCGGCAGCAGAACCATTTCATTCAGAGTTACTCTGCGGCGACTGTCTGGTGTCTGGCCAGGCCCTGATCCACTCTGAGCATGAGCGGTCGCTACAGAATAACCCAGTACGACAAACAGCAGCAGCCGGGCAGCGGAATACATTGATGAGAGAGGTTGCTCGTAGGCTTTCGTACTCTGATCTTCAATCGGTTTGACGATTTCCTGTCTGAGGAACCGGCGGGGAATCAACATCACGATCAACAGACCGGTAAAGCAACTGCCAGATATCTGGGCCAATGGGTAGGACAGGTTCCAGGAAAGCAACAGAGCACTCAATGCCACCACGATACAGATTTTATCCCGTAAACCAACGCGGAATATTCGCAGCAACAATCCGCAGAACAGCGTTAAAAGCAGCATCATCCAGGAGAGAATCCCAGATTCAGTAATATTCGTTGTCTCCAGACTACCGAAGCTTACCGGAAATAAGACCAGCGCATTCCACTCAGTCCCTTCAGTCGAGTTTGCGGTAGACTCTCTGCCCAGCACTCCCAGAAAGCGGCGGGTCAATGATTCAGCCGGCAGAGGTTCCTGAAGCACCATATTTGCAGGTCCGCTGAGCAGGCGGATTCCTTTGGGAACGATGAAATTCCAGTCTGTCTCCAAGACACGCTGATTGATCTGCGGGAATGGAATCTGCCTGGAGGCGGTCAACTGATTTTCCGGTGCCTGGGTCTGGTAGTGAATCGTAATTCGATACGTATCCAACTGGTCGAACAGCGGAACCAGAAACTGGCCTTCTGCCTCGATCGGTGTGATGCGGCGATCGTTGACAGAAGTTGAGATCAGCTTTACCGCAGCCGGAAACCGGAATAGAAATTTATCTTCAAAGGTTTTAGACAGATCCAGTGTAATCGTAGCCTCATGCACGTCCGGTTCGCCATTCCCGTGCCCCAGTCGAGAGTCGATCACGAGTGTAGCGGTTCCCTGCTCGAGTGCGTTCTCTGGCAAATCGGAAGCCCGGGTAATCGTCAGAGATCCGAGGGGCTGCTCGTAATTCCATTCATAGTTTCGCTGATTGCGCTGGTTACCGGTTCGTTCCTGTGAATCCGGAGGGAGCAGAAGCCCTTCCGTTTTCATACGCAGATTGAGTTCATTCGAATTGAGAACCCGCACGACTCCCTGGAACGGCTGAGCCTGCGGTGCGAAGACCAGAGAAGCACGCACGTTTTTTCCAAACGGCCGCTGACGCTCTCCCCGTATTTCGATCTCTTTAAATACAGGAGCCGTAAAAGAGAGTTCCCAGAGTTCTCCCAGGTTGGGGAGATACCATTTCTGATGTGCGGAGACTGGCAGTTTTTTGATGGAGAGCCTGGATTGTAATCCACTGCTGGCGGGTAAAGTCCATTCCACCGGCGGACCAGGTTCAGACAGATAAACCAACACTCGCTGAATGCCGCCAACCGGAGGCAGACAGTTCAGAATGAAGTTTTCCTGGATCGACTTGTCATTCAACGCGATATAGGAACTGGCAACGACTTCGAACTTCTGTTCCAGATCGGAACGCCTCAGGCTTCCCCAGTGAGTTCCAGAATAAGGAGAGAGATGGAAATAACGGGAATCGTCCTGATTGACGGCCGGAAATTTCCAACTGGCAGGCAGCTCTGCGGGAGTCAGTTCCTGAACTTCCTTATCGGGCTGAAAGAGCAAGGCAACCTGTTCAGGAGCAGAGATTTCCAGAACCCGATCCACGCTGTAACATCCGAGAGGTTTGACGCCAAACAGATTCATGTTGCGGGTTGCAACGGGAACGAGTCTGCGAGCCTGGATCTCCAATGTGTATGGTGCTTCGGGTGAGACAGAGACTGGAAGTCGTACGCTCAGTTTTTGTTGTTTTTCACTTCGTTCCACGTCCCAGACTAGATTCCCTGAACTGCTTTCTGCAGGACTGCTGACCTGGGTAATCTCCCAACCGGCAGGAATCATGGCTTCCAGTCGATACGTGGAACCAGCGGCTGAAGACCAGTTAATTCGTGTTTTCAAACGCCAGCTCTTCTCTTCGATCTGCACCAGGCTGTGCACTTTAGCCGACAGGTTCAGATCGGGGAGGGCCAGCTGATAAGAAAGTCTGGCGTCGGGAGAATACTGTTTGAAATCGTAGGCTTCCCCCTGCTCGTCCTGAATCAGGACACCTGTCTGCCGCAAATCGGATGAGCGAATTGCATGTGTTTCCAGGGGCGATGAGATATCCAGGTGAACGGTTCCCCCCAGGAAGTGTGCCTGCTTTAATTTCAGTCGTGGAATTTCGATCTCATTATCCAGCGAGGGAGAACTCAGCGCCCGGATCGACAGGGGGCGGCTGATCCCCAGCAGCGGATCGATCAGATCGACAATGACCAGTTGCTTCCCCTGTTGTTTTTTGACTTCAAAGGGAAGAGAAAGATCGTTACCCAGATTCACCGAATAGATTTCGTATTCGGTGGGTGCCTCGAATTCGAGCTTTTGGACGGGGGTATTAAGAACTTCAATCTGAAAATCTTCCCTGAGCCGCAGACCGTCTTCGCGAACTCCCACTTGAGCAAACTGGTGATACAGTATCTGCTGCGGTGCACTTTGCGGCTTCTCTGCCTGATTCACGGTCACTTTGAATGCGGATTGTCCCCCCAGTTCGATCTGCCACAAATCGTATTGAGGATCGTCTGCTTTTAAGGGACCACTTACATACCCCACTGTAGTGGTCAACACTTTCCCCCTGGGAATCTTTAAATGAACCTGTGAAACCACCGTTTCCGGAAGTTCAAACTGAAATTCCGTACGCAGCGGTTGCTGCCTGCCCTTAAGACTCCAACTGCCCTTGAGATCTTCACTGAAGTGATCGACAAGCAGTAAGGTTCGCTGATCGGGGGCCAGTCCCCAGACCGCCTGCTGATTTCCCCATTTAAGATCATGAACCGCCAGATTCAAATGCGAAAGATCGATAAATCCAGGCTCATTGCGGGAGCAATGCATCACCCAGGTCAACTGTCCGTCCACCAGGTGATCTCCCTTCAGCGTGGCTGTATACGTCGCCTGCTGAATCCAGGAATTGGGGGGCGTATTTTTTTTCTTCAACGCTGTCGCTTTGAGGGCTGCATACTTTTTGAGAGGTACCGGATACCAGTTGGCTTCCGGCCAGCGTGAAGAGTCCTGCCCGGGCACCGTGACTTCTCTGATCCGTGCTATGGGAGAAAGGTCGACGGTCTGTGGTTCAGCAGCTGGTAACTGGTTCAGCACCAAAACACTGCAGAGTATGGTGAACCACATCCAGAACCGGGTGATGCGCAAGCGCTCGCTTGTAAAAACAGATCGAACCGCTGTCATCGGTTCGCCCCGGCTTCTGAGGAAGAGACGGGTTTGTCCACAATTTCAGATCCCGGACGCACTGCTGTAATATCTTCCGGATCGACCTCGGAAGGATGAATTCGCTCTGAGAAGGAAGGCGGCGGAATAAAGTCACTTGGTGCCGACATCGTGAGCAGTTTGGTCTCCTTGCGTTTGCGGGAAGTCCCGTTAATCACAGCAGCCACAATAGCCAATAGTAAACCGAACACAGCAGGTTGCAGCAATACTTCCACTGGAGCGGTGTACCAGAGGGCAACTGCAGAAACGACAGTGGTCATGACCAGCAGAACCAGCATGCTGCGCAAAACGGAGATACTCATCAGGATGAAGCCGAGCATAAGGGCTGTTCCGGCTCCGATGAAGACAATCATCGAACGGGACAATGCCTGAAACTGCAGGCTCGTGGCAGGCCCCAGCCGATAGAACTGATAGTGGTTCACGCCGAGGAAGTCCTGACGTTCGGGTGGTGCATTCTTCAGTTTTACCGGAATTTCATCTTCGCCTGCGAATTCCCGTGACCAGAAGACTCCCTGATGAACCCAGCTGAACTGTGGAGTGTAGCCGCGGGGAATTGTAAACAGATGCTCGTTGCTGGGCAGATTGACTTTCCAGAACGTCTTCTCCACCCAGAGATTATTTACGAATTCAGGAGCGACAACTGACAGCGGACTGAATTGAGAATCGCGCTGGTGCCGCGTTGAACCGTAGTCGATTGTCAGGATATGAGGAGTGGTTTCTTTTTCCTTGGGTGCGGGTAGTATCAGTTGAAATTCGGTTGCCTGCCCCTGCTGTACCAGGTTCTCTGTGACACGCTGATTATTCCACCAGACCGCTTCGATTTTGATTCCCGCGTTCTCCGGCAGGCGAAATGCCAGTGTGCGTGGAGATACAGGAAACTGATACTGGGCCCGTGCCAGATATGATCCAGCGGCATCCAGGCTGCAGTCAATCCAGGCCTGGCTGATCGAGTAAGAGAATAAGGAACCGGTATCACTTTTTTTCAACTTGAGGCTGATGTCAGCCTGGGGATCGACGGCTCGCCAGAAGGCGATGTTATTCATTCCCAGTTGCTGCTGCCAGGCGTCATTCAGGCTGGAGACTTCCAGGTACTGTGTATCTTCCTCATTGGAGAGAGATAACTCAAACTGACTTTCCGTAAATGGAACATCATCAGAACGAATCAGAGGTACGTTGAGCTCGGCCTGGGAATCCTGGGGCAGGAGATAGACGGCCGTAATTTTAACGGGGCCCAGCTGTTTACTGCGAAGAGAGAGCCGGGCATTTTGTATCGGATCGGTATCGTCCGAAGTCCAGGTCGGAACCAGTGGATTCTGTTCGTTATCCAGGTAGAAGTTGACCCGGTTCCTCAGTGCCTGTGGGACACGGAGACGGATTTCGGAGAGGGGATCGTATTCGATCTGATATTGTATTTCCTGTTCGACCCGAATCTCGGAACCATCAAGTTCCAGAAGAGCGTTGCTGTTGGCCGTGATCTGCTGATTGTGAATCGAGACGATCGCTGAAAACTCATTGGGGCCCGGCTGGATCTGGTATTCGGTCTTACGCAGACTCTGAACTTCCGGAGGCAGTTCGAACTGTTTGAGCTGGGCTGAGGGAGACGAGATCACCTGCGTCTTGGGAGCCGGCGTCAGGTCGGTCACAACGTTCGTATCATTGGCGATGACCAGTGAAGTGGCTGACAGGCTGGGTGCTTTGATTTCGGGTAAGTTAAAGCTGAAGGGTTCACGGTCTGCAATCACGGGACGTCGGGCACGAAACGTGATTTCGAATGTTCCCTTGGATCGTTTCAACAGATTGATATTCACCCGATTGGGCTGTGAGGGGTCGACCACGATGGCTTCTGTCAGCGAAGGCTCCTGCATCAGTTCGAGCTCCCAGCCTTCCTCTGTCCGATTGGGCCAGTCGAGCGAAACTTTATCCAGGGCCCCCTGAAAGACATTGATCTGCACGCGGGCATCCAGTTCTGCCCGGTTACCAAACATCTGCACGAGGTAAAACGGCTTCGCAGAAAAGTAAGGCTTCACCCGCTCGATATTCAGCGGTAACTGAAAAGGCTGTTTCAGGAAGCGATAGGAACTGTCCAGATCTTTCTGATTGGCTTTGATTTGATAGACCGATCGGTTCTGACCTTCCATGCGAAAGATACGATACCCGTCCAGTGTCTGGATATCGATCAAGCCGGTCTGCCGCTTTGCACGGCTGACTTCGAATCCGTCGATCAGGAATTTCCCACTCTGTTCGGGGAAATCAGTCTCCAGCGTCCACTGCACTTCAATCGGTCCGACCGTGGGCTCAATCAGTGAGACTTCCACCAGATTGTCTTTGATCACTTTATGGCTTTTATAGCCATCACATTTCACATCCAGCAGTCGAAATGATTCGGGAAGTTTGACCTGCACATTTTGGAAACTGCCGGTCAGGGCTTTGATGGACTGTGTCGCATTGAGTAATACTGAATCGGTTGTGAAATCAGTCGTTAACAAGGTCTCGGCTTGAAGAACGGTATCGACTTTTTTCTCATCGGGGATCGGCTGCCAGGACAGATCCAGCTGTTCCCCAGGCCGAACAGTTCTATCTGGCTCTGATCGTCATCCAGCGACTTCTTGGAGACGGCGACTCCCGTAGGAACTTCAAGGCTGATCTGGGGAAGTGGAACGGTCAGTTTAAGGTTGCTGACTGCGGTCTGGGGTAAGACCAGTTGCAGACGCCGGGAAGGCAGTTGCTGTTTGAGTGAGACGCTCAGTGTCAGATTGAGTTCGTGAGTTCCCTTGCCTTTGAACCACCAGAGATAACCGTCCGTCCGGTTGAAACCGCCCGGGCTCGACTCACCTGCACCGTTATAATTCGTCTTAAGGAAAATAGATTCATTCAGTTTCAGAGGCACGCGCACCCACTGATCTGCTTCATTGATCAGGATCACGAGGCGGGCATCAAGTATCGCGCGGTCTTCTTTGATGTTTCCCTGCAGGGAAACGGAGGAGACAGCATACTCAGGCGAGGGTGTCGTCTGGGGAGCCTGTTTCTGTTTCAAATATTCCAGAACCTGATCCAGGTTGAGATTGGGCAGTGGTAAAAACTGGCCATCGGCTCCACGAATATAGAGCCCCTGTTGAGTTGCTTCTTCTGTAGCCGGTTTGCCTGTCGATTCTGCTGCCGAAGGGGGTGTGCCGTTCTGCTTATCAGATGACGCAGGCTGGCTGGAATTGGGTAGTGTTCTGTCAAACGCAGGAGAACCAGGTCGTTCCATGGGCGCAGAACTACCACTCCCTGAAGATTGTGCATGCACGTACTCCAATGGAAGCAGCATGCAAAGCCCGTATAGACCCGCTGCGACTAAGATGAAACGTTTCAGCTGTGACATGTTCGTCAATTGATCCCCAACTTTGGGAGCAGAAAACCTCTGAATCAATTCGACATCAGGCGGCTCCATCCGCGTATGCTGACGAATTTGGTCTGGTCAGCCTGCAACCAGCCCTTTTGTAGTCAGACGTATACCCTGTGTTATCAGAAATGCTGTTGACCCTTATTATCATACGTCGTCTTTTGGGGACATTAAAGCAGTAATCTCAAAGCTGCCCAAAAAACCTATGTTGTAAGCAATGACTGTAAATCAGAATGTATGTCTGTTCCATTTGTCGCCAGGATACTGGGGTTTTCGATGGTGAAACTTGCATCTTCAATTGAGGTCACCAGGCCGCCCGCCTCTCTGCAGATCAGGACCCCTGCTGCCATATCCCAGGGCTTCAGATTACTGGACCAGTAACCTTCGATACGACCGGCAGAAACGTAACAGAGATTCAAAGCCGCAGATCCGGTACGCTGTAGTGTCTGTGCTGCCGGAAGCACTTTCAGAAATCGATCAATGGAGACATCTCGACCATTGGTACCGACAGGCAGACTGGCCACCAGCATGGCCTGATCCATGGAGGGGATACGGGAAGGTGAAATGGGCGTTCCGTTCAGTTTCGCTCCGTGCCCCTCCAGCGCTGAAAAGAGCTCATCCCGATTGGGATCATAGACCACTCCCAAAATGAGATCTCCCTGATACTCCAGGCCGATGGAGACGCAGTAGTAAGGGAAGCCATGCACGTAATTGGATGTTCCATCCAGAGGATCGATCACCCAGCGGTATCCTGAGTCTCCTTCGTGCCGGGTCAGTCCCTCTTCACCCAGCATCTTATGATCGGGATAGTGTGTGGTGATATGCTCAACGATCGCTTTTTGAGAAGCGAAGTCGGCGTCGGTGACCAGATCGGCACGTCCTTTTTCTGAAACGCGAAATTCATTGACCCAGTCCTGCAGACATTTCGCTCCCTTTCGAGCTGCGGTCTCTGCTACCTCAAGCAATTCCGTGGAATGCACTGTTGATCCTTCCGTGAAACACATTTGATTCGTGATATTCTGCGTAAGTGTCGCTCTTCCTGACACTGATTCCGTCTGGTCCGTTCAGCCAGCAGGGAAAAACCTGCAAAATCGGTCCGATGATGTGGATCGTACCACTTCAACGGGTTTTACCTATTTTATGAATCGTACAGCGCAGCGCGAACCGTCAGGATTGCGATTTCACAATTCTTTGTGCTCTTCACGAAAACTTCTCCCCTGGCCGGCGGGAGGAATTACCAGTGGAGAAGTCTCAACGCTCATAAAGATTTAGGTGACTCATTTCAATTAGCCAGTGGTCACAGTCGCTGATCCATGATGTCCCGCTTCCGGGAGGCTCCTGGATTTAAACAGTGCACATCGGGTTCTCCTGTCTGCGATGATTATGTCGGTTTCAGTGATCGCAATGATTCCCCGGATTGGTGTCGCTTTTTGAAAACAGGTGGAGCTGTGAAGGTGTGAGATTTTTCCAGATTGAAAGTTTCAGGAGAGAAACGTGAGGTATATTTTCAACATCCGCTGTCATGTGACAGACTGGAATTAATACGTATATGAGCTGCCTGAATCGGCAGAAATCCCAAAACCAGACTACTTGATTGAAAAGATAACCGATGGATTTTGAGCTCACCCAATTATCACTGTATGTCATGGCCATCAGCGTGGGGATCTTCACGATCATCGCTGCCATCACTGACTATAAGTCGCGCAAAATCTACAACGTGCTGACAGTCCCCTTCTTTGTGCTGGGTATCGTTTACCAGCTGGCCTTCAATGGCTGGGAAGGACTGCTGTATGGGTTCCTCGGATTCATTGCTGGTTTCGGCATCTTCTTTCTGATCTGGATGGCAGGCAGTGGTGCCGCCGGTGATGTGAAAATGATGGGTGCCCTGTCCATGTGGCTCGGTTTCAGAGCAACGATTGCCGTGATGATTGTCGGCACCGTATTCGTGCTGGCAGGAACGTTGCTGGTGCTGTTCTGGAGTGTCGTAACCAAAGGTGCCCGAAAAACCAAAGAGAAATACCTGGCGACCGGGAAACAGTTTAAAGGCAAGAAAAAGAAATACGTCGCAGAGACAGAAAAACAGAAACTGGAACGGGGAATCATGCCGTTCGCACTGCCCGTAGTTCTGGCGACCTGGAGCGTCACGACCTGGATGATTATCAAAGCAGTAATTCTGTAAACCTGCGAAATGGTCACACATAGCCAGAGGAAATTGAGGAAAGCATTTCTGCGATGAGAGTCAAACGCAAACAAAACAAACAACGGCCACTGAAAGGTCGGGGATTCCTGAGCATGGAACTGGCTCTGGTTCTGCCGATCTTCGCGATCGTTATGTTCGCGCTGGTGGAGTTTACGCTCCTGTTTTACGCGCGGGCGGATGTGGTCGAAGCCAGCCGAATCGGTGCCCGTCTGGCAACCATGCCCGGCATCACCCAGCAGAACGTGGAAGCGGAAGTCAAAAAAATTCTGCCTCCCCAACTGGGACAGGGAGCCGTGATTAAAACAGAAATGGGAAAACATTCGGGTGATGTGGTCATGGTGGCGGTAAGTATCCCCATGACTCTCGCATCACCCAACCTGCTCTGGCCCGTGGGTTATAACCTCAAGGGGCAGAACCTGTACTCGGAAACAAGAATGATCAAAGAGTAGGCTTCCCTCGGGAACCTGCTCGAAAAGTGAACATTGGAAGAATTCGTAAACCCCTCCGACGAAGTAACGGGAGGGAAAGATTAGAAGCCAGGCAGTTGCCTTGCTGATTTAAAATACGGGAGACTGATCCGGTGAAAAGCCTGACCCCTGCAAAAGTGACTCTGTTGATGTTTGGCGTCTTCGGTGTCCTGATTGCAGCATATATCGGTAAAAGACTGTTGGCAGGAAAAGAGGAAGCTCCGCCAGTTGCAACTCGAAACATTCCCATGGCCATCAGTGAGCTGGAACCGGGTACCCTCGTCACCGAAGAACACCTCGGTCTGGGTCCGATTGCCATCAAGAACCTGAAGCCGGAAATGATGACTTCTAATAAGGTCATTGTCGGTCGTGTCGTTAAGGAACGCATTCCTGCAGCGACCCCGATTTCTACGAGTCAGCTCTACCCCGCTGGTGAAACACCCCCACTGAAAGTGGAACCGGGCATGCGGGCGATATCCGTGCCGCTGGAATCTACAGTCGATCTGGTCGATGGCCTGATCAAGCCGGGTGAATATGTCGACGTGCACATGACCCCCAGTGGATTGAACAACGACAGACGCATGAACGGCGGGATGACATTGACCCTGTTTAAAGGGGTGCGGGTGATCGCGATTAACCGCAGTTATACCCAGATCAGCAACTCCCGTCGGGGAACCAATGTGACTCTGGAACTGACGCCCGAGCAGGCCAACATCATGATTCTGGCCCGCGATCGTGGTGCGATCACCATGAGTTATACCCCCGAGGGTAAAGGGGATGGTGGTGTGGCTGTCAGTAATGCAGATAAAGCAACGCTCTATGAAATCCTGGGCCTCAAAACCCCCGAAAAACCTAAAGAAAAAGAACCGCCCGAACCTTTTGTCATTGAAGGTTATTACGGCACCAGTCGCAGCGTGAACCGGTTTGACCAGAACGGCCTGCGGGTCGGTGACTACGACTCTAACAGTCGTGGAGGCGGTCGCGGTTTCAATTCTGGTGGCTACCTGGATCCATACTGGGGCGGTGGTAACGGTTCTGACCTGGACAGTGATTCCATCAGTGCTCCCCGGCGTCAGCAGGCACCCCCTGTTCAGAATTCGTATGGACCGACAGCCCAGCAACAGCAGGGACAACCTCCGGCCAATTATCCGGGTGGTCCAATGCGTCAGCAGGGATCTTATGCCCGCAGTGTGTATCCGCAGAATCCTTCAGTGGGACGTTAAGCGAACCAGCGTCTCGGCTGAAACCTTTATCCTGTTTCCATAGATTGAATTCGTAACTCATGCGACATCACCAGACAATCCGATCTGCGCATCAACGACGAGGGGTTATTACCCCTCTGGCAGCCGGCGTGCTGCTGGTTGTGCTGGCAGGGATTGCGCTGATCATCAATCGGCTCTGGCTCGATGCAGCGTCTCTGGAAGTGACGACCTGCATTGAAACAGCAGTCCTGGCCGCAGGTCATGAGATGGTTTCGGATGAACTGATCAAGGATCAGCCGGACTATGAGACTCTGATGCAGCGGGCCGAGCATTCAGCCAATGAGGCTCTGAAATTAAATTCTGTCGCGGGCCAGCAGGTCGGTATCCAGTTGACTAAAGGTGAGAATTTACTGTTCGGTAAATCAGTACCCGTGGTTGAAACGGGAGGTCGACGTTTTCTGCAAACCGAACATGAACCGCGGAGTATTCAGATTCAGACACAATCTCCGGGCCGGATTGCCAATCCTGTTGCTGAGTTTCTGTCAGACCTCACCCGTTCTCATGTGGGAACAGCGGGAGCCCAGATTCAGGCCACACTCGACAACCATGTCCGGGGTGTTCGTCCTTTTGAAAACGTAGCGGTCCCCGCATATCCCCTGGCGATCCTGAAAACGGACCCTTCGGGCAAGCATACGCAGACCTGGGAACTGCAGATCGATCAGAAACAGGGAAAAGATGAATACCGCTACGATCCGGAAACCAAAACGGTCTCCAAAGGATCTGACGGTATACCAGAGATCATTCTTACGGGGAAACCCCGTCGGGGTGAGATCAGTGATGCCAACATGCAGATCCTGGATTTCGGTTCTCACTTTAATACAGATACCGTGATGCAGCAGATTCTGTCGGGACTGACCCGCAAAAACCTGAAGCAATTCCAGGGCGAACTGCTCTTCGATGCCGGTCCCCTGCCTGTGAAGTGCAGCCCGAATATCGAAAATGGTGAGCAGGATGCGTTTCAGGAAATGATCGGCCAGTGCCGCATCTGCTTTTTATACGATCAACTGGAAGAACAGTCCGGTTCGTTTGAAGGGACTGCTTTCTGCACCAATATGGTGGGTGGTCGGATTATGGCAGTCCAGCGGCTGGATAACCAGGCATGTGAAATCATTCTGCAACCTGGAGTGCTGTCTTCACGTTCCGTCGTACTGGCGGCTCCTGAAGATGAGACCAGCCTGATTCAACCGGTTCAGAAAATCGAACAGACTGTGAACAAGGTCGGACAGACTGCCGGCCTGAAAGAATCAAATCAAAACAAATATATTTATAAGCTTTATCTGACCCAGTAAGGGTGGAGATGAATTATGGTTTTACAAAGTGAAACTCCTGCTGCCAATCCCTCTGCGGATTCCCGCAAAGCTTTTCAGCGTCTGAAAACCAGACTGCATCGGCAGATGGTGGATGCGATCGACTTTTCCAAAGCAGGTGAACTGCCGGAAGCCGATTTGCGTCAGAAACTGCGCGGCCTCGCCGAGCATCTCTGTATGCAGCAGGATATCGCACTGGATCAGAAGAACCGCGACATCATGGTGCGGGAGATCCTGGACGAAATTTATGGCTTTGGTCCACTGGAACCACTGATGAGCGATCCGGATGTCAGCGATGTGCTGGTCAACGGAGCCGATCGGGTCTTTGTGGAACGCCGGGGTCTGCTGGAAGAGACCGATATCAGTTTTGCCGATGACGAACACCTGCTGCAGCTGATCCACCGTCTGGTGGGACGGGCTGGACGTCGTATCGATGAAGTTTCGCCGATGGTCGACGCCAAGCTGCCGGACGGTTCCCGTCTGAACGCGGTTATCCCTCCCCTGGCTTTGAAGGGACCTACACTTTCCATTCGTCGTTTCCGGACCCAGGCTCTCTTATTTGACGACATGGTTCAGATGGGCTCACTCGCACCGGACATGGCAACCTTCCTGGAAATGGCTGTCAAAGGTCGACTGAATATTCTGATCAGTGGTGGTACCGGTGCCGGTAAAACGACCCTCTTGAATAACTTGAGTCGTTACATTACCAACCGCGAACGTATTGTGACGATTGAACAGACATCAGAACTTCAGCTGCAGCAGCCGGACGTGGTTTCGCTTGAAGCCCGACCTTCCAACATCGAAGGTCAGGGGGAAATCAACCAGCGTGAGCTGTTGAAGAACTCTCTGCGAATGCGTCCTGACCGCATCATCGTCGGCGAATCCCGCGGCGGTGAAGTTCTGGAAATGCTGCAGGCGATGAATACCGGTCACGATGGTTCCATGAGTACCGTCCACGCGAACGATACGCGTGACGCCCTGGACCGTCTCGAGTTGATGATCGCCCTTTCCGGGGCAGAACTTCCGAACGCGATTGCCCGGCGGTACATCGCTTCCGCGATCCATCTACTGGTACACATCACCCGTCTGCCAAACGGGGAACGTAAAGTGATGCGTATTTCGGAACTGATCGGGTATCAGAACGGCGAATACATGGTGGAGGACTTGTTTGTCTACCGCATTACCAACGTCGATCCGGATGGAACAGTGCATGGCAACTTCTATGCGACCGGTCATCAGCCGTTGGCTCTGAACTGGTTAACCCAGACCAACTTCAATGAAAATACTGATCTGTTCCATGCCCGGGAACTGCCACTGTCTGGTAGACAAAACGACCAGCAGAATGAACAGGAGAGCTAATCATGGCAACTGATGCCACACTGAACCCCAACAGCTCTGCTACCGCAGTCGATTTCAGCGACATCCTGCGTGATCAGGACCGCTACGCAGTTCCGGATTCGACCCAGTTAAGCAACCGGCTGAACGGCGGTTTTGACGAGTTGATCGTGCACTCCGGCGTTCAAGCCAATCCGGCAGTGATTTTGTTTTTCTGCCTGCTGAGTTCGGTCCTGTTTGGCGGACTGATCTACATCATTCAGGAAAACTTCCTCTCAACTTCAATCGCCTTTATGGCTGGTGGACTGGCGCCGATCGGCTATCTTTTTTACCAACGTGGTCGCCGTCAGAAACAGATTAACGAACAACTTTCCGATATGATTGACGAACTGGCTCGTGCCGCAAAAACCGGACGCAGCCTGACTCACTGTTTTGTGAATGTGTCTGCAAAGACGCCCGCCCCCCTGGGAACCGAACTTCAGGAAGCTTCCCGTCGACTGCAGATGGGTGTTTCCATGAGAGCGGCCCTGGATGGTCTGTATGAACGGACCGGGGTTGCCAGTTTGAACATTCTTTCGATGGCCCTGATCGTCCATCAGGAAACCGGGGGAGACCTGGTGAAGGTGCTGGAGCGTCTAGCCCGTACCATCCGTGACCGTATGCTGTTCCTGGGACGTCTGCGCACCGCGACCGCCGGTAGCCGCGCGACAGCGGTACTGATGATTTCTTTACCACCACTGATCCTCGGGTTCTTCGTGTTACGCGATCCCACTTACCTGACAACCTTGATGGCGTCTACATGGGGTCGTGGTGCGACCTTTGCCGCTATCGGACTGCAGGTCATTGGATCTCTGTGGGTCTTACGAGTTCTGAAAACCAGTCAACGTACCTGATTTGAAACAACTGCGTCCTGCCAGAAACTGGCGAGGGTAAGAATATGTTTACACCAACAACCATTACCGTTTTTTATGCACTCTGTGGTGCCATCATTCTGTGGATGCTGTTCCGCATCATCCGCAAGCGGCGGAGTCAGAAACCGGAACAACAACCTGAAGAGATGGTCGAGCCTAGGCCGCAGGAGACCTATTCTCCT
Organism: Gimesia benthica; assembly: GCF_009720525.1. Lineage (NCBI taxonomy): Bacteria > Pseudomonadati > Planctomycetota > Planctomycetia > Planctomycetales > Planctomycetaceae > Gimesia > Gimesia benthica. Next base: position 2,453,418 of record NZ_CP043930.1, read on the forward strand.
TCAGCCTCTTCCTCGAGCGCCGCTCCTGTAACCTGGGAACACCGTCAGTTGTTTGCCGCTGACAATCCATATCAGAATGGTCAGGAAGAGGGGCTACCTCCGATTGAAGCCGGTGATGTCCCCGCGATGGGCACCGATGATTATGTCTTCGGGTCGGCAACTCCCGCTTTGTCGGAAATGATGCCGGAATCGGAAGGACGACGGGCCCAGACAAAAAAAGAACTGCAGGCAGCAGGTTACTACCAGCCACATGCCCTGCAGAACTTTTCTGCGATTCGTTATGTTGCCATTCTGGGTACCATGTTGTTCTTCGGGATCCTGCTGCTTGTCGCTCCCGAGCGATTCGAAATTCCGATTTTACTCGGTCTGCTGCTGGTACCAATCCTGGCCTGGGCGGTTCCCTTTCTGTTCATCAGCGGTCAGGCTTCTGATCGTCGCAGTGAAATTGAACAGGGGATTCCCGACATGCTGGACATGCTTAACATGTGTGTTTCCCAGGGGATGACCGTACCACACGCGTTGAAGAAAATTATCGGGGAACTGGCGAAGGTGTATCCGGCACTGGCTCAGGAACTGAAAATCGTGATGGAACAGGCCTCTATCGGCACCTTCACTCAGGCTCTGTCTAACTTCAGTAAGCGTATCGATGTACCGGAAGTCCACTCGTTTGCGGCCCTCTTGATCCAGACCGATCAGATGGGAACGGACGTGACTTCGGCCCTGCAGGAATACAGTGATAACATGCGTGAAAGTCTGCAGCAGCGGGCGGATGAGAAAGCCAACAAGGCCACATTCAAACTGCTGTTCCCGACTGTATTCTGTCTGATGCCCGCGATTTACATCTTCCTCCTCGGTCCCGCGATTGTGGAACTGTCTGACTTCTTCCATTCCGGAGGGAGAGACAGTCTGAACACCACAACCGACATGTTCCAGCAGGTGGGAACACAACAATAAACCAGTTCGCTTCTGGTGGTCTCAAAGAAAACAGCTTCCTGGCAGTCTCGACTGTCGGGAAGCTGTTTTCGTTTTCAATAATCAGTGGATCTGCTGAGTCATCAGACCTGGGGCAGTTCCCAGTTACGGCGGTATTCCCGTCCCAGCAGTGACTGTGCCTGTTGATTGCCAATGATCTGGTTCTGCAGCGGGTCGAACTCAATCTCCTGCCCGGCCCGATAAGCGATATTCCCCAAGTGACAAAGTGCACTGGAAACATGACCGATCTCGATGTCCGACGTTGGCTTATTGCGGGTCTTGATGCAATCGATGAAATTCCGGTGATGGGTTGTCGCCTGATCGCTGGTGCCGGAGGTGGCTGCGTCTTTTTGATCGTAGACCTTCCAGCCTCCGCGGTCTACGACCAGTGTCCCCTTATCGCCATAGAATGCGGCAGCCGCGTTACGACCTTCCATTCCATGCACGCTCCAGAGTCGATGCTCCCACACAAGCGTTTTGCCCGGATAGTGGTACTGCACGACCTGGGTGTCTGGTGTTTCCTGATCGTCGTTGAAGAAGTACTTGCCGCCGGAAGATGAGATCCGTTCGGGTAAATCGACGCCGAGTCCCCAGCGGGCGATGTCCAGCATGTGGACACCCCAGTTACCCATTTCGCCAGTTCCGTAATCCCAGAACCAGTGCCAGTTATAATGGAAGCGGTTCGGATTGAACGGACGGCTGGCAGCGGGTCCCAGCCAGAGATCATAATTGACGCCCTGAGGTACCGCGATGTCTTTCTTCCGACCGATCGATTTGCGGCGATGAATAATCCAGGCTTTGGCCAGTCTGACGTCGCCCAGTTTTCCGCTCTGTACGAATTCGACCGCGGATTGAAAATGAGATCCGCTGCGCTGATGGATGCCGGACTGGACCACGCGTTGATGCTTGCGTGCCGCCTCGATAATTTTGAGGCCTTCGTTCAGATTGTGTGAGACCGGTTTTTCCACATAGACGTCTTTACCAGCCTGACAGGCCATGATCGCCATCATCGCGTGCCAGTGATCGGGAGTGGCAATCACGACGCCATCAATTTCGGGATCGTCGAGCACCTGACGAAAATCGCTGACAACTTCCGGGGGAGTCCCTTGCTCTTTTTCGATCGATTTCAGGGCAGCCGGAATGACGGCTTCATCCACATCACAAATCGTCTTGATGTGAACATCCGGAAAGGCAGCCATACTGGAGGTCAGAAATTTGCCCTGCCCCCGCATCCCGATCCCGGCGAGTAGGACGCGTTCATTGGGGGCGGAATCTGCCAGAGCCATATTGCTGGCCAGTCCCACGACGCCTGCAGCCATTCCGGCTGCATTACGCGCACTGCGATCCAGAAACTGTCGTCGGTTAACATCCCTTTTCAGAAATTCTTCTACATCCACTTCAAGGCCTCTTGTGTTAACTCTCCAAGAATTCAGAACTTCGCAATTTGTTCCAGATCATGGATTTATTCTGTACTCCGCTCTGTCTATGATTATAACAGAAGAATCAGCATTTAATATCCTCTACTGGGGAAGAGATACTGATTTTCCGCCATAAACTCCTGTTATATCGAACTTTACAGGCAGGGACACGCAGTCTGTAAAAGGGGATTGCAGAACTAAAGGGGCGACAGATCAGAGGCTGAAACTGCAATCTGACGATCGTTACCTGTTCTACGATATTGATACTGAAAAACATTTGAAGATGCCGATCAAATTTCGCTGCCAGCACTGTGATCAACTGATGGGGATTTCCCGCTCCAAAGCGGGTGATGTTGTAGACTGTCCGACCTGCGGAATGTCGGTACGCGTCCCCGGCCTGGATGGAGAAGTGGTCCCTTTACCCCAGCCCAAGCTGGATCTGCAGGATGCTGAACTGGCCAATGCCCTGGATGAGTTAGCCGCCCTGGGCAGTAATGTGACCTTGGAGAAAAAGCAGCACGAACTTCAGAGCCAGGCTAAAACATCCACTTCAAAGGAGCCAGTCTCCGTTCCTGAAGAGGCGTTTAAGGCGATCCCCGTTAAATCGGTGCAAACCTCCTCTACCCCCGAACCGGTTGAAGCACCTGCCTCGCACCCGACACCTGAGACTCCGATCACTCCGGTCAGCCAGCAGAATGTGGCTGTGACTGATGTGACGGACGTGAACCATGAAGCAGAGCTGTCTCATCTGGCCAGCCTCGCACAACAGCGGGCATCGAATGTACTGGCAGAAAAAAAGAAGGGAAAACTGAAACGGAGTGCCCGGTTTGAATTACCTACCGGCACCTGGTTCATTCTGCTGCTGACGTTTGGTGCATTGACCTTCGCGATTGGTCTACTCGTCGGCCGCAATCTGTAGAAAAAAATTTCCTACAGCAGTTCTTTCACATTTTCAGGGGGGCGTCCCAGGACCGCTTTGCGTCCCTGAACGACAATCGGTCGTTCGATCAACTTGGGATGCTCCAGCATGACAGCGATTGCTTCATCTCGGCTCAGTTCCCGCTCTGCCAGCTTGAGTTCTTTATAGATCGCTTCACCCTTCCGCATCAACTCTTGTGGTTCCAATTTGAGCTTCTTCAGGATGGCATCGAGTTCTTCAGCCGTGGGAGGAGTCTTGAGATACTCAATGACCTCAGGTTCAATACCCGCCTCTTCAATCAAGGCGAGTGTCTGGCGGCTCTTGCCACAGCGGGGATTATGATAGATCTTCATGATGTGCTTCCGGTCTGTTTTGAATTCAGCAGTTCTGCAAACGCAGCCACCGTCTCCGGGTGCTGTGAATGCTGCTCGTAGACGTCCCAGCGATCTGAAGGTTTCTGATAGAGCTGAACAGGTGCTGTCTCCGGGAGGGGATGCGTTTCGTGCTCTGCGTCAGATGGCTGTTGGTTTCGGCGCTGGAGATAATAAAATTCCGGGGTACGAATTGCAACCGCCTCATCGCTGGCAGCGTGAATGACCGGTTCCGCCATGTCATCCTGACCTGCAATCAGCGCCAGGAGGTCCGTTCCCCCTACCGTATTTTCTGCAGGTTCGAGGCTCCACCAGGCTGATAATGTGGTGGGAATATCTGCCGATTGTGAGAGGAACTGGCGTCGGTTCCCCTGCTGCTGATTCCCGGAGTCAAAAATCAACAGGGGGACGTGCGTGGTTTCTTCGAACAGTCCCCAGTCTTCCACGTCTCTTACGGGACCGAGCAGCGAACTACCACCGCGTGCCGCCGTGACGATCAATAAAATGGAGTGTTGTTCTGCGTACTCGAGCAGGGAATCCAGGAAGCGTCCCAGCCACTGATCGAGTAGTGTGACGTAGCCTGCGTAGACGGCCCGCGCCATCCGGCGTTCGTCATCATCCAGATCGCCCCATTCCTCCGGGCTCTGAAACAGGGCGACGACAGCACTAATCAGCTCTTCCCAGTCATCGTCCTCTTCAAGATCAAGGTCATCATCCAGCTCTTCCTCAGAAACATCCTCTTCTGCAGGCTCTAGCGGAAGTTCATCCGCGACGAATTCACTCTCTTCCTCTGTATCGTCTCCCTGATCGAGGACTTCATCCAGGTAGAGCGTGGCATAGAATTCCGGTGCCAGTGGCAGTAGAGGCACTCCTTCTGAACGAAGCCAGACCAGTTGATCATCGGGCGATGCCATCCAGTCGGGCAGGCGTTCGAGGGCAGTCTGAATCAGCTGCGCGAATGGGGAATCTGCTTCGCTGAGCTCATAACCGTTCTTTCCGGTTACCGTTGTTACATCATCGAATTGATTAAAGAACGGTTCCTGTTCACGCATCGATGAGGTGCGACCGACGTCAGTTTCCGTCTCGAGCAGCAACCTGGAAAGCACGCCTTGTGCTTTCAAGCGTGAGACGAAACAGGCGGTCTCACTTGCTGAAGAATTGTTTTGAGCGGGAACAGTCTGTCCCGTCCACCAGGGAAACGTGTTGCTCTGCGAGGTGAGATCGTTCGCAAAATGCTGATCGAACACTACGGACTGGGACGCCAGGCGATCGAAGTTGGGTGTTTCAATCCACTGATGCCCGTAACAGCCCAGCAAAAATGCGGGCAACTGTTCGAAACTGACGACAAAAGCTTTCTTCATTCCCATCTTTGAATCTGTCAGGAGTTGAGCGATTCCACCCACTCTTTACAGCGAGCCGCATAATTGCGGGCATCGTCGGCGGTGACAATACCTTCCGCCTGATGGATGGTGAAGCAGCCATCATAGTCCACCGCATTTAATCCTGCCAGCACTTCGCGAAAATTGATTCCACGGCCGCTCTCATCCCAGTAGGGAAGTAACTGAAAGGGACGGTCTCCCAGGCACCAGGTCTCCAGGTGATCGGGCCCGTCCTCGGTAATGACCAGATTCTGCACATACACGTTTTTCAGCCAGGGTAGAATCTGCCGCATGACGGATTCGCCATATGGCTGTCCACACATCAACAGGCTGGCTGGTTCATAGATCACGCCAAAATTGGGACGATCAATCTGCTTTAAGACTTCGATCGAGCGTTCCAGTTCCTCGAACAGACAGGCAGGATGAAACTGATGTACCAGCTGCACACCCCGTTCTGCCGCCAGATCACAGGCCCTCTGAGCGTGTGGGATATCGGACTCCTGTTTGAGGCAGACTCGCACCAGTGGGCTTCCCAGCATTTCAGCGACGTGCAGCGTCGGTTCGAAATCCTGCAATGCCTGGGGGGACTGATCATTATTCTGAGGAATATTCATGTCGGCGGTGATCATGGAGATCCCCAGACCGGCGGCATCGACGATCGATTTCACCTGTTGAAGTTCCGCATCGGAACTCTGTACCCCCACGACGCTGGCTCGCATACAGAGAGCCGCATACCCCAGATCTGCGGCCATCTGCGCCAGTTCCGCAAAGGGGATATTCAACCTGGTTTTGCAGGCCGCTTCCGCGATCCGCACCGAGAGGGAGAGTTTCATCGTTCGTCCTTTAACTTTACGAATGGGTTCAGTTACCAGATTGTATCTCAACGCGGCGCGACACAACAGGTACCGGCAGTCTTCCCGCAGCCCAGGCCTGCGCGGTCTCACTACCGGGATAGGCAGACTCGACTTCGACATGGTAAGTCTTCCACTGACCTCCCTGCCCGCCCCGCATCAACTGTCTGGCAATCTGCGGATTCAGCTTGACCTTGCGGCGGATTCCGACTTCGGGCAAGTACCATTCGGCGTAAGTGCCGGCATCCGTCTGCACCGTGACGTGAAACGTCATTGGTCGAAAGGGAGAGATGTTCTGCAGCCAGCCTTCAATCCGGGGTGGTGCGAGCCGGGAATAAGCGGTCGCCGTCACTTTAACGATGGCCATTTCCTGTTTGTGTTTTTCCAGATGGACTGTCCGGTCTTCGAGCGGCGGTAGTTTGATTTTCTGATTGAGGATTGCCTGAATCAGTTCCACTTTAAACCGCAGCTGTAGCGATTCGGGACGGACTTTCAGAATCTTGACAAAGTCGTCGTAGCGCTGCTTCGGCGAGGTCTCCTCGAAAGGTTCCTTAGTCGAAAGGTGCTGAACGTACTTGACATATTCATCGGGGTATTGCGTCACCAGCATCCAATGCAGTCCCCAGGCATGCACGTAAGCATCCCCGGAAAGGATACTTCCCTGAAAGACGCCATTGAGGGCCACGACTTCTCCCCAGTTGAGGAGCTTCGCGATACCAGACAAGAGAGCGTAATGCGTATTGATCCGTTCCGGGCTGACGTTGATTCGGTCGCCATCCCCTTCAAAGCCGGTTGCGATTCCTTCCATAAACCAGGTGGGAATCGGAGCCAGGCGTTTGACCACACCGCGATTGGTCGTCTGCAGGTGAATCGCTTCGTGTAGCGGTGTATCAAACGAACTGCACTCACTCATGCGGAGAATCAGGTTATTGGAGATCCCCGAATAGTAAGCAAGCACATTCGACGCGCCGTCACCCAGGCCAGTGGTTTCTTTCGCGAAGCTTTCGAAGTCGTCGTCCGACTCGAAAATCAGCATGGCCATCGGGAATTCATAATCCTGCAGTTCGATCCCCATCTTCCGCGAATAGGTTTCGAAGATGACGTCCACATTGTGCATGAAGCGTCCCGCTTTTTTCATGAACGACTGCACGCGGACTTCGGTTCGATCCGAACCATCCAGCGGTGCCGCCAGCACGATGCCGATGACGAATGGCTTTTCGATGTAATAGCGAAACGTTTTCGCGCCGAACTTCTTCTCCAGGTTTTTGGCCATTTGTTCGACGGTCAGGGGCTTGGGAGGTGCCTTCAGTTCGCGTTTCTGAATCTTGCCTTGTGGAACAAGAGTCAGTGATCCATCCGGCTTGAGCAGCGCGTGCAGCATTTCGCCCGCTTCTTTTCCGGAGCCGTATAATGTCGCTTCCTCCGTTACTACGGCTCCTTCTTCATTGATGTAGGTAAACAGATCCGCGTGAAGCTGCTGCGCGGTCAATAATGTCGTGAATATAATCAGGCAGGAAGAGAGAGAGAACCTGAAATAAAGCTGTCGCATGAGAAACCTTCCCGTTCGCAGTAATGCTGAATGAAAAACGCTGTGCCTGCTTTTTCATCGAGTGCCTGCTGTCGCTTCCTCCTATTTCGACTCGAGGGGAACCAGTTGCAGGGCATCTACAATGACATGCCCATCGGTCCCCTGGTTCGAAACGTTGAGAATTTCCTGTTTTCCTGATTTGAACAGGAATGTCCCGAGCACCTGATATTTACCCTGCTCGGGCTTTTTACGCTGGTTGACACGAACGGTCACTGGTCCCTCAGCAGTCCGCAGTTCATAAGGAACGTTAGTGGCGCGGTTGGATGAGGGAACGTAGTACACACGCACTTCGTAAATGCCATCCTGTGGAATCTCTGCTGTGAAGACAATTTTCCGATTTCCCTTGTCAGTGTCGCCATCATGCTGATAGCCCTGTCCGACATAGGGGGTGATGGATGAACTTTTTTTCCAGCCGAGTGAACTTCGGGCGTCTCGATCATCCACCACGATACCTGCCAGCGATTTAACGCGAATCGGTGGTTCCTTGCGGGGACCGGTCCAGATCAGAACCTGTTTGTCAGCCAGCAGTTGTTTGCGGAGTTGCGGGTAATCGATGTCCTGTACCGCGGAATCAGCATCAATGGCCTGACTGGCTGCAGTCGCTGCAGACTGTCCCAGGACCATAAATACAGGCTCCATACGAATGGACCCGTAGGCGATATGTGAAGCAGCCATCGCAACCGGCACCAGCAGGTTCTGACATTCGGACTTGCGGGGCCGGATGGAACGATAGGAAATCGGATAGGGGTTCGGAACGCCGACCTGCACATCTCCTTCATTGAGAGTCTTACCATCAATGGCATATCGCTGCTGATTGTGTGAGTCCATTGTGTATGCGGCCAGACCGATACTGTCTTCGGCGATTAGTTCCGACGTGCAATGTTTCTCGTTCATGACATATTCCGAAATCATGCGGCGGGCTTCACGCACGTAAAGCTGAAAGGGCCAGCCTGCAGTCTCCTGAAATTCGTCTTTCGTCGGTTTCCATTTTTGGAACTGTTTCTGCACCTCAGCAGGTACGCGGGGGCTGTTGGCCAGGGTCCACATCAATCCCTGCTGGTAAGTCAGATGCTCCTGGAAGATCTCATCGCGTTTCTCGTAATCCGCATCGGGGTATTCGTAGTTCATCCCGATGTTATCGGTCGAGATCGCAAAATTATTATTCGTGTCGGTCTTACGGTTCGGCATCAGAACCGGGTTCCAGGGAACACGGTGATCGCCGGCTTCAAAGTTGCGTAACAGCAGTTCGTATCGCTGGGGGTCGTAATTCTCCGGTTTCACCCATTCCCGCTGGTTCTCGGGGACATCCGTGGTACACATGCGGAAGCAGTAAGCCTGCACGCGGTGGTCGCCGTCTCCGTCTTTGCCGCCGGGTCCTTCCTGCTGCACCCCGGGGAGCAGGCCACTACTCTTGTCTCCGGGAACGACGTAGGGGTCGACGGGTTTGATGAACTGATGAAAGACGGCATTGCGGGTCTGAATCCCGTTTAAGGTTTCGCCGTAAGTGGCGTTTGACTCGCGACCGACATGATAGGAGACGCCGGCGACCGCCAGCAGATCACCTTCATAAGTCGCGTCGATAAAGACCTTGCCTTTGACAACCAGACCGCTTTCCATTTTGATCGCGGAGATGCGTCCCTCTGCTTTCTGAACGCCCTGTTTCAGATCGAGTCGCTGCTGTTTGAGCCAGGGAACCTGATCGGCGGTCAGCATCTGCTCAAAGGTCGCTTCCGCGACGTGAGGTTCGAAAGTCCACATTTCGGTTTCAGATGTATTTTTGCGGCGGCTCTTGTAGTCACTCTGTTTCTGATAAACCCAGGAATCATCCTGACTGTAATACGTACCCAGTCTTCCGTAGAATTCCCGGGCGATGCCGCCAATCGCAGCTTTGTTGCCGATGTCAGTCGCCCCCAGTCCGCCGGAAGAGAGACCGCCCAGATGTTTTCCCGGCTCGATCAGCAGTGCGGTTTTCCCCATGCGGTGTGCCTGAAGCGCGGCTGCAATGCCTCCGGATGTTCCCCCATAGACTACAACGTCATAAGCCGACTTCAGTTGATCGGGCTTAATTTCCTGTGCGGAAATCGCAGGGACGCTGCAAAACAGAGAAATCGTGACTAACAGAACGGGGAGAAGTTTCGTAGAACAGGACAGCATACTATCAGCCTCGTTGGTCTCTCAGGAGGGTCGAATCAGAATTAAATGGGGGCGGACATGTTTACAGAGGGCCGTTGAGTCCATCATAATCGTTGGACAGGGAATTCCCAACCGGTTCCATGCAAATCTGTACTTAAGTCTCCCTGAAAAAGGAAATCAGACAGGCGATACCATTTACAACGATTTCACCATATAATGCGGCTTGTCTCCCTTTTGAAACCATCCTCGTGCTCAATTCCAGTCCCATACCCGTTCTCAGCAGGCAGTCATGACATTTGATTTCCTAAATCCGATGATGCTTCTCGGCCTGCTGGGATTATCGCTGCCGATACTGGTGCATTTACTGAGCCGCAAGAAATATGACATTGTGCAGTGGGGAGCGATGCAGTTTCTGGAACTGGGCCGCCGCACGCGACGACGGATCCGCCTGGAAGGCTGGCTTCTGCTGGCAATCCGCATGCTGCTGGTCGCATTGATCACCTTCGCGCTGGCCCGCCCGTGGATTTCCGGTGGTTTTCTCTCCCAGTTCATTTCAACCCAGTCTCGAGACGTCGTCTTTGTCATCGACGGTTCCTACAGTATGGGCTGGGAAGGGGAAACAACCACGCCTCACTCCGCAGCCATTCAATGGGTGCATCGCTTTCTGGAAGAACTGAATCCCGGTGACACGATTTCAGTCATTGATGCCCGGCATCAACCGCGACTGGTAACCGAATCTCCCACCCATAATTTTGCGATGGTCCGCGAGAAGCTGAACGAGTTGCCGCCACCTGCAGGCGAATCGAATCTCGCGAATTCTGTCAGCAAAGCGATTCAGATCCTGGGGAAGACATCTAACCTCGAACGCGAGATCATCGTGCTGACCGACGACCAGGCGTTCGGCTGGACACCCCAGGACACACTGCTCTGGGATCAGGTTAATGATCTGATGCAGCAGTCTGCAGTTCCGATCGACCTCTGGGCGACCAATGTTGCCGGCGAAAAAAATGAAGGGTTGCAATCCAACCTGCGCGTGGACCAGCTCACCCTTTCGCGGGAAGTCTGCGTCAAAAATCTGCCTGTCCGCATTTCGACCACCATCCGCTATGACGGTCCGGAGCCGACGCTGATCTGCCCGGTCTATTTCGAAATCGACGGTCAGCGGATCAAAGAAAAAACGCAGTCGATCAAAATTGAAAATCACGGCGAAGCTGCTGTCGAGTTTCAGCATCGCTTCGACCAGGAAGGGACGCACGTCATTAGCGTCGTCCTTGATCCAGACAACCTGCCTGGCGATGACCGTTCGGATGCAGCATTGCAGGTCACCAGCGCACTGCCTGTGCTCCTGGTAGATGGCACGCCCAGTTTCGACCCGACCCGCAGTGAAGTCTTTTTCGCCAACCTGGCACTCACGGCACCCACGAACCGGACTCCCTGGATTCAGACCACGGTTATAGAAAAAGACCAGCTTACTGCAGACCTGTTGAAAAACCAGGCGGTGGTCATCCTGGCAAACGTCGATGCGCTGACTGACGTGCAGGCGGGAGCTCTGATCGATTTTGTCAATCAACAGGGGGGTGGCGTCATGCTGGCTCTGGGGGACCAGGTCGATCCGGAACAGTACCAGCGACAGTTATTCAAAGCTGAGGGATTGATCCCCGTTGAGCTGAAATCAAAGGAAGCCGCCCAGGGTCTTGAATTCGGTAACGTAATACAGATCGACTCCGACAGCCTGCAGACCCCCTGGCTGAAACGTTTTCGCGGTGAATATGCCAACGGCTTGACCGCGGCGCGGTTCAATCACTGGTGGGATCTTACACTACTGGATATCGAGGCTCTCCCTGCTGAGGAGCAAGGGGATGCGACCGACTCCAGTCCTTCGACAGCCCCCCAGTCCATCGCCAGGCTGTCCAATCAGAAACCATTACTGGTGATGATGAACCACGCACGAGGACGTGTGCTACTGATGACATCCTCGCTCGATGCGGACTGGAACAATCTACCCAGCAAGCCGGATTATGTTCCGTTCCTTCACGAGGCGGTGTTTGAGCTTTCCTCTGGACGCGTATTCCGCAACCTGCAACTCGATGAGCCGATTGTGGTTCCGGTGCCGGGCGGGACGACCATTGAACAGTTCACCTTTCTGGATCCCAACGGGAAACCGGCGGTTGGCACCATCGATCAGGCTGTCAATGGTGCGACCTTTCAGTGCACGAACACCGCTCTGCCCGGCGTCTATCAATTGAATCCGAAATCAGACCAGAACCAGGAACTGAGGTCTGATCGATTCGTCGTCAATTTTGATCGCAGCGAATCGAACCTGACGCCACTCTCGGAAGTCGAGCAGAAATCGCTGACAGACTCGTATCACTTTACTTTTTTCAAAACGCTGGACGAACTGAAACAGTTGATGTTCTCCGATGTGTCGGAGACCGAGTTCTGGCGTTTTCTATTATTGATCTTTTTACTACTGATGGTTGGGGAAATGTTCCTGACCCGGCGACTGGTGCAGGGAGGGCATGTGTCGCTCCCGGAAGAGAAACAATAATTCCCAGAGAAACCTGAATTAAAGAACGTTGTCCTACTGATGGAAAAGCATTTCCAGTTTAACAGCCTCGAATGGAGCGGGTGGACCATCGTCAGCGTCTGCGCGGTGCTGGTGGTGCTGGTCAGCATCATCCTGCTGTTCCGTTACGAGCGGCGACTGGTCTCGCACGGCATCGGCAACGCACTGATGGCGCTCCGCATCTCCGCTTTGATTCTAATTCTCCTCACCTTCCTCGAGCCAGTGCTTACCTGGTCATTCAATACCGAAAAAACAGGCCGTCTGATTGTTGCATTGGATGTTTCGGACAGTATGAATACGCAGGACCGCCACGCGAGCAAGCTGGAAAAGCTGCAACTGGCGCGGGCCCTGAAAATGATTGGCAACGATCAGATCGACGCACGACTCGATCGGTGGGAGGCAGCTTATGCAGCGGGTGAAGAGCCTGCGTGGGTCGAAGAGAGTGAGACAGCGAACCCGGATAAACGGACCCAACTGGCGGAGAGCCGCCGCGAGAATCTGGAAACGATTTTTGACGAAATCGACCAGATGTCCCGCAAAGAGATCGCCCAGAAGCTGCTGACCAATCCCGCGCATCCGATTCTGGACCAGTTGAAACAGCGCGGCGACATTGACCTGGTCCTGTTTGCCGGTGATGCGGTCCCCACCGAACAGACAACCCTGGAGAATTCACTGGCGGAAGTTCCCGACCAGGTACATATGGAACTTTCGAATCTGTCACAGGCGCTGAAAGCAGCGGGCAGCGGTTCGGAGTCCGGCAACTCACCGATTTCCGGTTACATCCTGCTGACCGACGGACGCGATAACAGCCAGTTAGATCCGGTCTCGACTGCAGAACAACTGGGGCAGATGAAGGTCCCCGTCTATCCAGTGCTGCTCGGATCGGCGAATCAGCCAAAAGACATCTCCGTATCTGCCCTCGATTACCCGCAGACTGCATTCAAAGACGACAAGCCTTTGCTCAAAGCCCGCATCGGCACGAGTGGTTTTGAGGGACAGGACGTCCGCGTGGCACTGATGCAGGGAGACCAGGAACTGGCGGTGAAACGCTTCAAGTCTTCCGGTGTGAGTCAGTTACTCGAATTTGAACTGGGATCCGATCAGCCGGGACGACAGGAGTACCGGCTGGAAACGGACATTCTTCCCGGAGAAACACGTGAAGATAATAACGAGAAAACCTTCGCGATCAATTTCGTCGATGACAAATCGCATGTGCTACTGGTGGAGGAGACCGCGCGATGGGAATTCCGTTTCCTGCACAACGCCCTGGAACGGGACAAACGCATCGATCTGCAGCAGGTGCTGTTCGAACAGCCTTACATGGGCCTGTTGCCGCAGCCCTTCTTTCCGAATCAGCTGTTGATCAACGCCCCGCAGCCAAACCAGGTGGCTGAAAATAATGCAGAACAGCCAAAGCCGTTTGCCGACAAAGATCTGATCATTATCGGCGATGTCTCGCCCGAACATGTCCAGGAAGAACACTGGAAACAGATTCAAGCGTTTGTCGGCGATCAGGGAGGGACCCTGGTACTGCTGGCAGGCAAAAAATATCTACCGCTGCAACACCGTTCGCAAACATTGAGCGAACTGCTGCCCGTGAAAGATCTGAGTATCGTCGACTGGAACCAGGCAAATTTCAAAGTCCCCCCCAATGAACGAGGCATGCATCTGGCCCTGACCCCCGAGGGAGAGCTGGAGCCCCTGTTCCAGTTTGATGCCACTCCGGATGTGAATCGGGATATCTGGAAAAATCTTCCGGGCCACCTCTGGTTTCTGCAGGGGACACTCAAACCGGGGGCAACGGTCCTCGCCTATGGTCTGTCTCCCTTTAACGCGCCGTTGAACGAAGAGCGGGATGGCGTGATTGTGGTCAGGCAATATGGCGCGGGACAGGTCATCTGGATTGGGATCGACAGTACCTGGCGCTGGCGGTTCCGCATGGGAGATCGCTACCATCATCGTTTCTGGGGCCAGATGGCCCGTTGGGCCGCACGTAACAAAGCCTCGGCAGGGAATGAGTTCGTCAAATTCAGTCTGAATAAAACCGATGTCGACGCCGGCGAAATCGCGACCGCGACCGCGCGATGGACTCAGGAGTATCTGAAAGAACACCCGAATATAAAATCAACCGTCGAAATCGTCCGGGCAGCGGAGCCGGATCAGATCGTTGCTTCATTCGAACTGCAGACCCAGAAAAACAATCCCCAGTTGCAGGAGGCGAACCTCCCCGAGCTGGATCCGGGAGAATACGAACTGAGGCTGAAACCGTCGACTCAGCAGCCGGGCGACAAGGAAATTGTCACGCCCCTGTTTGTGCATGAAGTCAAGACAATCGAGCTAGGCAATCTTGCCTCCAACCCGCAACTGCTCACCGAAATGGCTGAGTCGAGTGGAGGGAAACTGCTGACCCCGGGAACGATTGACGAGTTGCTGGAGCTGATCCCCAATCTGAACCAGGAAATCTCCAACCAGGACGAAGTTTCGCTCTGGGATCACTGGCTGATTCTGGTACTGATCATGGGAATCCTGACTGTCGAATGGGCTCTGCGTAAGCTGAACGGCCTGCCTTAAAAGTTTTTAGGGTTCCCACCCTTTTTTCATCCCTATTTCACGGAATTTCCTGTTACAATATCAGGAGTTCCGTTCCGGCTCCCGATCCGGCCTGCAACCCGGATGTTCGATTCCCGGACGGTTCTGATCGCTCGCAAACCCTGACCAGATCACTACTTCTCTCAGAGAACGACTATGGATGGACAGTTAGATCAATTCGTCAATGAACTCAAACGGCAATTAGGCCAGTTGGATCGACGCATCCGCTCACTGGCTCTGCTGCGGGGACTGGGGTTTGTGATCCTGGTTCTGATCTGCCTGGTGACGGTGCAGATCAGTCTCGATTTTGTGTTCTCACTGAATAACACGGCCCGGATTGCACTGACCTCATTTTCACTAACAGTCCTGGTAGCCTGTCTCTGGTTTGGAATGTTCCGGCGGGTCCTTCATAAACGGACCCCCATCGAACTGGCGGCGATTGTCGAGGAATCGCAGTCGTCTCTCAACGAACGACTGACGTCTGTCCTGGAACTCTCCGTCGCCCACGACGACACGAGTTCCTCCGTGATGCGCGAACGCCTGGCGCGGGAGACCATCGCTTCGCTGACAAACTTCAATATTACCGACTCGGTCCCCTCCGATCGCGCGATGCGTTTCGTGATGAGTGCCGGGATTGCCATTATCATCTTCCTGACGCCGCTGCTGTTCTGGCCCGACGCTTATCAGTTGCTGATTTCGCGCAGTATTGTTCCCTGGGGGAATTTCGCGACGGTCAGTTCGCTCTATTTCGAAGTTGAACCGGGAGATGGAACAGTGGCCCGCGGCGAGGACCTGCAGATCATCGCCACTCCTCACTGGCACACCAAGCAGCCGGGAACCATTGATGAAGTCTGGATTGCCTGGGAAGACGCGGAAGGACAACCTTTCTCACGCCGGATGGATCTCGATCAGGCAGCCGGTCATTACACAACTCAGTTTTCGCGACTGTTGAGCGGATTTACCTATTCAATCTCCAGCGGATCGAGCCGCACGAAGCAGTATACCATCCAGGTGGCTGAGCCCCCCTCGATCACCGATACGCGAGTGGTCATCACGCCGCCCCGTTATACCGGACAGGCAGCGGAAGAGTTGACGGTGCTTCCCAGCGAAATCCGCGTGATGGAACAGAGCCAGATCGCCCTGCAGCTGACGTTCGATCGACCGATCAGTCAGGCCACACTCTT
Source organism: Gimesia benthica (assembly GCF_009720525.1). Taxonomy (NCBI): domain Bacteria; kingdom Pseudomonadati; phylum Planctomycetota; class Planctomycetia; order Planctomycetales; family Planctomycetaceae; genus Gimesia; species Gimesia benthica. Next base: position 2,469,388 of record NZ_CP043930.1, read on the forward strand.
TTATCAGTACTACGCATCTGGTGCAGAGAACAACGAACGTCCGCCGGTCGAAGAGCAACCTTTGAACATCGGTCAGGATCAGCTGACTGCACAACTGGATCTGCCCGTTGGCAACCAGAGCTTCATCTTTCATATCGAGTTTCACAGTAAAGAGGGCGGATTGAAAAACCAGACTTCTGAGCATCTGGTCAAGATCACTCAGGACCGCGCACCGGAAATCGAACTGTCGCTCTACAATCAGCCGGAGTTCTATAAACCTGGTGAAACATTCTCGGTTCCTGTCAAAGTTCTGGACGACTATGCCGTGAATGAACTGGAACTGGAGATTCAGAAACTGGACGAGAAAGCGACCGTGGTCAAAGTTCCCGCCGACAAGCTGGGAACTTCCACGGTGGACCATGAATTCAAAATCGATCTCAAAGAACTCAAGGCTGATCAGGCGGATATTTTTACCTATCGCATCAAGGCTGCAGACAATCGCGAAGTTCCGGGGCCGAATGTGGTCTGGTCGACGCCGCGTGTCTTCGGCATTGATAAGAATGCAGAGCAACAGCTTTCGGCAGGTGTCGTAGCCCGGCAGCAGAAACTGCGGGATGAGTTAAAGAAGATTCAGCAGGAATTCAAGACACATCAAGAACAGGTCAAGCAAGAGATTGCCGACCTGAAAGATCAGAAAAAGCAGGAATCGCTCTCCCCCGAGGATGAACAGTCTTTGCAAGAGCTGACCAAACAGGAACGTAAGCTGGCTCAGCAGCTGGAAACCGTGGCGAATGAATTTCTGGAACTGCCCCTCTATCAGAAATTAGCAGAGCAGACACAGAACCTCGCCCGGAACGACTTCGTCAAAAACCACGATACACTGAAATCCGCGTCAGCAGCTGACAATCGACAACAGGCGCAGCAGGAACTCAAACCGGTACCTGCCGCCATGCAACAGACAGAAAAGAAGATCGATGACCTGGTACGCCAGTATGAAAAACTGGTCGAACTGGAAAACGATCTACACAATCTGGATCGTCTGGCGGAAGAGACCGATCACCTGGCGAACGACATGCTGGCGTTCAACGACAAGGTAGAGTCGGTCAAACAGCAGATGCAAAAACCAGAGGAGGAGCAGCAGGCGGATAACAAGACGCCTGAGAAACAGAATGATCCGCATCAGCAGTTAAAACTGACACCGGAAATGAAGCAGGAGCTGTCGAACGAACAGGCCGAACTCAAACACCGTCAGTCCCGTCTGACGAAAGACCTGGATGACCTGCTGGAGCGTCGACCGGAACTGGTAGATGCTGCCCGCAACTTTCAATTAAAACAGCTTGATTCGCTGGTCACCCAGGCATCGCAACTGGTCGAGCCACAACAGCAACTCGCTGATGCGATGCAGCAGCAGGCCCCGGTATCTGCTGGACGCCCCCTGCCCCGCGATGCGAAAGCGCCTGAACCGGCGGCCCCACAGGGTGCTGCACCTCAAGGCAACGATACAGCGACACCTCCGGTTCAACCCGCGGCCCCGGCAAATGGCGATGCTCCGCAAAACGCCGCTACTACGGCTGCTAACAACGAGCCGTCTACGAACAGTCAGCCTGCCGAAACCAACATGAGCAACGAGCCCGCCCGGGCTCAAGCACAATCTACGACTCAGGAAAAGATGCGTGCCCTGCAACAGGAGCAACGAAATCTGGCGGATGCCGCAGCGAACTTCCTGCTGGAGACAGCCCAGAAGTTTGGCGCCGAATCGGAGTCGACACAAAAGGCGGCTCAGATGGCGCGCGAAGCGATCCAGGCAGAACAGCAGGCCAATGTGGGGCAGTTCCACGAAGCAAGCCAGGCTGCCAATCGGGCTGCTCAGATTGCGGACGAAATCAAGGAAGCCCAACAGGCACGCAAAGAACAGCAGCAGAATACCGAACGGGATGCGTTCCTCGAAGAAGCAGAACGCATGGCACAACTGCAGGGTGAAGTCGCCAACAAGCTGGCAGAAGCCTCCAATTCGGAAGAGGCACGGAAGGCAGCGATCCAGAATTCTCAACAGACGCTGGCTCAGCAGACCCAGGAATTAACGCGACAGTTCTCTGAGGCTTCGCAGAAGCTGGAAAACGATCCGATTAAACTGAATAAAGAGAGCCGCCAGGCAGATCAGAGTCGCAAGCAGACTGAACAGGCTGGTCAGTCAATGCAACAGGCGGTCGATAATCTGCAACAGGAAGACCTGGCACAGGCTGCGAAACAGGCTCAGCAGGCGGCCCAGGCATTACAGGCTGCCGCCCAACAGGCACAGCAGTCTCGCAAGCAGCAAGCCAATGATTCGCCGGTTCCCGAAAAGGTCGGCAACCAGGTCACCGATGCTGCTCAGCAGCTCCGCCAGGCACAGCAACAGATGGAGCAGAACCCCGAATTCAAAAGTGCCCTGGATCAACTGATGGCTCAAAACGAACAGCAGCAGTCCGTTCCCCGCGATGCCGAGTCACAGCCGGACTCGTCGAATCCAGCCGACCAGAAACAGGAAGCAACCGAATCGGGCGAGCAGCAGCAGGCTCAGGGTGATTCCCAATCGGGTCAGAATGGGAAATCCTCCGAAAGTCAACAAGGCCAGCAGGGGAAAAACCAGAGTCAACAGTCGGCAGAATCGGGTCAGGCTGGAAAACAGTCTGCCCAGCAGCAGGCAGCGGAATCGCTCAAACAGGCAGCGGAATCCCTTTCGCAGGCAGCGACGGAATTGAAGTCGAAAGCCCAGCAGGGTTCCGATCCCGGTAAGGGTCAGCAGTCCCAGACCGCTTCCCGCAATATGGCCCCCGGTAAAGGTCAGGGAGAAAGCGAAGGGGGCGGTGCCCGCACGAATGTAGACTTCAGCAAACTGGAAATGAAGCTGAAAGCCATGTCCAATCGCAACTGGGGCGAGCTGCCCGGCGAACTGGATACCGAGATTCTGCAAGGTTCGCAAAGCAGAACCGATCCCGAATACGCCCGCTTGATCAAACATTATTTTGAAGCCATCGCCAAATCGAAATCCGACAGCAAATAAGCGACCGGTTCGATTTCAATCACAGGATAATTCAATGTTACTCAGGCTGATCGCTTACCCGCTGGGACTGCTGATGCTGCTCTCCCCTGCCCTCTGCCGGGCACAGGAGCTGGACGCACAGAAAAAGAAAACTGACGAGAGTATCCAGCGGGCAATTCAGTTTCTATCAAAAACTCAACAGCCTTCCGGAGCCTGGTCGTTTAATTCTTACGGTGAATCGACGGCCGCGACCTCCCTGGCGATCATGGCATTCATGGCTGCCGGGTATGTGCCCGAAGAGGGACCTTATGGTGACCAGATCAACAGAGGCATCGACTGGGTCCTCGCACACCAGGCAGATAACGGGCTGGTGGTGCACCACAAGAGTCACGGGCCGATGTACAGCCATGGGATCAGTACGCTGATGCTGGCCGAAGTGGCCGGGATGCTGACAGGTGAACGGGAGAAAAAGTGTCGTCAGGTGCTGGAGCGGGCGGTGAAACTGATTGTCGCAGCCCAGAATGTTCCCAAAGACAAACGGAACGCCGGAGGCTGGCGGTATAACCAGACGAGTAAAGACAGCGATCTGAGTGTGACCGGCTGGCAGCTGCTGGCCCTTCGTGCCGCAAAGAACATCGGCTGTGATATCTCTGCAGATCAGATCGATAAAGCGGTCGCGTATGTCCGCCACTGTCGGGGACGGAACAACATGGGCTTTGCCTATCAACCCGGCGGTGCTCCCAGTGCAACGCGAACGGGAACCGGAATCCTGGCGCTGGAAATCTGCGGACAGCATCACACCAAGGATGCCCTTGAAGCCGGCGACTATCTCGTACAGCGTCCCCTGCACCCGGATGAATTCTATTATTTCTACGGGGCTTATTACTGCAGTGTCGGGATGTTCCAGATGGGGGGCGAGTACTGGAAAAAAACCCGGGATACGATCATGCCCCAACTGCTGGAGATGCAGAAGCATGACGGCAGCTGGCTGGCAACCAAGGGGAGCGAAAAAGAAGCCGGCAAGGTCTATGCGACCTCACTGGCAGTCCTCGCTCTGGCGGTCGAATACCAATACCTGCCCATCTATCAGCGTTGAAGGCCCGTCCTGTCACGGCGCATTTTTCTTCCTCACAGCACGAAACCCGCGATATTCCTGCGTTTTCCCCACTTGGTTGGAGATGCCGCTGCTTGATATCCTGCTGTGAGATATAAACTTACCCCGTTTCTCCAGCGGTGCCTGACAGCGAATTGATCTTGGAGATCCTGCCCGTTATCTTTAGAATTCGCTTCCTGTTTTTAACCCTTTTTCCCTGGATACCTGACTGTGCGGATTGCTTACTTAGACTGTTCTACTGGAATCAGCGGCGACATGACCCTCGGCGCCCTCGTGGATGCGGGTGTGGACCCGGATCAGATTTGTGCCGGCATCGATTCCCTGGGACTGCCCGGCGTGAAACTGACGTTCTCCTCAACAATCAAGGGGGGCTTTCACGCGACCTATGTCACCATCGAACATCCCGAGCAGCATGCACACCGGCATTTGGGTGATATCGTCACGATATTGAAGCAGTCGGATAAGCTTACGCCCCGCCAGTACGAACTGGCCCTCTCGCTGTTTTCGGCGATTGCAGGCGCGGAGGCCAAGGTGCACGGTTCATCAATCGACAAGGTCCACTTTCATGAAGTGGGAGCCATCGATTCGATCGTGGACATCGTCGGCGTCGCGATCGGCTTTGATCTGCTGGGAGTTGACCAGGTTCTCTGCAGCCCGGTTCCTACCGGCTTTGGACAGATCAAGATCGATCATGGAATCTGCACGGTTCCTGCACCGGGAACCGCTGAGCTGCTGAAAGGGATTCCGCTGGCGGACATTCCAATTCAGGCTGAGTTGACCACGCCGACCGGCGCTGCGATTGTTTCCACGCTCGTCGATCGTTTCTGCATGCTTCCGCCGATGACGATCGAAGAGATCGGCTATGGCGCGGGAACCAAAAACTTCCCGGAGCGAGCTAACCTGTTAAGGCTGTTTGTCGGCGAAGTCGCGACACCCGCTCATACAGATTATGTCACCCTGCTGGAAACCAATCTGGATGACATCTCCGGAGAGATCATCGGTCATACCAAACAGAAGCTGCTGGCAGCGGGAGCCCTCGATGTTTACAGTACGTCAATCCAGATGAAGAAGGATCGCCCTGCGGTGATGCTGAGTGTGATCTGCAAACCGGAGTCGGCCGAGAAGCTGGAAGGAATTCTGTTTGAAGAAACCGAGACCCTCGGCATCCGCAGACATCAGTTACAGCGTGCGATCCGCGCCCGTAAACCACATCAGGTCAAAACCGCCTGGGGAGAAGTCGCCGGGAAACTTTCTCTGGGGCCGAACTACCAGTCGATTTTTACTCCCGAATATGAAGCGTGTGCCGAGTTAGCCGCCACCCACCAGATTTCGTTGCGAACCGTGTATCGGGCGGCTGAAGCGGCGTTTCTGCTGGAAGGCGTTGCAGAAACCGCATTTGATTCGGGTGCACATGCGCCCCACGACCACGACCACGACCACGACCACGACCACGACCACGACCACGACCACGACCACGACCACGACCACGACCACGATCAAGATCACGATCACGATCACGATCATTAATCGACGCGGCCCCCTGATCAGGAAGATCACGGTCCACGAATACAGAATGCGTTCCTCACTGGTATTGTCTGGAAGTAAAGGATGACTTTCCAAACATGTTTGATCTGAATAATACCAATACAATTCTGACGGGCGTGCTGATCCTGGTAATTGCCTGGTCGCTTCGCAGAAACTTTCGCGCACAGCACAAATCGAAAAACCGGGATCCACTGGAAGAGGCCCGCAGCGAACTCACCAGTATGGAACAGAACCAGATGAACCGGCTGAATCAGCTGGAGGTCAAACTATACGATTACGGTCGCGAGGTGGAGGCCCGTAGTGAAGATCGACTGCGGGTGCTGGACGAACTGCTGCAGGAAGCGGATCAGGAAATCAATCGTCTACGGACGCAACTGGCGCTGGCACAACAGGGGCTGTCGGCTGATCAATCTGCTGCAGGCCCAGATATTCTGATGTATGAGCAGGAGCGGAGGCGGCTCTCCGCGAGTGCAGAGCAACGGCTGATGATGATCTATTTAAGCCAGGCAGGCTTTTCCGCGCAGGAAATCAGCAACTGTTTTCAGTGCAGTCCACAGGAAGTCGAAAAGGTACTTGCGGAAGACCTGCCACGTCCCGATTCCGAGACCGCCTGAATGCGGATCAACTACAGGACCTCAAACTGAGAGAGTCGCAGCTTACCCCTGGAACAGTTCACCAATCGGTGCTGCATCTACCAGGCTGATCTGCTGATCGTCCTGACGTGCCAGACAGCTCTGAGGATTGAGGCCCAGATGCTGATAAATGCTCGCCGTCAGTTCGGATGCATGGACGGGCCGCTCAACGGGACTGCTGGCCCGCGAATCGCTGGCGCCAATTACCCGACCACCGGGAGTCGCACCGCCGGCTACGAGGGCCGACCAGACATGCGGCCAGTGATCGCGTCCGCCGGAAGCGTTGATCTGTGGTGTGCGACCAAACTCACCCGTGGCTACGACGAGCGTATCCTGGAGCAAACCACGTGAGGCCAGATCGTCGAGCAGCGTGGAGAGGGCTTTGTCAAAAGCAGGGCCCAGTGAATCGCGGTATTCGTAAACTTTTCCTGCGGTCCCGGCGCCGGTGCCGTGACAGTCCCAGGTCAGTTGCTCATGCAGATCATCAAACAGATTAACGACGACACACCGCGTACCCCGCTCAACGAGTTGCCGTGCCTGGAGCAGCAGCTTGCCGAAACGATGCTTGCCGTACTGCTGCTGGATGGCTGGAGACTCGCCGGCGACTTCGATTTCATATTCGGTAGAAGCTGACTTCATTCCAATCGTGGTGGCGGGAGCGAACTCTTCCCCCAGGAAGGTTGCCTGCTGGCCTCGGTAGGTGTTGACTCCCAGGGAGTGTACCAGACGAGGCAGTACAACGAACGGTGGCGCATCGCCCCGCGGTCCCCACTGGCGGGCGACAACCGAACCAAAGCAGGGATAGTTCAGCGAACCGCGTGAGACGCGACCGGTCTGGATTAACTGGTGACCGGTTTCATGAATCGGGGCGGCATCGTGATAGAGAGAACGAATCAGTGAGAACTGCCCGGTACGTTGTGCGAGTTGCGGAAAGGCTTCACTCACCTGCAGACCAGGCACTGTCGTGGAGATCGCTTTCAAAGGCCCCCGGATCTCGGCAGGTGCATCGGGTTTGGGATCAAAGGTTTCCAGCTGGCTGGCGCCGCCGGTCATCATGATCAGGATGCAGTTTTTCTCCGAGCGATCACTGCGTGTCGCTGCGAGGGCGGCCCGCTCGGCCATGGAGAGGCCGACAAAGCTTAAACTGCCCACCCGGAGAAAATCCCGCCGCGATACTTCCGATTGTTTTTGCCTGGAGTTCATACGTCTTTTACTCGATTGAATACAGTCTCAAAGGTATACGCTGTGGGTGAAATATTATACCAGCCCTCGACTATAGTCGAAGAAATCCTCACAGAGAATTCAACCTGTTTCTGAAACTTCACAATCAAAATCCAAAGTTCAGACCGATTTCCGGTGTTCGAGTGTGGCGCCCTGATTCAACGGTTTGACGATACGAGTCAGAGATTCTTCGCCGTAACCTGCTGACTTAATTAGACTTGAGAGACTCTCTGCTTCTGCCTCAGCAGGACAGATTACAGATAATGTCGGCCCCCAGGAGGTCTGGGCGATGCCCTCAACTCCTTGTGAGAGCAGTAGTTGCTCCAGTTCCCGCATCCGGGGATGAGCCAGAACGCCCCCCTGGACCGGTGCAAAGAATTCACCGACTAAATGTCCGAATTCTGTCAGGCTACTGGCGAACTCTGAAATATTCTGTTCCAGGACCGCTGGTGCCAGCTGCATCAGCGCCAGACGACAGAGCTTTTCCGTCAACGTGTCTGGCATCGGCCCCAGCTGCTGAATGGCATCGGCTTCGACGGCTCCCGAGATGCCAGCCTGGTCCTGCGGGGTGATTAAGAGGATCCGCCACTGTTCCGGAAAGCGAGCCTGAAACACGAGGGGACTGATATCAGCGGAGTCCCGTTTTCCCGCTTCGATGAGAAATCCCCCCTTGTCGAAACCATAAACCCCCAGGGCAGACCGTGCACCACGATCGACAAGTTGAGCCAGTTCGACCGATGAAAGTTCGTCTTGGTCCATGAGTGCTGCCAGTCCACGGGCCACTGCGAGACTGAGCTGTGTCCCGGAGCCGAAACCGGAGTGCTGGGGGATTTCAGACTGGAGCGTGATCTCAAAACAGTGATCGCCGAACCAGTCTGGAGAACTGGTTCGGAGCACCTGCAGCGCGGTCTGAATTTTCGCAGCGTTGCCAGTACTACCCGAAATCTGATCTTTCTGCGAGGAAGCAGATCTCACGGAGAGCACCAGCCTGGGTTCTTCCACCATCAGACCCAGCCCACCAAATTCGCGCCCGGTGCGGGGGGCGAGCGAAAGCAGTCCCCAGTGCAGACGGCTTCCGGTGGTAACGATCACTTCAGGTGACATGGCGAATCTGATTTCCGAGCTGGCGTGAGTGTGGATAAGACGATTTAAGACTGCAACTCAGCATACGCTCTGGTGACATATTCTTCCAGTAAACGGAAGGCTTCTGTTTCTGTAGGACCGGCGGTTTTACACACGATTTCGGCGAGTGACTCATACTGCTGTAATAACTCGGCCTGTGGGATCAGATGCGTACGCGTGGCCAGGATGGCGGCCTCGAGGACGGCGTGCTTTGCCCGATTGAGACCGAAGAAGTCACGAATGCGGCCCTGGTGCACAACCCGGGCCTGCATGACGGTCCGCAGGTCAGAATCATCAATCGATTCGATCTCGAATTCATACCAGCGACAGGCGGATTGGAGTACGGCTCCTTCGATCCGTTCTGCGGGAAATGTTTCCGGCATTGACTCCAATCGACCGATGGCGGCTTTTGTGAGGAGCAGCACATCATCGACAACGTGAAAGACACCACAACGGGTCTCTTTCAGATTCTGGTATGTCCGTGAAGTCTGGAAGGGACGCAAGACGAGTTGGGTCATTTCCTGATCAACCAGCGGCCCCATCGGCGCGAGATTATACTCGCCCTCCTGATTGCGACTGGTGACCATGCCTTCCAGAATCATTTTCAATGTGCCTTCTGCCGGGATCCGATGTTTTTTCACAGACCCTATCATAGTTCAGAAAGCGACGGAGGGGAAACCAGTGGCTGCACCAATTGCGTGAGATCGACGGGAACAGCGCTGTCAGACCTGCGTGGGAAACATTCGACTTAGCGAGTGAATCCGACGTAGAAGCTGAAGACCTGTGTCTGGTCGAATGTTTCTTTGGCAAGAGGCACAGAGAAGTCCAGTGCGACTGGAACCGGGCCCATGGCGGGCACCGTGAGTCGCAGACCGGCACCGACAGAGACACGGAACTGATCCAGTGAAACATCTTCTTCCACTGTACCGAAGTCACTGAAGAAGACCATCTGAATCATTTCGTCTGCGGTAATCGGCATCATGTACTGTGCACTACCCAGGAAGCTCCAGCGACCACCGATGGCGATGCCGTTTTCGCGGGGAGTCACACCACGGAATTCGAAGCCGCGGAAGGTCTGGAAACCACCGGCATAGTAACGTTCGAAGACCGGGGTATCAGTATCGGTCCAGCCGAGCTGTGCACTCAGCGAGAGGATGTGACGTCCGCCGCCATCCGGTCGCTTATACAACGTGAAGTACTGGCTGCCGTTGGCTTCGAGGCGACTGTAAGTGTAATCGCCCACTGCCTGTTCAGCCGCCCATTCCAGCAGGTGACCTTCGGCTGGCAGGAACGCGGCGTCACGCGTGTCGTGGTTCAGCGAGATGCGGAAAGTATTCAGCAGGTTGTCCCCCACAGACGCCTGCACGATGGCGGGGGTGGGAGTACGTGGGTTATACAGTTTGACGTCTTCCAGACGGTACTGGGTGTTGATCGACCATTCCTGAGTCAACTGACGGCCCAGAGAGAAACGACCGCCAACACGTTGTTCGTCCCAGTCGGTATAGTAACGGGTGAAGTAGAAACCGCTGACACCCAGACTGAAGTTGGTATCCAGAAAGTAGGGATCGGTCCAGTTAACGAGGTAACGGCTGACCTGGTCACCGGGAACCGCTTCAGCACGGAACCGCTGTCCGCCACCACGCCAGGCAGTACCATCGAGAATATCTTCCATACTGCGCGGAGGACGGAGAATATCAAAGTTTTCTTCCTGCAGGACGATCGAACCGACCACACCGGCGTTACTGTTCACACCCACGCCGAACATCAGACGTCCGGTACGGCTTTCAGAAGCATAGACATCCAGGTCGACCCAGCCAGGTTGCTGCTGAGGAAACTCGGTACCCATCGGATCGCCGAGGGGGCTTTCCCCAAACAGCGGGTTCAGTGGTTCCGGAATACCGTTATCATAGTTCTGCCCGCGGAAGATCTGTCCTGTCCGCTGAGGCGACTGATAAGAAACGGGCTCGGTTTTGATACCTTCAAACAGATCCTGATTCTGCTGAGGAGCAGGTTGCTTGTAAGTCTGGCTGCGATACTTGAGATTAGGATAACGTAATTTCTGGACCTGCTGCTCATCTGCATTCTGTCCCCGCAGAACATCGTTTTCGCGGCTGGCCAGCATTTCCCGCTCTGGATTGACGCGTGTCACATTGATGCGTGGTCCATCCTGAGGTCCTTTCTGGAAGACCTGGTTACCTTCAATGCGGCGCTTACTCTTGGCAATCAGACGCTGATTGGCCAGATCGCCGGGTGCTACCATCATCGGGTTCAAGAGAACTGAACTTTTTGTACGGGGGTTATCGCCGGAAATATGGGCGGTAATTTTACGGATGCGATAAGGTTTGTCTTCATTGATGCTGTAAACCAGATCGACTTCACCGGGGGCTTCGAGGAAACGGGGCTGCGGTGTCACCTTGGCAAACAGGTGTCCCAGTTCGCCGTAGCGTTCCGAAAGTTTTTCCACGTCGGTGGCCAGGGTGCGGCTGTTGAAGTATTCGCCTGCAGCGAGTTTGATATCTTCGCGGATCTCTTCTTCCGAGAAGATGCGATTGCCTTCAATCATGATATCGCGAATTTTGTAACGTTTGCCTTCGTTGATCGTGTATTCGACCTGCACGCGGGATTTATCTTTGTTGTAACCGACTTTCTCATCGATTTTGACATCAAAGAATCCCAGGCCATTGTAGTACTGTTTGAGAGAAATCAGGTCGTCCTGAATCGTGGCAGGATCATACTTACCGCCGAAGAAGCTCATTCCCAGCGGTGCTTTTTTCGTCTGCAGCTTGGTCTTCAGCACGCCGTCGCTGACGAACTTATTGCCGCGGAACTTAATACCGGAAACGACGACCTTGGGGCCTTCTTTGATTTCAAAGATGACTTCGCGGTCATTGGGGTCTCCCCCTTTGAGCAGTTTTACTTCAGCGAACCGGTAACCCCGTTCGACGTAGAGCTGCTTGATACGGTTAACGGATTCCTGGTTGGCAGCGATATCGAAAGGCGAACCCACCTTCAAACCGGTGGTTGCCTGCAGGCGTTTGATTTTGATTTTTTTATAGCCGCGGAATTCTACCTTTTCCACGATGGGACGTTCTTTGACTTTATATACGAGCACCAGTCCCTGTTCGGTCTGACGATACACGGGAACCACACTGGCGAACCAGCGCGTGGCAAACAGCAGGCGGACGTCTTCAAGAACCATGTCGCGTGTGGCGGGACGGCCACGTTGAATTTTCGTTTTCTGGAGAATGGCGAGTGCAGGAATTGATTCGTTGCCTTCGACGCGGACATCAAAGATTGACTGATTCAGATCGATAGAACGCTTCTGTGGTTCCTGCGCGCTAACAGAATCAATCAGCGGAATGATTCCGTTGATGCAGTCTCCGAAGATTATTATCTGTACCAGGATCAGGCTTAGAGCCAATCGCAATGCGTTGCCGCATCTGGTGTCAGACGAGACACCTCTTATCATGTCAGATCCAATTGTAAATATTGCGAGAAAAGATATGAGGTTCACATTCTTGTGACAGGTTGGAAATCACTTTTTCATTGTCCCGGTGACTCAGAGAGGATTTGAGAAACGGGACTGAAAGACAGGAAAGTTACCCTCTAATTCGAAGTGGGTTGCGTACAAATAACGGAAAACGAAAACAGCCGCAAGACGAGTTTCCCGGCGTCATTCAGATTTGACGGGTTCGTAGAGAAAAAATTACGCAGGCAGAGTTTGAAGCGTGTAAGAGTTACAAAACCACGCGGAATATCCGCAGCGCAGAAGGGTTTTCGACCACTATTTCAGGAATCTGGAGAAGCTGGTCAAAGCGAAGAGTTCGAGCTAGTCGGCAGAAGACTGCAGGTGGCAGGCAACACAGGAGAGGACGACGCTGTGGGCCGATGCTTTCGTGCTGCGGGTCGACTTCTGCTGCTCACTGTTGATGTTCTGATCCCGCTGGGCGATCCAGAGGCAGGGCTCCTGAGCAGGCAGGCTGGCTGCTGCTCCCACGGGCATCTTCTCGGAAGGAACATCCATGGAAATTCCCCAGCCCAGAACGAAACCGACGAACAGCACCAGGGCGGCCTGCAGCATTCGTTTGCGCTGGATGATTGCCGGTGAGACTTCGGTACTCGGCTGGCTGAGTCCAACTTCAGCGCTCAACCGGGTTGCCGCCTGTTCAGCAATCCGTACGGCCTCCGGCGAGAGGAACGGTTTTCCACCAGACGTAAAGCCGGTGTCATTTTGAGAATCACTCTGGTGTGTAAAATGGGCGTCGAACAAGGCCAGCTCTTCTTCAGAGAGATCATTCCTGTCTGAGAGTTTCTGGAACGACGTCAGCGCGGGCGCGAGCGTTTCCTGCATCTGCCGACAACGGGGACACATCTGCAGGTGCCACTGCAGTTCGTCACAGTTATAGTCCGCAGGATGAGTCATTAATTCAAAAGCTTCGTCACAATTCATGAGACTTCTCCTTCTGAAGGGGTCTCTTCAGAAAAACGCTGAGCGAGTTGAAGCAATCCATTTTTCACACGTATTTTTGCAGCCGAAAGACTGCATTCCATCGTCAGAGCGATTTCAGAGAATTTCAGCCCTCCAAAAAACCGCAGACGGAGTGCATCCGCCTGGACTTCCGGCAGATCAGCCAGGTAAGCCACCAGCAGTTCAAACTGCTCGGTTCTGAGAGCGGTCTGCAGGGGTGTTTCGGTCGAACTGGGCTCGGGAATCCTGATTTCTTCACTGGTTCCCAATGCAGACCGCACGACTTCGCGGGGTTGCTTCATTTCCCGCTTGTAATGCCGACGACAGAGGTTCAGGAAAATCGTCCAGAGCCAGGTTGAAAAGGCAAAGGCAGGATTGTAAGTTTCCCTGGCCGCATAGGCAGCCAGGAATGCTTCCTGCACGAGGTCCTCCGCAGCACATTGGTTCCCGTATTTGCTCCAGGCGAAGCGTAACAGACGCTGACTATAGCGCAACACGAGTTCGTCGAACAGGAGATATTCTCCTGCACAGACGCGCTTCATGATGGCAGCATCGTCCAGTTTCTGATTCATGGCTTACCAGGTTACCGAAGTAAAACGGCCGAAAAGGGAGGAATGACCTGTGCGGAAATCCACACAGCTCCGTTCCTGATTTTAGCGGCAAGAGTCACTACGATGCAACCGGAACTCTCGAATCTGGAGTGAAAATGAACTGGAGTCAAGACTGCAGTTCGACGCCGATCTGATAGATCTCTTCGGTATCGAGAATGAGATCATTGGCTTCGAAGAGTTTACGGATGGCGGCCTTGTGAATTTTCATCTTAGTCCCGCCGACCCCGATAGCACCGTAACAGATTTTCCCGTCCCGCTCAGTGGCCTTGTCCATGACGTCGACGTCTTCGATGCCGGCAGGTGGAACTGCGTTTAAGTCGATGACAACCTTGAGATTCTTCAGTGGTTTCCAGCAGGCTGCGGGGAGCAGTTTTACGCCGGCTGCTCCGGCAGCGATGATCAGGCTGGTCCCCTGGTTGACGGCTTCCAGTTGTTTGTGGTCTTTAAGAGACAGTGGTTGCACCCGGGCGTCTTCGACGAGTCCGGCAATCGCATCACAGGCAGCCTGGGCTCGTTCTTCCGAGCGGGAGGCGAGGACCACTTCAGCGCCACGACGGGCCAGCAGTTGTGCCGCGCGGAGACCGACGGGGCCAGTGCCGCCGAGCACCAGCGCTTTGGTTTCGGAGAAATCGAGATGCTTGCCTGCTGCGAGCACGGCTGCAGCCGCGGTGGTATTGCAGCCATTGGAATCCATCATGACCGAAACCCGCACGGGTCCAAAAAATGTTTCCTGAACTTTTCGCAGCAGGTTTTCACCCGAATGGGTATCACTGCCGCCGATGAAGAGTGCGGTATTTTTGAGATCTTCCGGTCCGCGGGTAAACATGGCACCATGCACGAGTGCTTCGACGTTGACGGGAGTCACTTCGTGATAGCTCATCAATTCATCCACGCCGGCATCAATGGCGACGACGCGATCAAACGTGCTGGCATGCTGACTGGAATCCAGTTGAATCAGTATTTTTTTCATGAGAGTTCTGCAACCTGATCAATGCGAAACTGACAAATGGAAAAACCCCTGTTCGATGCGAACAGGGGTCTGAATTCGATCTATCCACTTTGAGCGGAATGATCAGCCGGCGTAGAAGGGGTGAGATGCTTCACTCTTCTTGGCGATCATTTCATCAACAGAAGGCTCATTCTTCATGGCCCGTGCGATGGCTTCTTTGGTGGCTTCGTAGTTGTAATCGAAGATCTTCTTGTCGTCGTCAGCTTCCCAGTGGATGAAGACGCCACAGACGATGACCAGGTCTTCGCATTGATCTTTGGGGATCACGCCAGCTTCAACGCTGTCTGCAACAGCTTTGGCAACAGCGTACTGAGCAGGACCAAACATCTGAACGGCCTGCTTGGCACCTTTGATGGTTACTTTGGTAACCATGACGGTGGCGGGCTTAACGGCCAGGTTGGGTGTCAGAACAGCCAGCAGGTTGCTGTGACCCATTTTCTGGCTGGACAGGGCGTTTGCAAAGGCAGCCCCGACAGGGCCGTTTTTGTCACCAATCAACAGATCGATATGAGCAACTTCATTACCTTCACCGACAAGTGACTCACCGACAAACATAGACATTCTTCGTTCTCCATTTCATATGAGGTTTGCTTCGATATGCTTTCAGCACAATTTGAAAACGGATCACGAATACCGCAGTCCTGAACGGACGGCGAAACAAACTGAGAAAGTCAGGTTCGCCTTGGATCATTCGTAGCCTGTATCAAGTAATAACAATTTAAGAACGGGATTGCCAGTAAACGGCTGACATTCAGTTTAAATCCTCATAAAATTATCATGTCCCCAGGCCCCGATCCCACACTCATGAATATCCAATTTACACATTCCGAAACCGACGCAGCAAAACTGCTGATTGTAGGTGCCAGTACGCGCGCAGCTGCGGCCTCTGCGCTTCGTGCGGGCATGCGTCCCGTGTGTGTCGATCAGTTCGGAGACCAGGATTTGCATACCCTGGCCCGTGTGATTCCCCGGACATCTGCACCAAATGACTGGCTGCACGAACTGGCTGCCCTGGAACCAATGGAATGGATCTTTACGGGTGCTGTGGAGAACCAAAGCGAACTGATCGCGCAGATCAGCGCGCAGCACACTCTAAGAGGTTGCGATCCTGACTGTCTGAGTCGGGTACGAGATCCGTTTTTTTTACAGACGTTGCTGTCCGATAATTCGATCCGCATGTCCTCCTGTCTGCCTGTGGAAGCGAAACCTGCCGATGTGGAAAACTGGCTCCTGAAGCCACTCGAGAGTGCTGCCGGCCAGGGGATTCATTTCATGGATGAAGTACTTGTAGAAAGCGAACCTGCTGGCGACTGTTATCTGCAGCGGTATCAAGCGGGGGCCCCCTTGTCGGCGCTGTTTATCGCCTTTCCGGAAGCAGTCGTTCTGGTCGGAGTGTCGCTACAGTTGTGTGGAAACCCGTCACTGGGGGCTGCTGCATTTCAGTTCTGTGGCGGCGTGACTATCTCGCCGGTCCCCGATGGTGTGCGTTCCGATCTCGAAGAACTGGGCACCACCGTCGCCCGGGGTTGTGGGATTCAGGGGCTGTTTGGTTGTGACCTGATCGGGAACCCGGAGGACGGGGAACCGCTCTGGCTGACCGAGGTCAACCCGAGGTATACCGGGCTGACGGAACTGTTTGAGCTGCAGTACCGGATTCCGCTATTAGGCTGGCATATAAAAGCCTGTCGCTCGTTTGCAGATCCTGCAGCAGAGCCGGATGCCGCTGGTGAGTTAGAGACAGAACTCGAACGGGCCTTCCGAGAGCCATTTCAGCAAATCGCAAAAGGAATTCTGTATGCCCAGCGGGACCGGACGGCTCCTGAGATTCGTTTCTCGGGCCTTCCGGACGATTGTTATGCGATCCCCGAAAGCGCCGATCTTCCCTATCCCGGTACTTTCATCCCTCAAGGAACGCCGTTCTGTTCGGTGTATGGGACGGGCAAGAATCCCCGGGAAAGCCTGCAGGTCCTGGCGAGGCGGGTCAACAAATATCAGCAGTTACTGGCATCAGGGGAATTGCCGGAAGAGGCAGGTGACAATCCGCATACCAGCCCGGGAACAGTAAAGGAACCGGAAAATCTGTTTTTTTCACGTTTTTTCTCAAGCGTCCCGGGAGGACTTTCGTTTCTTGAAGAATCTCCCGATTGACTATAAAATCAATTTCAATCGCGTTCCGCGTTTCGGATTGAGTTTGCAAGGTCTTCCGGGCCGGGTATAGTCGATACTTGCGTGTCTGGTTTTCTCTGAAACGACTCCAGTCTCAGCGTTCAAACAGACGACATAATATTTCACAGATGATCGACCGTTCCGGTTCATCAAGCAGCATGAAGGAAAAAGTCAGGACCGATGGCCAAGTCAACAGACATCAAAATTGTTGAGGCAAAATTTTCAACGGAACAAGTTCCCTTTCGCACGCCCCTGAAATTTGGTGGTCGGGTGATGGACAGCAGCGTGCTGCTGAACGTGGAAGTGATCGTTGAAACACGCTCAGGAAAACAGGGCATCGGAATCGGCAGTATGCCGGCCGGGAATATCTGGGCCTGGCCTTCCAGCGTGGTCAGTCCTGAAGATGCACTGAAAGCGATGATCGAGTTTCTGGAAGAAGCGGTGGAAATCGCCAACATCTGCCCGGAAATCGCTCATCCCATCGACCTGATGTATCACATTTCCGCTGAATATCACTTCATGGCCAAGAAAATTGCCAAGAAGCTGGGACTGGCGGAAGAGATTCCGGAACTGGCGCAACTGGTCGCATCCAGCCCCCTGGACGCCGCCATTCACGATGGTTTCGGTCGGGCAAATCATATTAACAGCTACAACGGTCTGTCTGCTGAGTACATGGCGCATGACCTGACCGAATACCTGGACGATCAGTTTGCCGGCGAATACCTGGACCAGTACACGCTCCGCGATCCTAAACCGACACTGCCTCTTTACCACCTGGTAGGAGCCCTCGATCCAATTACCGAAGCTGACGTCTCCGAGCGGATCGACGATGGCCTGCCGGAAACCCTGGGCGAATGGATCAAGGCCGACGGTTTGACGCACCTCAAGATCAAGCTGTCGGGGGACAATCTGGACTGGGACATCAGTCGTGTGATCGCGGTCGAAAATGAAGCCGCCAAGGCCCAGGCCGAACGGGGTCAGGATACCTGGTGCTACTCGCTCGACTTCAACGAAAAGTGTGAGAACGTCGATTACGTACTGGACTTTCTGAACAAAGTTCGGGAGCAGTCCCCGGCTGCCTTTGATCGGGTGCAATACATCGAACAGCCGACCAATCGGGATCTCAAAGCCAATCCTGAGAATAAAATGCACGAAGCCGCCAAGATCAAACCGGTGGTGATCGATGAATCGCTGGTCGACTACGAATCGCTGCTCTTGAGCCGCGATCTGGGTTATTCCGGCGTGGCACTCAAAGCCTGCAAGGGGCAGACTGAATCGCTGTTCCTCGGGGCTGCTGCTCAGAAGTTCGATATGTTCCTCTGCGTGCAGGACCTGACCTGCTGCGGTTATTCGTTCCTGCACTCCGCAAGCCTGGCCGCCCGTATTCCCACGGTTGCAGCGATTGAAGGCAACGGACGGCAGTACTGTCCGGGACCGAACAAGAAATGGACCCGCTCCTATCCCGGGATGTTCAAACTCACCGATGGTACAGTAAAGACCGGTGAGCTGAACGGAGACGGACTGGGCTTCTAAGCTACTCTCAGCGTAACTCTCGTCTTACCAGGACCGGTTGCGCTGCTGGTACATCTGGAAGTTGAATACGCCGAACAGTGCAAACATGATTCCCGCGTAACGCATATGCTGTGAAAAAAAATAAACGGCAAGACCGCCGGCAACGACCATCGAGATCTGCAGCGCCAGGATATCGCCCCGGTAACGTTTGACCGACTTGCAGATATCCTCGCAGATGTGTCCGCCATCCAGAGGGAGTACCGGTGCCAGATTGATCAACCCCCAGTAGAGGTTGATAAAGATCAGATCATAAAAGGCGAGGCCTATATACCCTCGCGCCTGTGGGCTGAATCCGTCCCAGAGGCCGAAGCGGATCGAGTAATAGCGGAAGACCCACACGATGCCGAACAGGATGAACCCGGCCATCGGGCCAGCGGCGGAAATGATGATCGAGCGTTGTGTGGTGAGCCCCGAATATGGCTGATAGACGGCCAGCCCGCCAAAATGGTAGAGGATAATCTGTGGCGGCCAGCCGAATATTTTCGCCATGATGGCGTGTCCCAGTTCGTGAACCAGGATGGAGACGAATACGCAGGCGATCCAGATCCAGGTAAATTTCAGATCATCCGGATTCCAGCCCATGAAGGCGGCCACAACCCAGAACAGTGGATGCACGCGGATCGGAATGCCAAATATGGAAAAACGTAAATCAAATTCTGTGGGAGCAACATTTCCCAGCATCAGCTTCACTTTCTATTGTTGTATTGATTCCGGAATGGAAGTTTCAATCCGGTTTAGAGGACAGCATATCGACTGGTCAACAGAAATGCACTCCTGCATGGTCCGGACCGGCGGCGGCACTGTAGTCAGGTCCTGAAAACAGGGCAATTGCAGTTTGGAAGTCCAAAATCGGACAAATTGACTGTATTTGACCCGGTCGACATAGTTTAGGGTACAGATTTCCTGCACGAAAAATCAGGGTGAGACCTGAATTCAACGGACTTAACATTGACGCATCTCACGAAAAGGATACGATTTGCAGTCAGATGGGCAGTGGGTCGCACAAGCTCTGACTCTGAATGAATCCTGACCGATTTCTCAGAGCACTGCGGGGATACCCCGCGGGAGAAGAATTGACCAGACTACGACAGGTGAAGTGTCGCAACGAAAGACCGTTTTCGTTGCAACACTTCGTCACAGGATGGGTTGTGCGGCCCGCTGGCCATTGTTTTGCGCTGACCCGCTTTTGATCCGCATAGCATTGAACTGACTCCAGGTTATTCGAATGGGCTTATTTGATTTTATTCGCCAGCTCTTCGGGTCCCCTCCCGACCGCTCCGGTCAGGCAGCGGCTCCCGATCCTGTCCCTGAGCCGGCCCCCACGAACCACCTCAGAAGCGACGCCCCGTCCGTCTGCATCCGCTCCGCTATCCCAAGAGACGACCACGGACTGAGTATAATATTGAAGAGGTCCCTGCGCCCCCCTACGAGCTGGCCCGCTACGGTGCCATGACCGGTCATTATTTTGACATGACCCAGGACACGGATGCAGCGCAGCTGAGTCGCCATGAACTGCCTCAGTTCGCGACGCCATTGGAACTGGCACAGTGGCTGGAAATTCCACTGGGGAAACTCGCCTGGCTGACACATCGTTACAATCACAGCGACGGTCCGGAAGATGTAAAGGAGTCGCATTACACTTATCACTGGTTGCCCAAACGGAACGGGTTTCGGCTGATTGAAGCGCCGCGACCGTTCATCAAAATGGCGCAGCAGCAGATCCAGCAGGAAATCTTAAGCCGGATCCCCATGCACCATAGTGCCCACGGTTTTGTCTCGGGGCATTCGCCCGTGACCAATGCCCGACCGCATGCAGGCAAACGGGTCGTGTTGAAATTCGATCTGGAAAACTTCTATGCGAACGTGAAGTTCTCGCGCGTGGTTTCGATTTTTCGCAGTCTGGGTTACTGCCGGGAAGCCGCCCTCTGGCTGGCACGTCTGACGACTTCAGCGATCCCGGCGAACCTGCCCTTTCCCGATGGGACACTGCGACCGCTGCTCCCCTATCTGCCACGTCACCTGCCACAGGGCGCACCAACGTCCCCTGCTCTGGCGAATCTGTCAGCCTACTCTCTGGACGTACGACTGTCGGGACTGGCACGATCCTTTGGAGCGGATTACACACGCTATGCAGACGATTTGACCTTCTCAGGGTCGGAAGCATTTTTGCGTTCGCTGAAGGTGTTTATCCCGCTGGTCCAGCAGGTGATCCGTTCGGAACGCTTTCAGGTTAATTTAT
Source organism: Gimesia benthica (assembly GCF_009720525.1). Lineage (NCBI taxonomy): Bacteria > Pseudomonadati > Planctomycetota > Planctomycetia > Planctomycetales > Planctomycetaceae > Gimesia > Gimesia benthica. The sequence continues at coordinate 2,490,088 of NZ_CP043930.1, forward strand.
CGAAACGGCGGGTGATCAGAAATAATCAGCGGCAGACCGTCACGGGCGTTGTTGTGAACGAACACACGAATGTCTCCCGCAAGGAATTTGACCGTCTGAAAGCGATTCTCACAAATTGCATCCGCCAGGGTCCGGAAACACAAAACCGGGAACAACATCCTGATTTTGCTAATCATCTGCGGGGCAAAATCGCTCACGTGCAGCAGCTCAACCCGAATCGTGGTCAGCGGTTACTGCATCTCTACGAACAGATTCGCTGGTAAGCGCAACACGCGAATCTGCCTTGTCTCAGTGACGCTTTTTGCGACATAATAGAGGCCCGGTCTCAGTTGCCAATCCGGTTTTTCGAGGCCTTTTTTTGATCCCTGCTGAGGATTCGTTCGTTCTGATCAGCAGGGAGACGAATTCATGCTGACGCCTTTCGACCAGATTGGATTTGCTGTGGGTGGATTGATAAGAATCCTGTTCAAAAGCATCAGCCCCTATATGAAAGACCTGCTGAAGCCGGTTACCCGCTTCCTTGTAGGGCTGATTGCTATTCCTATCTTCCACCTATTCATGCATAAAGTGGCTCGGGTTCAGGAAATTGATGAAGAACTCGAGAAAGACCTGGAACAGTGGTTCCGTGGCTCCCTGCTCCTCTTAGCGGCCACAGCAAACATGGAAGCAGCGCTGTTCGGCTGGGTTCCAATGAGTCTACAGGGAACTGAGGGCTGGGTATTGATGGGATTCCGCATCATGCTGGCCATTGGTGTGATCGAAGCGATGCCTGATCAGGAGCTGTTCTCGATTATTCACCCCGGACCACCGAAGCTGAAACTCTCGAAAGAATACGGAATCCTGCGTGAACTCAAAGAGAAATGGGCAGCGATCCTCAAAGGGATCCTCTGCCAGCATATCAACCGTTCTTCGCCTGTGTTCGCAATTCTCGCGGCGATCGCCCCGGGGAACGTAGGCTGGGTCTGCTACGGGATGGCAATCACGCAATACCTGATTATCGGCCTGGTGACCTCAAGGGATCGTGCGTTGGATGTGCTCTCGGAATTTGACCGTCAGGTCAACCAGCGGCGACGCGAACTGATAGAAGAATTCGACCTGGATGAATCCGAGGTTGAAGCAGCCGACCGTAAAAACTGCGCTGAGAAACTCGACAGCGAGACCACGCCTGCCGAGGCGGACACCGATCAGTCGAAGGCGTCCGCCTGAGCGACTATTCGTCGTCCTCTTTTTTCTCAGCAGCTTTCTTCTTAGTCGCCTTTTTAGCGGCTTTTTTCTTGGTCGTCTTTTTCTTGGTCGTCTTTTTCTTGGCAGCTGCTTTTTTCGTAGTCTTCTTTGCGGCTGATTTTTTGGTCGCCGTTTTCTTCTTGGTGGCTTTCGTCGTATTTTTCTTGACGCCCTTCTTAGCCGCTTTGGCTTCCAGCCATTCGACAGCCTGCTCCAGCGTTACGTTTTCGACCTCGTATTCCTTGGGAATCGTGGCATTGATCTTTCCGTGTTTTACGTAAGGTCCGTAACGACCATCGAAGATGGCGACCTGTTCTTCGTCCTCGGGATGTTTGCCCAGTTCGCGAATCGGAGTCGGGGCACTGCGCCGGCGGGCCTGCTTGAGCAGTTCTACCGCACGATCCAGTTCGATGGTCAGCACGTCGTCATCTTTGGTAAGTGATTTATAAACCTTGTCGTGCAGGACGTAGGGACCGAAGCGTCCGATGCCTGCGTTGACTTTCTTGCCGGTCTCGGGATGCTCTCCCAGGAAACGAGGCAGGCTCAGGTATTTCAGAGCCAGATCGAGGTCGACGTCATCCGGGTCCATGGTTTTCGGAATACTGACCCGTTTCGGCTTGGGACCGTCTTCGGTCACATCGCCCAGCTGCAGGTACGGTCCAAAGGGGCCGTGCAACTTGTAAATGGGTGAATTTTCTTCGGGGTGCATCCCCAGTGCCTTGGGACCTTCGCTCTTCTGGCGAATCAGTTTCTGAGCCAGTTCGTTGGTCAGGTCAGCCGGGGCGATGTTTTCGGGAATTGAAGCTGAAACGGGTTCTTCCACGTTTTCATCGGTAACGTATGGTCCGTAACGGCCGACACGCACTGCAGACTCGATGCCATCCAGGTCCAGCGTACAGATTTCGCGAGCATCGATGGTCTCTTCCTTGGTTTTGACCTGCTCGTCGAGCCCTTCCTTACCTCGATAGAAGTGATTCAGATAAGGCAGACGATCCCCTTCGCCGACAGCGATATCGTCCAGTTCCTGTTCCATGGCAGCGGTAAACTGCAGGTCGACCAGGTTCGGGAAAAACTTTTCCAGCAGTCGCGTGACCGCCAGTGCTGTGAAGGTTGGAACGAGCTGACTGCCTGATTTATTGACGTAGCCCCGGTCCTGAATGGTGCCGATGATGGAGGCGTAGGTACTCGGACGGCCGACCCCTTCACTTTCCAGCTTGCGGACAATCGTGGCTTCTGTGTACCGCGCGGGGGGTTTGGTTTCGTGCTTGAGTGGTTCGACCTGGCTGGGATCCAGCTTCTGATTTTCTTCGAGTGGCGGCAGCATGGATTCACTGTCGTCCAGTGCAGCTTCAGGATCGTCGACCCCTTCCACGTAGGCACGGAAGAAACCGGGGAACTCGACATGGCGGCCGGTAGCCCGGAACTCAGCGTCGTCTGCTGTAATCGTAACGGTCTGGAAGCGGAGACGGGCTTCTTCCATCTGGGTGGCCATCGTCCGTTTCCAGATCATGGCGTACAGTTTGGCCTGTTGTCCTTTGAGATTCAGTTCCTCAGCGGTTTTCATCAGTTTACCGGCAGGACGGATCGCTTCGTGTGCTTCCTGTGCCCCTTTGGAACTGGTCTCGAAGCGGCGGATGTCCTGACTGAGGTAATCCTGGCCGTAGAGATCTTCAATCCGCTGACGGGCACTCGTGATCGCTTCGTTGGAGAGGTTCACACTGTCAGTACGCATGTAAGTAATGTGACCGTCTTCGTAGAGCCGCTGGGCGACCTGCATGGTTTCCCGGGCCGACATGTTCAGCTTACGGTTACCCTCCTGTTGCAGGGTACTGGTGGTGAACGGTGCGGGAGGTTTGCGTGACTGCATCCGCTGTTCGACAGAGGTGACGGTCCAGTCCGATTTTTGAACGCGTTCCAGGAGTTCTTCGGTCTGTTGTTCGTTGAGCAGCAGGACATCGGCGCCCTCTTTGAGTTTCCCGGTGGATTCGTCGAAGTCTTTACCACTGGCGACTTTCTTTCCGCCGACGGTCATCAGCATCGATTCGAATTCAGCCCCTTCGTCGGTTTTGAGCAGGGCTTTCAGGTCCCAGTAGGTACCGCTGCGAAACGCGAGTCGTTCCAGTTCCCGCTGAACCAGGATACGAACCGCGACAGACTGCACGCGACCGGCGGAAAGTCCGCGGGAAACTTTTTTCCACAGCAGGGGACTCAGTGTAAACCCATACAGACGGTCCAGGACCCGGCGGGTTTCTTGAGCCGAAACCAGGTTCAGGTCGAGTTCACGTGGGTTTTCGATGGCTTCCTTGATGGCTTCTTCGGTGATTTCCGAGAAAACCATACGTTTTACAGGCACTTTCGGTTTAAGCAGCTCGGTGAGATGCCAGCCGATGCTTTCTCCTTCGCGGTCTTCGTCGGTCGCGAGAATCAGCTCTTCAGCGTCCTTTAAAGCATCTTTGAGTTCTTTGACCGTCTTCTTTTTTTCCTTGGGAACCAGGTAATACGGTTCGAATTCCGATTCAACATTGACCCCGAGGGTGGCCCATTTGTGTTTCTTCTTGAATTCGGAAGGAACATCGGAGGCTTTGGCAGGCAGGTCGCGCACGTGGCCCATACTGGCCAGTACCTTATAATCACTGCCTAAATAGCTGCCGATTTTCTTCGCCTTGGCAGGTGATTCCACGATCACCAAAGCTTTCAGCTTTTTCTTTGCCACCAGATCTATCCTTCCTGGAAAACCGACGTCAACCTTGTCACCAGAGCTCTCCCGGCTACAATACGCGGCTCAATGTACTTCTGACAGAGACTATTCTGAATCGTTGCTGCGGATTCATTTGATCAATTTCATCCGGCAATCCATAACCGCGATAAAAGTCCCTGTCAAGCCTGTAATTATTTTTTCACAGCGGATCGTGATCCCCAAACGGGCTATTTTCGGCGTAAGATCAGGTGGGAAACCGCAGGATTCTTTCAGAGAAGACTTTCACGAATTGCCGGAATAAATTACAACACATGGATTAAACGGAAAACTCTTTTCCGAACGGGAGATACGAATCCCGCCGGAGGGCACCGGGGTAACCCTGTTCTTCCGGAAACTGACGACAGGAAATCGATTTCGTTCGACTTGCAGACTCAAGAAGGAAACAGCATGGCCTCGCCACTGGAATTGTTTCGTAAAAATCAAAAAGTATTAATGGTCCCCTGACCATTCTGGCCATGTTCGCATTTATCGTGCTGGGCCAGATGAATGCAGACCAGGTACCGCCGATCCTGGGCATGCTCTTTGTGGGACCGTTATTCTGGTTCCTGGGAAAAGACCGTGGTAAAGGCAAAGAATTTGCCGCCGTCGGAGTCGTGGTCGGCTTTCTGCTGGGCTACATGTACATGCCCCGGATGGGAACCGCGAATGTCGTCACCTCCACCGCAGGAGAAATCGACCAGCAGCAGTACCAGATCATGCTGCAGAACCGGCAGATCGCCAATCAGTTCGTCGCCCAGTCGTATTTCGCTTCACTTACTGAAGAGGAAATGCAGAGCGCACGGGTGCCCCAGGGTGCCTTATTTGGTTTTCCCTTTGTGCAGAGCACCGAAGACGACATGATCCTGGAATTCCTGCTCCGTAAAGAAGCAGACCAGATGCAACTGGTGGTCTCTGACGATGCAGTTTCCAATTACATCTCACGCTACACCAACAACAAACTGAGCCAGGACGCCTTCAAACGGGTCTGCCAGCAACTGGGTGTCACCCAGGGACGGATTTATGAAATCCTGCGAGACCAGCTCAAGGCCCGTCTCGCTTTCCAGCTGAAGAGCCCCGAAGTCTCACTGACCCCGGATCAGTACTGGAACTTCTATCAGAAATTCAACGTCCGCGAAGAACTGGAAGTGGCAGCCTTGCCGGTCGAAGATTTCAAGAAAGAGATCGCCGATCCGACCGAAGCTGAGATGAAGGCATTCTACGAAAATTACAAAGCAGTCATGCCCAACGAAAAAGGTCCGGGAGCACCGGGTCTGCTGCAGCCTCCTAAAGTGAAAGTCGAATACCTGCTGGCCGATTACGAAGAGACCGAAAAGCAGGTAAAGGCTGTTACAGAGGAAGAGATCAAAGCGTTCTACGAAGAGAACAAGGAAACGCTTTACAAAAATAATCCCATTCCCAACGATCCGAACATGAACTTCCCGGGAGCTCCTGTCGCTCCGCAGGGAGATCAACCGGTCGAAGCTCCTAAGCCTGCCGCTCCGAAACCAGCTGCTGAAGAGAAAGCACCTGCGAAGCCAGAGGCTCCCAAGGCTGATTCAGCAGAGAAGCCCAAAACACCGGCTCCCAAAGCTGAGGAAAAACCCAGGCCCGAAGCGAAACCGGAAGCAGAGAAAGCCAAAACAGAATCGAAAGACAAAACGAGTGCCCTCGATTCCAATCAGACGACTTTCGTAGCACTGCTGGATGAAAAGCAGCCCGCTAAACCAGAGCCTGCCAAGAAAGAGTCTGCAGCCAAGGAACCTGCGAAAAAAGAAACAGCTCCCGCTGCAGATACGAAGCCGGCTGACAAGCCTGCCAAACCAGCTGCGAAGCCCGAAAGCAAACCAGCACAGCCAGCTGAGAAACCGGCAGACACTCAACCGGAAAGTGCAACGACGGCTGCACCACCGCTGGAACCATACCGTCCGCTCAACGATGAGTTGAAAAGTGAAATTCGCGATCAGCTGCTGCGGGAACGCACTCTGGAACTGATGCAGCAGAAGATCAACGCAGCCGCGACCTTCATGAATGACTTGAGCTACAAGATCAACAGTCCTGCTACTGGTGAGAATCCTCCGACACCGAAGGAGATCACCGAGCAGCTCAAGAGCTATGCAGCCAAGAACAAGCTCGTGTATAACATCACCCCCATGATGACCGCCCGGGAACTCATGGAGTCTGAGAAATACCCGCTGGGAACCGCACGTGAGCCCACCCTGAATGAATTCACGGCGCAGCCGCGAACCGTGCTCGAACAGCTGTTCGGAACACCTATGGATCAGCTTTACACGACTTTCGAAGCGGAAGATTCCTTCTCCAGTGCTTTGATTTCTTACTGGAAAGTCGCTCATACCGATACGATGGTGCCTAAGTTCGACGATCCCGAAATCAAGCAGGAGATCATCGCCCAGATCAAAACTGAAAAAGCCCGTCCGCTGGCTCAGAAACGGGCAGAAGAACTCAAGGCTTTGATCACCAAAGCGAAAGACGAAGACATGCAGACTGCTCTGAAGGGACAGACCATCACTGGCAATAAAGAGGGAACGGAACTGTTAACGCAGACCACCGAATCCTTCAGCTGGATGCGGACCTCGACAGCCGGTGCAAGCAACCCGTTCGCTTTCCCCCGGCCTGAACTCTCGACGATCTCTGCCATCGATGGAGCCGGCAACGACTTCATGGAACAGGTCTTCGACAACATGCAGGAAGGGGATGTGGGCGTTGCCATGAATGCCGACAAGTCAATCTGCTATGTGGTGAAAGTCATCAACCGAATTCCGTCCACACCGGGCGGACAGACCGCCATGTACCAGGAATTCCTGAAAACGGACCTGTTCTTCTTCTTCTCACCTTACCTGCCAATGGCTCAGCAGGAGCAGGTGCAGACAATCCAGAACTGGGGCAAAGATCTGCTGGCGAAGTACAACGTCCAGAAGCACTTTGAAGCCATGGACCAGGAAGTCGAAGTCGTTCAGGAGTAATCCTCGAACAGGATCACAGACACAAATCGGTTGTATCGGCAGACGGTACAACCGATTTTTTTATTCCCTCACAGCAGACCATTTTTTCGTAAAACCGGCTGGACAAGCGAAAAAAAGGCGTTTATTTCTATAGAGGTGCCATCGGATCTGACTCCGTTTTTCCGTTTCCACAGAAGGACACCGGTGAGAACGAGCCAGCCACGAAGATCCAGGTAACTCAAAAGGTACTCACCACCTACGTTGTATTTTCAACACTTACCAGTTAAAAATGGACAAATCTTCCAGCTGTCTGCCGGCTGGGACCGTATCAATAAACGAGGCGGTCCGGCGGACGGACCGAACTGGAACATCCATACTGTTGAATCAACCACGAGATAATCATCGGGAGAATTATTCTAATGTCGGAACAGGTTCAGCAAGCTCCTGCCGGGTCAGCGACGGGCACGGCTTCCGAAAACATGATCGAGGCGATCGGGCTGAGTAAGTTCTATGGCCAGTTCGCTGCAACCCGCGATGTGACATTTTCCGTACCCCGCGGCCAGGTCGCAGCATTCCTGGGACCCAACGGTGCAGGCAAATCGACTACGATGAAACTGCTGACCGGCTTTCTATCCCCCAGCGAAGGGCAGGCCCGCGTCGGTGGGTTTGATGTCAGCACACACCGGATTGAAGCCAGTCAGAAACTGGGTTATCTGCCAGAAAACGGGCCGCTCTACGAAGAAATGACGCCGCTGGGCTTTCTGAAATACGTGGGTGGCGTGCGGGGCATGTCGAGTGCCGAACTCAGCAACCGGCTCGAGTTCGTGATGGATAAGTGCGACTTGAGCACCGTCTGGAAAAAACCGATTCGCAAACTCTCCCGCGGTTTTCGGCAACGTGTGGGCATGGCCCAGGCCCTGCTGCACGATCCGGACATCCTGATTCTGGATGAACCGACCAGCGGTCTCGACCCTAATCAGAACCAGTCCGTGCGTGACCTGATTCGCAGCCTGGGGAAAACCAAGACCATTCTGCTTTCGACTCACATTCTGCAGGAAGTCAAAGCCGTCTGCAGCCGCGTGATCCTGATTAACCAGGGTTCGGTTGTATTCGATGGCCCTGTCGATGAGCTGGGTAACAGTCAGGAAGACATGGAAGAACGCTTCCACAAACTGACCCACGCATAAGTTCAATTTCACCGACCAATTTCGTTACCTCATAAAGCTGACGTAAGGACCCTTCTGTTATGTTGCGGAACAACGTTGTATTGGCCGTCTTCAAGCGAAACGTACAGAGCTACTTCTCGGGAGTGCTCGGCTATCTGTTTATTGTCGTGTTCGTGGTCGCCGGTGCCTTCGCTGCCTTCAACCAGCAGTTCTTTGCCAACAACCAGGCGAACCTGGATCAGTTGAGCCTGTGGTATCCCCTGCTGCTGCTGTTCATCATCCCGGCGATTACGATGGGCGTCTGGGCCGATGAGAAAAAACTGGGGACCGACGAACTGCTGTTTACCCTGCCCGCTTCGGACCTGGAAGTCCTGCTGGGCAAATTCCTGGCGGTACTGGCGGTCTATACGATCGCCCTGCTGTTCTCGGTCACGCATATATTTGTACTCAACAGCATCGGCAATCCGGATATGGGGCTGATGTTTACGACTTACTTTGGATACTGGCTCGCGGGTGCGTCCCTGCTTTCTGCGGGTATGTTCGCTTCCGCGTTGACGAGCAGCACCACGGTCGCGTTTGTGCTGGGAACCGTGATCTGCGCGATCCCGGTCTTCATCGGACAGGTGGCTCCTTCCAGTAATCTGGTTCAGAGCCTGAGCCTGGTCGAACAGTTCCAGGATTTCAATACCGGAGTTCTGCCGCTGGCCTCGGTGCTGTACTTCATTTCGCTGGCGATCATGATGCTGTACCTGAACCGCGTGCTCATCACCCGCCGACACTGGAGTTCCCATGAACAGAATTCAATGGGACTGCAGTACCTGGTGCGAACCATTTCGCTGGCAGTGATCCTGATCAGCGTGAATGCGATCGTCTCCTACGGCAGCAGCCGCATCGATATGACCAGCGAAAGAGTTTACAGCCTGTCACAGACGACAAAAGACCTGATCTCCAAAATCGACGATAAAAACCCCGTCACCATTGAAGCTTTCATCAGCCCGGAAGTCTCGCGGGAATACGTGCCGATTCGCAAACGGCTGATCGGCCTGCTGCGGGAATATGACCAGCTGGGCGGCAAACGCCTGCAGGTGCGGTTCGTCGACGTTGAGCCGTTCAGCAAGGAAGAAGAGGAAGCCCGGCTGCTGGACATCTCTCCCCAACGGGTACAGACCGAACGGGGTGGACGGGCTTACGTGGAAACCATCTTCATGGGTGCCGTCGTGAAGAGTGCGACCGATGAAGTGGTGATTCCGTTCTTCAATGTCGGAACTCCCATCGAATACGAGCTGACCCGCTCCATCCGTACGGTCTCCAAAGATGATCGTCTGACTGTCGGCATTCTGAATACCGATGCCAGCATTTTTGGTGGTCTGGACATGAGCATGGGCGGCAACCAGCCTCCGTGGCTGATTGTGAGTGAACTCAAGAAACAGTACCGGGTCGAGCAGGTCTCACCCGATTCGCCGATCAGCGATACCGATTACGATGTTCTGCTGGCGGTACTCCCCTCATCATTGACCGAACCCCAACTCAAGAATCTGGTGGACTACGTCAAGAAAGGGAAACCGACGCTGGTCTGTGATGACCCGCTGCCCGTCTTCGGTGGAGGACGCGGCATTCAGATGGCACCCCGCATGCCCAAACCGAGTCCGGGAGGCATGATGGGAATGCGTCAACCGCCGCCAACTCCCAAAGCTTACGAAGGCCGATTGACGCCGCTGATGAACCTGCTGGAGATTGCCTGGGATAACGGGGAAGTGGTATTCGACTACTTCAATCCACATCCGGAGTTTGCCGAAGTTGTGCGTCCTGAGCTGATCTTCATCAGCCCCAAGAGCGGAACGAAAAGCGCCTTCAGCCTCGACAGCAATATCACCAGTGGTCTGCAGGAAATGCTGACCTTCTTCCCGGGCAGTATCCGTCCGCGGAAAGATCGAGATCTGAATTTCGAACCGCTGCTGCGTACCGGTCCCAACTCCGGTCTGCTGGCGTGGGGTGAGATCACCAGCCCGTTCTTCAATTCGGTCCGCATCGTGCAGGATCCGATCCGCGTGATCGACGAACACGCCCACGTCCTAGCGGCTCATATCACTTCAACGCCGAAATCAAAAGTGAAAGATCTGAATGTGATTTTCGTCGCCGATGCCGACCTGATCTCGGATGAGCTGTTCAACATCCGTGAGCGTCAGGCCTTTGGTCTGAAGATCGACAACGTGACCTTCCTGTTGAACTGTGTCGACCAGCTGGCCGGTGACGATTCCTATATCTCACTCCGCAAACGGCGTCAGAAGCATCGCACGCTGACACTGGTCGAACGCGAAACTTCGGTCTTCATCAAAGAGCGGAATGCGGAGCGGGAAAAGGCCAACGAGGTCGCTGAAGCCAAGCTGGAGGAAGCCCGTGACCGTCTCAAAGAACAACGGGAAAAGATCGAAAAAGATCCTTCCATGGACAGCCGGGAAAAACAGATCCGTTTACGAATGGCTGAAGAAAACGAAAGTCGTCGGCTGGAAGTCGATGAAGCCAAGATCGAACGGGAAAAACAGCAACAGGTCGAAAAGATCAAAGCTCAGACCGAGCGACAGATTCGGGAAATCGAAAACCGGATTCGCTGGTATGCGATTCTGGTACCCCCCTTCCCGGCGATCCTGTTGGGAATCTGTTTCCTGTTCTTCCGTTTAAAGCACGAGAACCAGAATATTGCTCCGGACCGGAGACTGAAATAAACGCAGCCCCCGCGGCCAGTTTCAATCCATCTTAAACCACTTGTTTTAAGTAAAACGTTTGCCATGAATGAAACGACGAGAACATTGACCTTTGTGGGAATCGCCGTGGTTGCCTTAATTGCGGCGTTCGTAACCGATCGCGCCTCGCAACCGGTCGAGCTGACGGGTTATGAAAAGGTAGGCGAAGAATTCTATCCGGACTTCACGGATCCGACCCAGGCGCGAGCGCTGCGGGTGGTGAGCTACGATGAAGATTCCGCCACGCTGAAAGTCTTCAACGTGGACTATAAAAACGGTGCCTGGCGGATTCCGTCGCACCATGACTACCCGGCTGACGCCGAAGACGAACTGGCGGAAACCGCCACTTCCCTGGTAGGAGTAGTTCGCGGTGCCCTGGAAAGCCGGCGGAAAAGCGACCATGAACGTTTTGGCGTCATCGATCCACTGGACGAATCGAACACCAACCTGCAGGGCCGCGGTCAGCGTCTGACACTGTCCAAAGAGGGTGGTGCGCCGCTGGTCGACTTTATTATCGGTAAGCAGGTACCGGAACAACCCAATGAATATTATGTGCGGAAAGTCGACGAAGATTCGGTCTACCGGACTAAGCTCAACGTGGATCTCTCCTCTGATTTCTCGGACTGGATCGAACCGGATCTGCTGAAGGTCGACCGGGATCGACTGGTGGAAATCATCGTGAATAAATACTCGATCGATGAAACCAATCGGCGCCTGGTGGACGAGGAACTTTCGACGCTGAAACGCAAAAACTCCAGCTCTCCCTGGGAACTGGAAGGCCTGAATACCGAAACCGAGAAACTGAATACCGCCGATGTCAACCAGATGATCAACACGCTGGTCGACCTCAAGATTCAGGGAATCCGTCCCAAGCCGGCCGCCATCGCTGCGGAGCTCAAGAAATCGGGACAGCTGCAGCTGAAAAATGCACTCGACTTTGTCGATCTGCAAAGCAAAGGTTTCATCGTGGCCCAGACAGCTTCGGGCGGTCAGCAGCTGGTATCCAACGAAGGGGAAGTGATCGTAGTCACCAACCAGGGTGTGGTCTACTCGCTCTACTTTGGTGAAATCTTTACCGGCAGCACGCTGGATATCGAAGTCGGTAACGGCAGTAAAGAGAAGAGTGAGAAAGCCCCGGCGAAAGATGCTGAAAAAGCGGATTCCAAAGAGAAGAAACCTGCCGACAAAACTGAAGAGTCGGTAGAGAAGCCGGGCAAAACCGATGACAATGATGCCATGAAGACCAGCCGTTACCTGTTCGTGACGGTGACCTTCGATCCGTCCTTTATCGGCGATCCACCACAGAAGCCGACCAAACCGGAAAAGCCGGCAGAGACGAAAGAAAAAGCGGACAGCGATAAACCAGCCGATGCGAAAGCAGCTGACAAGAAGGATGAGAAAACCGACGAGAAGAAGCCGGATCCGGAAGCAGAATATGCAGCCGCGATGAAGAAGTATGAGTCGGCTCTCAAAACCTACGAGAAACAGCTGAAGGAGTACGACGAGAAGGTCATCAAGGGCCAGGAACGCGTGCAGGAGCTGAATCAGCGGTTCGCGGACTGGTACTACGTGATTTCCGCCAACAGCTTCGAGAAGCTGCGGATGTCGCGGAAAGCCCTGGTCGAGCCGGCTGACAAACCCGAAGAGGGTGCCGCTAAACCGGGAGCGGGTAATCCCGCTCTGGGAATTCCGGGCCTGAACCTTCCCGGCATGAAGGCTCCCGCTCAGCCAGGTGGGGAGCCTGCAGCGCCGAAACCGGCTCCGTCCGCGAAACCTGCTCCAGCGAAATCCGACAGCGAGAGTAAACCGGCGCCCGCCAAAACAGAGGCAAAACCTAAGCCTGCTGCGGAAAAAGCCTCCCCCAAGCAGCCGGAAGCTGAGAAAAAGTCTACGGATTCCAAGCCTCCCGAGAAGGCAGCTGGTTCTGAGTAATCGGCGGAACAACAGTCCATTCAGCCAAGCCTGAGGCGGTCGGTAATCGTGCCGAACCCGCTTCAGGATTGGCTTTTTTTCGTGGCAGAGCCCAATTCTGTTCCGGTTAGGTAGACTTTACGGGCCATGTGCCCAACAAACCGGTAATTCCGATCGAATCATTCATAGAAGTTCCTCATCTGATACCGATAAAGCACAGTGAACGATTTATAACGATTTTGTAAGTTGCTCACATAAAACGGGTCTATCAGTTATCAGTCACATAAGTATAGATACCGAATCAGGTTACCTTACTTATGAAGGAGTCTACGAAATGAAACGACTTCCCCAGAAGCTCCAGTGGGCCGTTGTTGGCTTTTCACTTGTCGTCGTGGTTGGCATCTGTATCGAGCTCTTGAAATCCGATTCAAAAGCCTCAAACGCGGAATCAGTCGCGGAGGAGATCAAGTGGCACCAGGACCTGGAAACGGCTCACCAGGCCGCGATGAAAAGTAACAAACCGGTATTCATCGTATTTGATGCCAGCTGGTGTACTTACTGCCGGAAACTGGAGAAAGATACCCTCTCCGATCCACGAATGGCCCGCTACCTGAATCAGGCATTCGAGCCTGTACACCTCGATTTCGACAAAGATCGGGAAATTGCCGACACCCTGAAGGTGAAATCGATTCCATGTACAGTCGTTCTGAGTGCAGAAGCAGACCTGCTGGCGCGTCAGGTGGGATATTCCAAAGTTCCCCGCTATCACGCGATGTTGGAAAAAGCCCGCAAATTGCAGGCTGTGATTCGCCACATCGAGTACTCAAAATAAGTCTGAATTCTGCTGATATCACTGATTCGCACATGGCGCAAATCTTGTAAAAGCAATAAAGAACGTGTATTTTGCGCTGTATGAATAAAAGCAAAGAGCCTTTTGGCAAGAATCCGTCGGGCGAAGGAGACTCCTGGGAGTCCCTCGCAGGTGACCTGTTTGGAATTGATTTTGACCAGCAGGTCAAACCCGAGCCCGTCGATTTTGATGAAGATGATCTGCCCGAAGACGACGAGGCAGACGTTGAGGCTACCTCTGAGGAACCGGAAACCCCGGCCCCTGCAGAGCCGTCGGCTGCTGCCGTCTCCCGTGTTCAGGATGAGACGGATGAAGATGACGACGATGATAGTGGATTCGGTTCCGCCATCTTCGAAGATGACGACGACGATGAGCCTGAAGTACTCGTCTCTGATGAAGATGACGAGGAAGAAGCCGACGATGAAGAAGAGGACGACGACGAAGATGAAGTGATCGCGTCCTTCGATGATGACGAAGAGGACGAGGAAGACGAAATCGAAGAAGATTTCGAACCCGCCGCTCAAGTCGCAGCCGAGTCTTCCGTTGACGATGACGACGAAGAAGACACCTACTGGGATGCTCTGGACGGCTGGGACTGGGACGAAGACGATTCCAAGTCAGCGAAGAGCCCCGCCGCCTCTGATGATGATGAGGAGGATGACGAAGACGACGAGGACGAGGACGATGTCTTCGCTGAAGCCGATGAAGAAGAAGACGAAGAGGATGAGGAAGCGGTTGCTGAAGCTGAGGAAGTAGTCCAGGAGAAACCGGCCCGCTCCCGTCGTTCGCGTAGTCGCAAAAAGAAAACCGCAGAAAATCCCCCTGCCACCGCTCGAACAGACGAACGTCTGGACGACGACGATTCCTTCGGCTTCGGTCTGATTTCGGAAGAAGTTTCCTTCGAAGTTGAGGAAGAAGACGAAGAGGATCTGGAGGACGAAGCCGTCGCCGAAGAAGAAGAGACGGTTGTAGCAGAAGAAGACTCCGAGGAAGAAGAAGCGGAAGAACCGAAGAAGCCCCGTCGTCGTCGACGCCGGAGACGTTCACGTTCGCGTAAGAAAGAAGAAACTTCTGAAACCGCTGAGGATGAGGAAGAGACGGAAGACGAAGCTGAGGAACTGGAAGTCGACGATGAAGCCTCTGATGAAGAGGACGAAGAGGAGTCCGAACAGAAGCCAAAACGCTCGCGCCGCTCTCGTCGTCGCAAAAAGCCTGCTGCTGCAGAGTCTGAGTCTGACTCTGACGATGAAACAGACAGCTCCGAAGCACCGCGTCCCCGCAAGAAAGAGATCGAAAACAAATATCCCAACGTACCAAGTTGGGAAGAAGCCATCTCTTATCTGCTGAACCCCAAGCTGGTGAGCGGCAAGTCCTCCACCCAGGACAAAGCCAAAGAGGGAGACAGCAAGAAATCGGATCCGGAAGCAGCTGACGATCAGAGCCGCCGACGTCCGAAACGCTCTTCGCGTCGTTCATCCGGAAAACGGGGTGGTGGAAACCGGAAGCCATCTCCGAAAAAATCCTAGTCGCCTGACAGGACGAGATCTTAACCATAGATCGGAGTAAGCGCGCATGGATACGGTTGCTGAAATCCCGGAACTGCGACAGCGAGTACGTGCTGCCCGCCAGGGAGGTGCCGTCATCGGTTTTGTGCCGACCATGGGTGCCCTGCATCAGGGACATGCCAGCCTCGTGGAAGCCGCACGAAAAGAGTGCGATTTCGTCGTGGTTTCGATCTTCGTGAATCCGACACAGTTCGGTCCCAATGAAGATTTCGACAAGTACCCGCGAACGCTGGCTGCAGACCTGGAGAAATGCCAGGCTGCGGGGGCGGACCTGGTCTGGACGCCAACCAAAGACATGATGTATCCGGCCCACTTCTCAACGCATGTGGATGTGGAAACACTGACGGAGACACTGGAGGGCGCGACCCGTCCGCATCACTTCCGCGGCGTCACGACCGTAGTCACCAAACTCCTGCTCAGCTGTCTGCCCGACAAAGCATATTTCGGGGCGAAAGATTATCAGCAGCAGGCCATCGTGCGGCGGATGTGTCTCGATCTGAATCTTCCGGTGGAAATTGTCACGTGCCCTATTATCCGGGACGCCGATGGTCTGGCACTGAGCAGCCGCAATGCTTATCTCTCAGCGGAAGAAAGGGCATCGGGCTTGTCCCTTTCTCGAGCGCTGGCACTGGCCGAGGAGCGAATCGCCTCGGGTGAGACGGATCTTGAGCGCATCAAAACAGAAATGCGGGAGCTGCTGTCGAAAACGCCGCTGATCAAACTCGATTACGCGACGATTGCTGATCCAGATACCCTGGAAGAGCTCTCAACCGCGCAAAGCCGGATGGTCGCGTTGATCGCCGCCTGGTCCGGTTCCACACGATTGATCGATAATCGTGAGCTGACGACTGATTCGCAGGTTTGAATTACGTCGATCTCACGAATTGATATTGACGTAAGCTGCTGAAAAGTAAGAAGATACCATCTCAGCGTTGATCGAATTTGTGCAAAACTGCGGTTTTCTGTGAACCGTGGGAACTTCTTTGAGCCTGGTTTCGTCTCTCTATTACTGTGACCAACAATGATCAATACCTGATTCAAGAGTGTTTGGCAGGTCGTACTGAGGCGTTTGATCAGCTGGTTCTAAAATATCAGGACCGTCTGTATCGAACACTGGTGCGGATTCTGGGCTCCAGCGACGATGCGCGCGACGCAGCCCAGGAAGGCTTTACCCAGGCATTTTTCAAGTTGAACACATTCCGGGGAACAGCCGCCTTTTACTCCTGGCTGTTCCGCATCGCTTTTAATGCAGCGATTACCCAGAAACGAAAACAGAAACGATCCGCCACCCCCATTGATCCGCAGGAAAACCAGTCAGGTCAATGGCTGGAAGATCCTCACCCCGACCAACACCCTCCCGACGTGGCAGAACGCACCGAGCGCAAACAGATCGTCCACCAGGCGTTGAATGAATTACAGGAAGAATACCGGACCCCGCTGATTCTGCGGGAGCTGGAAGGTTTGTCATACGGAGAAATCGCAGAGCTCACGGATGTTCCACTGGGAACGGTCCGCAGCCGCATTTTTAGAGGAAGGAATGAACTGAAACAGAAACTGAACGCGTTGTTCCAGGAGGCACCCCTGGCCCGTGTTTCCGAGTCTGACCACGAGTCATCTATAAGTGAATCAAAATGAGTAGTCCATCATCTAACGAAAACCTGTCCGCCTACTTCGACCGGGAGTCCTCTGACGAGGAAAGCCGGGAGTTGGAGTCGCTGCTGGAAGAGTCAGCGGCAGCGCGACAGGAACTGCACGAGTTCGGTGAGATCTCCCGGCTGATCCAGGAGACAGCGACGGAATCTGCGCCCCCCGAACTGGCGCCCTCGATCCGTAAACGGATCGAACAGGAAACCCTGTTGAATTCCACTCCAGCAACACCCGCGACGGCTCCGGCCCCGTCGGGTCCTTCGATGCTGCGTTACCGGATTGCGGTCGCTATCAGTACCTGTTCTTCTCTGGCAGCCTTGGTCTTATTTATTTTACTGCTGAATATTCCAGAGCCGAACGCAGGTACCAACTGGCAGATGACCTCTTCCGATCAACAGCCAACACTAATGAGTCATGCCGAACCCGCTCCCGAATCAGAGGGCGCGCTGCGGGAAGGTGAGCAGATGGACGCGTATCATGACAGTTTCAGTTACCAGGGTAAACCGGTCGCAGACCTGAAAATGAAAGCGGCGGCAGCTCCCCCTGAGAATGCGCCTTCTGTCTCCCTGCGGATGTCAGCCCCTGCCGCTGCGAAAAGCGAGCTGGTGAAAGGACAACCAGGGGTGGGCAGGGCTGGTCTGGCCCGTAAAGAGACGGCAGACTTTGCGATTAAAAACACGTTTGCAGAGCAGAAAGCCATGCAACGCATGGCGGAAGTCCAAGCCCGGAATCGTCTCACGTTTCCGGTAATTCCTCCGATGACAGGTCTGCCCTCACATATCCCCATGGATGCGATTCGTATTGGCGACGTCTTGCCTTACTTCCAGGATATCAATGGCAAGGTTGCAGTGATTGAAGTGCGAGTGGTCGATGTGAAACAGGCACTGGGCACCATGGAACTGCTGTTGAGCAAGAATAACATTCCGGTCAATCAGAAAAAACAGTCCGAAGTGGAACGTCAGCTGAACCGCCTGAATTCCCAGAACGGTAACGGCGCCGGTGAAAAGAAGACGGAATCGGCTCAAGAGGATGAACTGTTCGCGGTCTTCGTGGAAGCCTCCGATACCCAGGTGGCCTCGGCGCTGAATGATCTGCAGAAAGATCTGAATCAGAGTCAGTTGCTGGGCCTGTCCCTGCAGCCGGCCATCGATGAATCTTCACTGACGGAAAGCGTCAAAGACCTGCCACGTCTGCTGGCAGAGAACACCGAAGTCAAAGCTGACACCCCCTTCGAAGTGGGCGGCAATCAAAAGCAGGATATCAAAGCCAGCGACGATGCTTCTGCTAACGATGGTCTGGCGCGTTCGAACGATAACACAGGTTACCAGACCCGCTATCGGATGCAGGTGCCTGCCGAACAGCTCACGCGACGCGCAAGAGAGTACAAACGAGCGACGCCACTCCCGACATTGAGCCAGGCCAGGTCTGCTTCACCCGAGGCGCCCCTGGTTGCCTCCAAGCCGAACCAGGGGCTGCTGCCATACGCTGCTGATCAGAAACTGACAACGAGCCAGCGATCCGCAGGCGGGGATAAACCCCCGGTCAGAGTGCTGTTTGTGTTTAAGAACAGTCAGAGCCAGACACCAGTTGTACCTCCCGCTCCCCCGGCGTCCCGCTGAGGGGAACACCGGGAGGGAGGTGATTTAGATCTAAGACCGTCTGATGGGACGACCGTCTTATTTGGCCTTCTGTGGTCCGACGTGTCCCCTGGTCCTGGTCTGAATGCGAACCAGGTAAGTATCTGCGGTGAGGTAGAGGACTGAACCGTCATTCCCCCAGGCACAGTTGGCGGTCCGTTCGCCGGTGCTGATGCGTCCCAGCAAATCTCCTTCGGGACTGAAGATATAACAGCCCCCTGGTCCGGTGGCGAAGACGTTCCCTTTGAGGTCGGTCTTCAGACCATCGGGAAGTCCGGGGAGCTTGCCGACATTTTCGGTGACATCACAGAAGACCTTGCTCTGCCCCAGTGTCCCATCCTTATTGACGGGGAATGCTTTCCAGAGTGCGGCTTCAGGATCGGACTGAGCGACGTACAGTGTTTTTTCATCCGGTGAGAAGGCGATGCCGTTGGGGCGGGTCATTTCTTTCGTAAGCAGAGTCAGGGTTCCGTCAGTCGCCAGACGGTAGACGCCACAGAAGTCGAGTTCGCGACGGGGATCGTTATAACGATCGGGCAGACCGTACGGGGGATCGGTGAAGTAGAAATCCCCGTTGGATTTGAATGTACCATCGTTGGGGCTGTTGAGACGTTTGCCCATGTAGTTGTCGACCATCGTCCGCTTGCCCCCATCTTTGGTGAGGACGGAAATCCGCCGGTCGCCATGCTCACAGGAGACCAGCCGTCCCTGAGGATCCAGGATCAGACCATTGCAGCCAGGCTCGCCTCCGTAGGGAGCGACTCCGGTGTATCCCGAGGGTTTCATGAACAGAGACGCACCAGTTCCCTCTTTCCATTTCATGACCGAGTTGCGGGGAATATCGGAAAAGAGCAGATAACCGTCTTTCGCATCTCCAACCCAGACAGGACCTTCGGACCAATCGAAGCCGGAGGAGAGAACCTCGATCTTCGCATCCTTGTCTATCAGTTGATCGAGACGTGGATCAATGCGAATGACTTCGCCCAGTGTGGGGTAATTGGTCGAGTCCTGCGCGTGCCCTTGGGAGGGGGCGAGACAGAGGAGACTTGTGACCAGCAGCAGACAGGAGAGTGGAATGGTTTTCATGCGCTTTTTCCCTGTTTTGTAAGTCTATGAGATCAAGTGAATTCATCGGGGAATATTGAAGTATCAATTCTACAGATTGTGTGCAGGAGATGCACGTATCGAGGAAATATTCTTGAATCAGGGGCTTGGAATACTTGCATCCCGAAAGGTGCTTCGATAACGTAGGCTCTGAACCGATTCGGGTCCCTGAAGACTTTTCAGCAGCCTGAAAACCGATTAAAATCAGTCTGAACAAGACACATATGGTGGGTATAGCTCAGTTGGTTAGAGCGCCGGATTGTGATTCCGGAGGTCGCGGGTTCGAACCCCGTTACTCACCCTTTTTTCTCTTTTGAGGCCCCTTCAGCGACGTGATCAGACAGTCGCGGCTCCGCCTCTTCTGTTCCTTGCAGATGGAACAGCTCTCCCGTGATGTTGCGATCACAGCCAGCACCTCGATTCAGATCTTGAGAGGCAGCTCTTTCCGCAGCGTTGAGGGGGAGACATTCCCTTCGGCAGGCAACGGAATATTTCCAGGCTTACCTGCACCATAGCATGCGGCGAGTGCCACCAGCGGCGTCCAGGCGATCATCACCAGAGGCAGGCCCCAGGCAGGCCAGAACAGGGCCATTGTCGCCAGCGGTAAGAGCCAGCAGACATTCAGAGCCAGAGCGACGAGAGTAACTCTGCGATGTGCGGCTTTGCGGGTCAGGTTTTTCCCTTCCGGTTCAACCAGGTAGCGGGAAACGCGTTGATAGGTATGGCTCTGATGTGCCTGGTACCAGCGATCTCCCCGCAGCATGCGCCGCAGTAATGTAAACGTGGCATCCACCCAGAAGACGCCAGGCAGAATGAGCCAGACCCAGAGGTTCAACGCACCGGAATACACGGTGGTTGCCGCCAGCATTCCCAGCGTATACCCCAGAAAGGTACTGCCGACATCGCCCATAAAGATTTTCGCGGGAGCCCAGTTGACCAGGATGAAGCCCGCCAGGCTGGCAGTCAGGATCAGCATGGGAAGCAGAACCAGCGACGATGCAGCTCCCTGTTGATAATACATCAGGCCGCCGGCGGTGGTCAGAATGCAAGTGGCTTCCATCCCCGCCAGTCCGTCGATGCCGTCCATGAAATTAAACAGGTTCAGCCACCAGACCAGAGCCAGGGCCGTGATCCCCCAGCAGATGACATCAGACTGCAGCCGGATTCCCCAGAGTTCAATCACGGGAGCCGGCAGGAGTGTATAAACGGAAGCCGCGATAATCAGAATCTGCGCTCCGAGGCGTTTTTTAATCGAAAGCTGATACAGGTCGTCACAGAACCCGATCGCCGCAATCAGCGCACCGCCGCAGAGCAGTACGGTCAACAGCGATCCGGAGCTGACTTCATTCCAGAGGCAGACCGTGGTCGCCAGCAGGCTGATCACAACAAAGGAGAGACCGCCGCCGCGGGGCGTCGGTTGAATGTGGGAACAGCGATTGGTGGGCTTCTGCACCAATCCGAGAGTGGGGGCCAGCCGGATGATCAGCAGCGCACCGACCAGAGTCGCTACGGAGACGCCGATAAGCATCACAGTTGATGTGATTACACTGTCAAACACCATTACTTCACGCTAGCCCTTATCTGGCCCTGAATGAATTGCGCTTCCAATTCAGGTCAGACTGTTGATCACTTTTTTGTGGAAGTCCGGTTTCCCTAAACAGGATCCGATCTTCCCCGCTTCCAGGTTGCCTCCCCCCTGAAATTCACACAGCAAACCGCTGAATTCCTGAAGAGAGGGGAGCAAGTCGGGGCGAAGTATACTATTAAGCGAAAAATGGGTCAATCCGTTATGAAACCCCTGTTTTCAGCTGGAAAATCTGCTTTTTGACGGTCATTGATATGAGAAAAGTCCCTCGCTCAACAAACCCTACCTGAACATATAAAACCTCACCTGAAGAGACCGTCTACTGCCATTTTGTGAAGAACTCTCATCAGAATTGGAGCGGTGATTGATTTTGGGGGAGCTGAGAATTATCGTCAAACTGTAATGAAACAAGGTCTGCGTTACTTTTCCTGGATCATCGGTGTCCTGGGAGTGCTGGGAGTTCTGCTCCAGTCACTCCAGGTACAGATTGAGCATACCCACTCCGGCGGAGAGAGTGCGCACCAGCACTCCCACTCTGCGGGACACAGTCATTCGCATGGGCATGGCCATTCCCACAGCCACGGGCATCCCCACAGCCACGGGCATGGTCACTCTCACAGCCATTCGCATGCAGGTCACAGCCATGGGCACGACCATGCACACGGGCATGGACACTCTCATATCGATCAGGAAGAGCCTGCCACCAAGGTGGTCCAGTCCCCTCACAAGCATATGCATATCAGGTTGCTCTGGTGGGAATTCACAGTCCAACTGCCTGCATCCTCCTCAGAGCCAGCAGCCACTGAGGTCGCTGTCGCCCCTGCAACTTCGGAGACCAGTGTCCAGGAAACAGGCAGTCTCCCCGATGGTCTGCGATTCTCGGCGATTCCCTGGGAGCGGCTGATTTCGGAACTGGTTTCATCCTGGATGTGCGTCGCGCCTCCCGAGCGTGGCCGCGTACCTTTGCGCGCAGACTGTTTTGCGAATCTCAACTCAGCGGAAGCCTGCTATCAACGCCTCCGCGACACGCCCCCCGTCCCCCCGCCACAACGTTTGCTTTCTGCTTCATTCTCGTAATTCCCCTGACGCGATCATTGTCGATCTGCCTCAGGGAACGTGCGAGTGCTGCGCCTATCGTGAGGGAAAACCACTTTCCCACGCTTTGACAGGTTCGGTTTGCGCACCTTGTTCCAGAATGTCTTTCTTGCACTGCCGGTCCGCGCAGAAACTGTCGGTACCGCTGCGCACATTCTTTCAGAAAGTAAAACGATGAAAGTCCAAACGCATCGCCCCAGAGGGTTCACACTGATTGAACTCCTGGTGGTCATTGCCATTATTGCGATTCTGATCGCCCTGCTCCTGCCTGCCGTTCAGCAGGCGCGGGAAGCAGCGCGCAGAACGTCCTGTAAAAATAACCTGAAGCAGCTGGGCCTGGGGCTGCATAACTACCATGATACGCATGGCTGTTATCCTCCCGGCTACATTTACCGGCCCGGCGCTTCGGGAAATCAACTGGGATTCGGCTGGGTTGCGATGATCCTGCCGATGCTCGATCAGGCCAACTTATATAATGAGTTTAACTTCAACCTGCCGATCTTCGACGCCGCCAACCTGACGGCGCGGGAAAAACAGATCCCGGGCCTGCTCTGTCCCTCAGATCCCGTTTCCGAGAATAATTTCGTGGAGATGGGAAGCTCCGCGGAACGTTACGCGATGGGCTGCTATGTCGCCAGTTTCGGTCCGCCGGACCTGGATGCGACCCAGGAGAAACGAGCGGGGATGTTCAGCCGCAACAGTTCCACCCGCGCTCGTGACATCATTGATGGCATGTCGAATACGCTCTGCGTGGGAGAACGCCAGAACGGTGCCTTCCGTAATGGGGCGTCGCACGGGAACCATTTCGAGTACGAAACGACCTGGGCTGGTGCCGTGCGTGATATCTCTGATCCGACGGACGACCATGGTCACATGGTACTCTTCCAGTCGGGGCATGTGCCCAATTCACCGCAGAGTGATGACCGGGATGTCTCGGCACCGCACATCGGTTTTGCCCAGTTCCTGCTGGGTGACGGTTCCGTGCGGCTCATTGGTTCCAGCATCGACTTTGGTGTTTATACAGGGCTGAGTACGATCTCAGGAGGCGAAGTGATCGGCGAGTATTAAATTACGCTGATGGCTTGAATGAATGTTGCCTGCTCACAGCTTGTGTTGTGAGCAGGTTTTTTTGTTGATTTGAAATGAGAATGAACTCAATACTGCGGGCAACCACGCAGGGTTGCCCCTACCTGAAAATTGGTTGGTAAGTCTAATGAAGCTCGCTCGATTTCCTGCGACCTCCTGCTCGCTGCGCTCGGCCCGAATTACATTCGGGCCCATCCGGTTCAGGGGGTGTTATTCTGGATCCAGTGGAAGAGTGATTCTGAATCGTACATCGCCAGGCGGGCGGACACATGTATCCACCCCTACAACTCGACATTTATTCGTCAGCCGTCTTTTCAAAGACGAGGATATGCTGGCGGGGGAGGATGCCGATGGTCTCTTTCCACTTGAGATTCAGTTCGGGGCGGGAGACCTCTTTTTTCGCCTGGGCTTCGGACATCTTGTGAACCAGCTTGATGGGGACGGTCGGATCTTCCTTACGGTATTCGACCAGTACGACGCGGCCCTTGGGTTTAAGTGCCTTGGAGATCTCCCGCATCATCTCATAGGGAAACTCGAACTCGTGGTAGACGTCAACCATGATCGCCAGGTCGATGGACTCCGGTTTGAGACCGGGTGATTTCTGTGTTCCCAGGACAGGCACCACGTTATCGACGCCCATTTTGTCCAGTTTTTTCTTGAGCAGGTCGAGCATCTCCTGCTGCACATCGACGGCGTAGATTTTTCCTCCCGGAGTGACGTGTTCGGCGAGGATCACCGAGATTACGCCGCTGCCTGCGCCGATGTCGGCAATGTCCATACCGGGTTGCAGTTTGAGTGCTTTGGGGAGCAACGACAGGCGTTCTTCCCGTTCGCGGGTGGTGCGTTCCAGCCAGGGGGCGCCCTGGTAACCCATCACGCGGGCGATTTCACGTCCCAGGTAGAATTTGCCAATGCCGTTGGGATCGTGTTCGTCGAGACGATAAGAATAGCGGTCGTCCTGCGTGTCGGGCTTCTGTTTTGTGGCAGCAGGCTCGGCGGCAGATGCGGAGTTGGCCAGACCGACGAGGACCAGGAGAGCCAGTGTGTAGCACCGGAAGCAGAACGTATCGGATCGGAAAAGCTTCGACGTGGGTTTCATCAGATCTCCTTAAACCGTGTTAACGGAAAATCAGAAGACCGCTTCTCCTGTTTCCGGATTTCGTTCATGTCGCTGCATGATGGCCGCCCATTCTTCCGGGGACACTTCCTCTGCCTCGTCCACGAGCATCACCGGGATTCCGTCGCGAATGGGATACTTGAGTCGCGTCGCCGGATCGACGGAGACCAGAAAGTCACCGTCGCAGACCAGCCTGGCTTTGGTTTTGGGGCAGGCAATGATGTCCTGTAAACGTTGTGGATCAAAGGCCATTGATAATTACTCTTGAACGACTGTCTCTGAATTGTAACAGAAGGGGGCGGAGATCAACAGTTTTCTCTGAAATCCGCCCCACTTCAATCTTTTAAGTGCGACTCTGATTAGAAGCCACGCAGTTCCTGAATGTCTTTGAAACCGCGGAGTTCATAATCGATGCCGACATAATCGAGAACGGAGCAAAGCGCCCGCACTGCGACGCCGATTCCATCGGGACCACTGAATCCGCCGAACTGTCCGCCCCCTTTGAGGTGCGGCTCGACTTCCAGGAAGACGCCGGGCACGCCCAGTTTTTTCATCTTCTTGTCCATCTTGGGGAGCATGTCGCGGAGTTCCCGCAGGATGAACTCATGACCGGCATCACCCACGTTGGCGGGAACGAAGTTTTTCAGACGTTCTTCGTCAACCACACCCGTCCATTCCAGATCGGGATCGACGGCGTAATCTTTGATGTGCAGCCAACCCATGGATTTGCTCATGTCGTGGAACTCGCTCAGACACTGCATCGCGTCTTTGTTCTGAGCGGCGATGTTTCCGCCATCATAAATGGTGACCATGTTGGGGCGTTTGACTTTGCGGGCCAGTTCGGCCAGCAGCGGTCCGGTTTCCCCGATCAGGTTAGGCTCGATTTCGAGGCCGTACACGAGACCTTCCTTGGCACACAGATCGACGATTTCCCCGATCTGATCAACGGCCTGGTTCATGTAAGGCTTGGGATCTTCACCCTTAGGCGGGTAGAAGGAGAAACCACGGATCAGCTTGGTACCGAGGGTGGTCGCTGCGTTGATTGTGTTGGCAACTTCTTTCTTAAGGTATTCCTTGAAGGGCACGAAGACGTTGTGTGAACCATCTTCTTTGTCGACCAGTTTGATCTTACCAACGCGGGCACCGATGCTGGTGACATTCATGCCGTACTCATCGTGCAGCTTGAGCAACTGCTTGTATTCGGCTTTGTTCAGATCGACGACATGCTTGACGTTCCCATCCCCGTTCACATCGATAAAGCGGGGGCTGTAGTATTTCAATCCCAGCGCGGAGAGTGCCACCATCTGTTCAACAGCGGTTTTATGATTGGCGGCTTCATCAGCAAAGGCACTTAAAATGACACTTGGATTATCTGACATGACGGAGATTAACCTTTTTTGTTTCTAAATCTAAAGCGGATAAACGTGGAGCAATCAGCACTACTATCGGGGCGGAGACTATTCCACTTTGAAAGTAACCGGCCAGCGCTGCAGAAATTTCGCGTGATTTCCCAGTAAAACAGGACCGCGAAAACAGACCAGTTCCCGGTCATTTTGACAGGTTGGAGCCAAGTTTCAAGAGCTACGCGAAGTTCCCCCCTGCTTTTTCAGAGGCTCGTTAAGAATTCCCTCGCGAACCGTAATCAGACAATCAAACGATCAGGTCGCATGCGGGAGGCATTACGTAAATGCATGGTCATCGCGGCAGATGCGGTCTCGGCATCCTGCTGTTTCAGTGAATCGAGGAGCACCAGGTGATCGTAGAGCCCCCGCGTCATGATTTCGGGTGTTTCCCCGGCGGCAGAGTAGGATACCCGTTTATAGCTCCAGCATTTGTGAATGGCTTCACAGATCGGAAGATTACCACAATGGTCGGCGATGCTCAGATGCAGTGCGTAGTCAAAGTTACGGGAAGCGGCGCCCCATTTCTGAACCTGTTCCACAGACTGATCGCCGTCTTCGTACTCCTGCTGACAGGCTTTGACTCCGGCAGCCAGTTCCTGCAGACGCTGAATTTCTGCAGCGCTGATCCGTCCGGCGGCCATCCCGGCGGCAGATGGTTCGAGCAACAGGCGGAGTTCGTGAATTTCCACAAGCCAGTTCTCGGCCCCTTCCCGGACGACGGCCCGGTGATTTTTCTGCTGAATCACGATCCCGTCGGCCTGCAGGCGTGCCAGGGCCTGAACGACCGGGGTCCGGCTGACGCCGATCTCACGGGCGAGTTGTGTGCTCTTCAGTTCTGTTCCGCCGGGCAGTTCACAGCGAATGATCCGCAGCAGCAGTTTCTGGTACACCTCATCTACCAGGGAGAGATTCTCGTCTTCCTGAAGTGAGTGCAATTCCGTGGATTCGGTCAGCAAACTTGTCTCTTTATTCACAGGGATCTCAGTTTCTCAAGAAATACCGGGGCTGGACTCTGCTACCGGGGCGGGAAAAGCTCGAAATCTTTTCCTCTGCCGCGCATCTGCGGGCTTGACAAAACGGTCAACCCGCCATAAAGTGAATTCACTTTCAGGCTGTTCGAGGGGGTTCACCAAGCACTACACCCCTGATTATAGCAGGGAACCGCGAATTTACACCTTCGAAAACCACATATTTTGAATTCACTTAGGGATTAACTAATGAGTCCAGCAGGAACACTCCCCAAACTGAAAGCCGGCATGGTTGGCTTCGGTATGATCGTCGATGAAACCTATCGTCCCTTCTTCGAAACGGTTTACAAACAGGACCTCTACCAGCGGTCTACCGGCCCGGTGGAAGTTTCGCTGGATGCAGTGGTCACCCGCACCGGATCCCGGGCCGAGAAGTACCTGGCAGAGCGCGGCGACAAAGTCGGCGGCTTCCAGAGCTTCGTCGGTGATAACGCCATCGAAGAGATGATCGAAGCGGGTGTGAACTTCGCCTGTGTCGCGTCTCCCGATGACCGTCACTTCGATGCCTGCAAGAAGCTGCTGGGTGCAGGCGTGCATGTAATCGTGGAAAAGCCCTCTGTTCTGTCTCTGCAGGAGCTGGACGAACTGGTGGCTCTGGCTGAGAAAAATAATGTGACTGCCAAAGTGGTCTATCACAAGCTGTTCGATCCGGATCACAAGCGGATGCGTTCGCTGGTTTATGATGGCGTACTGCAGCATGTGAATAACGGCTACTGCTCGCTGCTGGAACCCAAGGCAATTTCAGGTCAGCAGTTTGCACAGTGGATTACCGGTCGTAACCCTGGAACCTATGTCGCCGTGCATTACATCAAACTGATCGACTTCTCGTTCGGTGGAAAATTGAAGACCATCACCGCCGCCGGCCAGCGCGGTCTGGTAGGCGACAAAGATGGCCCGACCTGGGACAGCTGCCAGATGAAGATGGTTTACGAATACGAATCGGGCCGCGAAGCCGCCTTCGATATTCAGACTTCGTGGGTCACCCCGGATAACTTCCCCGGCTATGTCGAACAGGAAGTTCAGTTCCGCTTCGACAATGGTCTGTGGAACGGTCACTCCCGTAAACGTGGTGTGGAATGCACCGTGGAAGACAAAACGCCGAACGAGATCAAGAACTCTTTGAACAACCACTTCAACGCTCCATTTGTAGAACCCTGGAACGAACGTTCGCAGCGGGGTTATGGAATTGAAGTGATCGAACAGTTTGCGAAAGAAGTTGCCCAGGTGGAATTCGGCGGTCCCGAATCGGAACGGGCAGAACGCCTGGCGCAGATTCGATCGCTGGACTACAACGACCTGTCGGCGGATCGTCAGACCGTGGCCGCCGTCCAGGCACTCGAAGCCATTCTGGAAAAACGGGCTGCAGGCGAACCGGATTGCGTCGTGCGTGTAAACGACGAGAACGGTGGCCTGGTGCTCTATCGTCCTGGTTCGAGCGAATTCGAAGTGCTCTACGAAGGCACCGTTTAACCCTGCTTGCAGATTCGTGCCCCGGTGCCGGATCAACATTCATTAACCATTGTCATTTACCTGTTATGTAAAAGAGATCATCATGACAACTGCCATTCACTTTGATAACGAAAATCAGTCTAACGCGGTGCGGGACGAACTGTTCCAGACCGAACCTCTGGCCCTGCGAACCTTCACCCCCAGCCAGGCGGTACTGGCCAAATCCGCCGGCTGCTACCACTGGACTCCGGAAGGTCGTCGTCTGTACGACTTCACCTCGGGCGTGCTGGTGGCGAACCTGGGTCACAATCCCCGCAGCTGGATGAAGCGGTTCAGCGAATACATGGGCTGGAAGCCGGAACATGTGACCGGCGAAGGGGAAGGCGAATACTTCGAAGCGGTCACCCTGACTGCTTACAATGCCGTCACCCCGATTGAAACTGAAGCCAGCAAGCGACTGATTGCCAACATTCAGTCTTTTACAGGGGGCAACCGCTGCGACAAAGTCATGTGGGCGGCTTCCGGTTCAGAAGCAGTTCAGAAGGCACTCTGGGCCTGTCTGCACCGCGATCCCGCACGGGACATCATCCTCGCAACCCGCTATGGATTTCATGGTAAAAAGGGTCTGGCGGGTGCCGTCACCGGTTCGGAAACCGATGCTGATCGCGATCCGCGCGTGAAGTTCATCAGCTTCCCGCGTACCGAATGCGACGACATGAGCAAGAAGGACGATGTACTGGATACCGCTGCCTACCAGAAAGAACTGGAAGACATGTGGACCGAGTACGGCTCACGGATTAACTGTCTGATCACCGAGCCTTACCTGGGCGGTGGGGGCAGTTACCATCCGCAGGTGGCTTACCACAAAGTGCTGCAGGACTTCTGCCGGGCACACGACATCATGCTGATCTTAGATGAAGTGCAGGCCAACTTCGGCCGCACCGGTTGCATGTACGCTTTCGAAAAATACCAGGTTGAGCCCGATTTCGTTGTACTGGGTAAAGGCCTCGGAAACGGCGTGCCTGTGGCTGCAGCCGTGGGTCGCAGCGATGTCATTGCCAGCCTGAAATACGGCGAAGCCTCTGACACCTGGAGTGCCAACCCGCTCTCTTCCGCATCCGTACTGGCGACACTGGACGAGTTCGAATCGACGGACGTGATGGAGAACACACAGAAGCTGTCTGCTCTCTACACTGAAGGTCTGCTGAGCCTGAAAGAGACTGGCGTCATCGCCAAGGTCCGCGGCGAAGGCATGGTCTTCGGAATCGAATGTGCCGAACTGGGTGGCAAGACCAGTCAGGAAGTCGCGATTGATCTGGTCAAGACCTGCTACCTCGGTGAAGAGGGTGGCGACGGCATTCACCTGCTGGGTGCCCTGGCCGGTAACGTGCTTCGCGTCAGTCCACCAATGACAATGACCGAAGCGGAAGCGAAAGAATCGATCGCCCTGTTGAAGCGGCTCTGCGAACAGTTGGCTGCTCAACTGCAGGAAGCTCCTGCCTCCGCTTAAGTGGAGAAGCGATGCATTGAAAATGAAACAGGCCCCGTGTGATGCGGGGCCTGTTTTTTTGTGTGTCAATTGGTATCGATATCGTGTTTCGCTTTGACAATCGAACACAATCAGAGCAGACAGATGAGCAAAGCACTGACTCTCATTCAGGAACGCAACACAGTCAGTTTCCTGCTCGCTGCGCTCGGCCCGAATTCCATTCGGGCCCACCCTTCATTTTTTCTCTTTTAATTGATGCGAAGATCAGATTCAGATCAGAGCTGACGCTGGTTGCGCCACTGTTCCATCTGTTCTGCGTTCATGCCGGGCGGTGGCTGTTGGGTGTTGTCTGTCGGAGCGGAGATGCATCGAGGTGACTGAGGAATTCCGGCGGGTGTCATTCCCTGGGAAACGGCATTCTGTACGGTTTTCGCCGGCGGCTTCGCTTTGGTGTAAGCGGCCTGTTTGGCAGTTCCCTTCGCACCGGCACTGGAAGAGACGCCAGCCAGCATGAGCCGGTTCTCTTTTTCGCGGCGGATTTCATCCAGCCAGTATTGGGCTTCGTTGAACTCGGGCTTCAACAGGACGGCCTGTAGAAACTGCTGCTCGCTGGCCTGCAGTTCGCCACGATCTTTCAGGATGTAACCGATGTTGTAATGTGCTTCCGCTTCGCCGACGGCGCGGATCAGGTGTGGCATTGCACCCTGGTAATCTCCTGAAGAGGCCATCGCGATTCCCAGCTGATAGCGGATGTTCTTGTCCGCGGGAGCGGCTTTGATTGCTTCGCTCAACAGGGGAATGGCTTTATCCCATTTCTGTTCGGCGGCATAGAATTGACCAATGCTGGCGCGAACCTGGGGATTCTCGGGTTCCATCTCGAGTGCTTTCTGGAACCCCTTCTCTGCCTCGATTTTGCGACCGGCAACCTGGTCCAGGCGTGAGAGTCCGAGTACGGCATCGATCGATTTGGGATTTTCTCCCAGGGCCACCTGATAGGAGGTGCGGGCAGAATCAAGATCGCCCATCTTTTCCTGCAGCTGGCCGTGTGTCACGTAAAACTTGTCGGGGTGCTTCAGCCTCTTTTTCGCGACGGAAATCTTTTCTTCCAGCGTGTCCGGCGGCTGATCATTTTTCTTGACGATCTGATCTTTCATGGAAGAACAACCGCTGCAAATCAATAACGCACAGGCGATTCCAGCGAGCCAGGTCTGTTTTGTAAAACGTGTTACGGGCATGTGATCCCCTCCATGAGATACAGCAGCGAAACTTTTTTGATTTTCTCAGTCGGTACTCCGAAAATCAGACCTTCTGACGGGTACGGCGTTACTGCTGAGGCTTGGCAGAACGTTTCAGTAACCGATACAGAACAGAATGATCATGAGTCAATCGAGGTGTCTGACAGATCTTCGTAACTTCCGATCTGACAGGATGTTTGGGATAGGATTTATAACTGACAGAAGAAGCGTTGTGCTGCCTCTGCGATAACTTGAGTGGAAAGAATGGGTTCCTGTCCTTTAAATCGACAAATTGACTGAAGAATCTCCAGTAAATCTCTCGGGTCGCTCGAGCGCGGGGACTGACCCTGGTTGTAATAAGTGTCATACAGGTAATCTACAAAGACTGGGTCGTACTGCAGATTTCGCTGGTGGCAGCAGAGCTGCGCGATTTCGGTAAACAGTTCCCGTGTGGGGGGACCGATGTGAATCTTGTGACGAATCCGGCGGAGGAAGGCTTCATCGACCAGGTCTTTGGGATCCAGGTTGGTGGAAAAGACGATCAACTGTTCAAAGGGAACCGCGAACTTCTTACCGGTTGCCAGCGTGAGATAATCGGTCCGGTCTTCCAGCGGCATAATCCACCGGTTGAGCAGGTCCTTGGGGCTGACCAGTTGCCGGCCGAAGTCGTCAATCAGAAACACGCCGCCATTGGCTTTGATGTGTAGTGGGGCGGTGTAGAAGTTGCTGGTTTTATTGTAGCGTAAATCCAGCATCTCCAGATTCAGTTCCCCGCCCGTGATGACGACCGGACGCCTGATCCGTCGCCAGCGCAAATCAGTTTCCGGTTTACTCCAGTCTTCCATGTCAGGTAGAGAGGTTGCCGTGTGTCGCTGGATGGATGACGCATCCAGGAATTCATGGTCGTCTGTCGTCTCATGAATGGTCGGATCGAAGAGGGTGATGATGCTGTTTTCCATCTGCAAAGCATAGGGCACATGGATCTCGCCGCCCTGCCGATTCAGGAAGCGTCCCAGTCCTTTGGCGATCAGTGTCTTGCCATTACCCGGTGGGCCGTAGATGAAAATAGACCGTCCACTGCAGACGGCGGGACCGAGTTCTTCCAGCAGGCCTTCACGAATGATGAAATCGGAAAAGGAATCTTCGAGCCGTTCCGGAGTACAGTCGATGCCGACCACGGTCTGTAATTGACACTGGCGGACATAGGCATCCAGCGGGACCGGCGCCGGCCCGACATAGCGGCACTGTTCGAACGCTTCCCGGGCGCGGACCCGCCCGAGTTCTGTTAAATGGAATCGATAGGAAGACCGCCCGATGACATTGCCGGACGTGACTTCGATGCACTTCTCTTCTTTCAGAAAGATCAGAGCCGTATCGATAATGCTGAACGGCAGATGCGCACTGCGGGAAATTTCGAGCCCGAGGGCACTTCCCTGCAGATACAGCTGTTTGAGTACCAGCCCCGACAACTGCACCAGCGACAGGCCGGTCTCTTCGAGAGTTTTGGGGGCCGGGATCGCTGCGCCGGGAGAACGCTTGCGCATGCCCGCTGTGCCTGTGATCCGCTGTGCGGAACGGGGCGCGGTCTCTGCAGGTTTCGGCTGGTCATTTTGCGGAAACAGATCGCTGTACAGATCAGCCACATCCTGTTTGGGGCCAGCGGTGCGGGGCTCATCTGTTGGGGCATCAGGTTGCGCGCGAAATGCTGCCTCGGCAGCATCCCGCGTTTCATCATCACCAGGTCGATCAATCATGCAACAGCGATACGTTCAAATTAAACGGAGCAGGAAAAAAGATTTAGAATCAGACGACAGGCGGCACTCGGTTCAGTTGCCGCCGTTCGATGCTGTTCCCCCGCCGGGCGTATACAGAATCCGAGGTGGCAAAATCGAACCGATGTAAGCCCGGTATTTCATGTCCTCTTCGCGTGCGGGGCGTCCGTAAGTCGGTGCGAGACGCAGCATCGTGGGAGGCAGGTTGTCATCGCCGGCCATCTGAGAAGCAGCGTACTGCACATTGGCCAGACGTTCCTGGCTTTCAATGGATTCATTGGCCGACTGAACAAAGACGGTACGACGGCTTTCGGGTGCGTGTGTGAGAATCCATCGGAGATGCATTAAACCGGCTTCGGTTAACTTGTTACTGTCTTTCTCGAAGTGGTACGCATACAACGTGGTCTGGTCGGCCCAGCCATTGTGCATCTGTCTGTCCATGACATCACGTACGTAAGCCCGGTCTTCACACTGATAAGGGTAAGGCCAGTAGTGGGCGTGATGGTAGCGGTTCCAGAAGTGCTGCTTGGGTCCGGTCGGCCGGGGATAGGGAGGCCAGAGTTCTCCGAACTTGTATTTCTGTCGCGAGCCAACGGGTCGTGCTGCGCGCTCGGCCCATTTTGCTTCTTTTTCAGCCTCTTTGCAGGTATCGCAGGACCAGGGCCAACCGGCCTGGGCTTCGTGCCCCTGTGTCAGGCTAAATGCAAAAATCGCAAGTAGATACGTACTCCATCTGACGGCAGTCGTCATGCCATCTCCCCCCTGTGTTAGTCAGATTTGGTGTGTCTCCCTCAATCCGCAATCATCATTCGCGTCAGCCCGACCGCGCATGAATGGAGACAGTCAGTACTGGAGTTATCGGCAGCGAAGAGGTCCGGTCCTGACGGGAAAAACGATTCTGCCGACAGAATGAGTGAGATAATTTCCCGCTGATGCTGTGCGAAAAGCCTGCTGCGCGACACGCCAAACTGGTTCCCCTGGTGACTCTCTTTTTTTGACAGAGGCAGTTCCCCCGCGCAGCTTTGTTTAGAAACCACCTCTTCAAAATTTCTTCATAGAACAGGCACTGATGAGGAGCGGATTTCTGTTCTGTGAGCCTGTTAAACTCGTGGTACGCTCACTACACTTTCGTGTATCGCAAAACTGTTCGGCGCCCGACAGACGGCGGTCACCTGGAATGACCATTTCTATTTTCTCTGAAAACAGTTATTCTACACACAAGAGACAGAGAAGATCCTGTAATTGATCAGAGCTCTGATCGCAAGTTTTCGTAACCATAGGTCGAAACGAATCGAGATCGAGATGGATGCGGTTGAGATACCAGAGAATCAATCCGGCTCACAGTTCTCAGAACGTGACGCAGCGCAAATCGCTGAGGAATTGAAACTCACATCACAACAGATTCAGAATGTGATCGCGTTGCTTGATGAAGGCAACACGGTTCCTTTCATTACGCGTTACCGTAAAGAACGTACCGGCAACCTGGACGAAGTTCAGATCCGCGATATTCAGAAACGGGTACAGCTGAAGCGTCAATTGCGCGAGCGGGCCACTACCATTCTGCGTCTGATCGAAGCTCAACAGCAGCTCACTCCGGAACTCAAAGCGGAAATCGAAAAGGCCGATACGCTCAAACGCCTGGAAGACCTTTACCGCCCTTACCGTCCCAAGCGAACGTCCCGCGCTGCGGCCGCCCGTAAGCATGGCTTCGAACCACTGGCGAATGCGATCTGGGCCGGCGATGCAGCGCTGACAGATTTAAACGTCGCCGCGGAACAATACATCAAAGACGAAGAAGGCGCACAGACGACCGAAGATGTTCTCAAAGGGGTCGCTGACATCCTGGTGGAAAAGATCGGCGAAGATCCCGATGTGCGCGACATCTCCCGTCGGATTGCCTGGCGTTCCGGAAAACTGACCGTCAACGCGACCAAAAAAGCAGAAGAGCTGGGCCAGGAATATCGCGATTATTTCAACTACTCCGAACGGGCTGTGAAGGTTCCCCATCATCGGACCATGGCACTCAACCGCGGAGAAAAATCGGGAGCGCTGCGGGTTCGATTTGAGTGGGAAGAAGATTCGGCGCGACATTCCATTGCGAGTCACCTCAAGCTGGAAGGTCATCGTTTCAGTGAGTTTCTGACCGAAGTGGTTACCGATGCCCTGCAGCGTCTGATCCTGCCGAGCCTGGAACGGGAAATCCGTCGCGAACTGACCGAGAAAGCCGAAAAGCATGCGGTCTCTGTCTTCGCCCAGAACCTGAAAAACCTGCTGCTGCAGCCTCCCCTGCAGGGCGAACGGATCCTGGCAATCGATCCGGGATTGCGCACGGGCTGTAAACTGGCGGTACTCGATGAACTCGGTTACTGCGTGGCGACTGACCTGGTGTATGTAACCGGTTCTGCTGAGAAGAAAGATTTCGCGCGGAACAAACTGGCCGACATGATGACCGAGCACAACTGTAAGCTGGTCGCGATTGGTAACGGCACCGCGTGCAGGGAAACGGAAGAGATCATCACCGAGATGATCGAACAGAATCTCCCCGAAGCACGCTACCTGATTGTGAACGAAGCGGGAGCGAGTATTTACTCTGCCAGCCCGGTCGCCCGTGAAGAATTTCCAGACTTGGACGCAACGATTCGTGGCACCATTTCGATTGGCCGCCGCTTACAGGATCCATTGAGTGAGCTGGTAAAGATCGATCCCCAGCACCTCGGCGTGGGCATGTATCAGCACGATGTGAACTCCAAGCGACTGAAAGAATCGCTGGATGAAGTGATCGAATCGTGCGTGAACTACGTGGGCGTGAACCTGAATACGGCGAGTGCTTCTTTACTGCGGCACGTCTCGGGGCTCAACCAGTTGATCGCGCGACGGATTACCGAATGGCGCGACCAGCACGGTTCGTTCCTCAGTCGGAAACAACTGCTCGATGTGGCGGGGATCGGCGAAGCGACCTTCACCCAGGCCGCCGGCTTTTTGAAAATTGATCGGGGCGAAGAGCCGCTGGACTCCACCTGGATACATCCGGAAAGTTACGAGTCGGCGCATAAGGTGCTGGAACAGCTGGAGCTGCCTCCCGACAGTCTGAAAACATCGGCCCAGGAACGGGCTTCGATTCTGGAGAAGGTTTCCCAGATCGACAAGCAGGCGCTGAGTGGAAGTCTCAAAATCGGTCTGCCGACACTGGAAGACATCCTGGAAGCAATTGCCCGACCGCCACGCGATCCGCGTTCCGATCTGCCGGGGCCCATCTTCAAACAGGGTGTGCTCAAGCTGGAACAGCTGACCGAGGGCATGGAACTGCAGGGCACCGTTTTGAACGTGGTGGACTTCGGTGCGTTCGTGGATGTGGGCCTGAAAGACAGCGCCCTGATTCACGTCAGCGAGATGGCGAATCATTTCATTGAAAGTCCTTATCAGTTCGTCTCGGTCGGTGATGTGATTACCGCCTGGGTGCTGGGAGTCGACCTGGAACGCCGCCGCGTCTCTCTGACATTGATCAAACCGGGAACAGTACGACCGCCGCGAAAATCTCAACGCGGACCGTCGAAACCCGACGAGCAGAAAAAGCCGGATAAGGCAAAACAGGACCAGGGCGATTCCGCTGCGAACCGCAAGCGGAAACCCGGCAAAAAGAAACGGAACAAGCCTGGTAAAAAAGAGGCCCCCCTGCCCAAACTGACCAAGGAAATGAAAACCGGAGATCAGCCACTCCAGGGTTTCGATCAACTCAAGGCGCTCTGGAATCAGAAAAAGAAATAACACGACCTGCGAGTCTCGCAGAATTGCTGAAGAAATACGATGCAGAAGAATCAACGCGCACGCACATTTATCGCCGTCCCCGTTCAACCAACACGAGGACTCCGTAAAGTTCTGGAAAAGCTGAATCAGATGGGGTCGGCGGTGAAACCGATCCCCGAAGATCAGATGCATATCACGCTCAAATTCCTGGGGCCGACAGAGCTCGAAGACATCATGCCCGTCAGTCGCGCTTTGAAAGAGATGCGGAATCGCTTCAAATGCGTCCGGCTGGCTTTCAAAGGTCTGGGTGCGTTTCCCCGCGAAGATCGACCGAATGTGGTCTGGGCGGGAATCAAAGACGAATCCCTGCTCGCAGAGATGGCAGAGTACCTCGAAGCCGAGACCGAAAAACTGGGCTACCCACGGGAACGCAAAGGCTTCCATGCTCATCTGACACTGGCCCGTATCAAAGCCAAGCCGCCGGAAGAACTGTTCCAGCTGTTGGCTGATCGGCGGGATGCGGAGTGGGGTGAAGCGACGCTGGACACGCTCAAGTTCTTTCGCAGCGAACTGAAACCGCAGCGGGCCCAGTATCATGAGATGCAGACAGTACGGCTGCCCCCGGCACCTAAAAAGAAAAACCAGGCAAAGTCCCTGGATTCAAACGAATCTCAATCGTGATGCCCAACCGGGCCTCACGCCCTTGACTCTCAGGGCGTACAGACGGGGAAGTTTTCTCTGATACTCTTATTGTGACTCTTGCGGGAGCACCTGTCGCGGGCGAAAGAGGATGAAGCGAACCAGCAGTCCAGCGACGATCAGTGCACAGCCGACAAACGTCGAGACCGTTACCGTTTCTCCCCAGAAGAGCCAGACCCAGATCGGGTTCAGGATCGGTTCGGTGAGCACCAGCAGGGCTGCTTCCTGCGAGTTGACTGTTTTGACTGCGTGTGAGAACACAACGTAAGGCGTCCCCAGTTGGATGACTCCCAGCAGTGCCAGCAGGAAGAACTGCTGTCCGGTCAGCGTGATATCGAGACTCCAGACCCAGGGCGCGACGATGGCCGCGGAGGTCAACAGGCAGAGCGCGACCAACCAGGCTGGATGTTCGTCGCGGAGGACTCGGAAGAAAATCACCACCAGTGCGTAACAGACGCCGCTGGTGAGGGCGATCAGATTACCGTCATAGTTTTCCCCGGCCCAGTCGCCGGCCACGATGCAGAGGATGCCGGCCAGGACAATCAGAATGGACAGGACCGAGCCGCGTTCGATGCGTTCCTGCAGGAGAAAATAACCGAAGAGCATCGCCCAGACAACGCTGGTGTTCTGCAGGAAGATGGCAGCGGCAGCGGACGTGCGGGTCATGGCGGTGACGAACAACAGGTTCATCGTGGCGAAGGCGACCAGCAGTGGAATCAGAGCGGGACGCCACCGCATGTGCCGAAAGCGGACCAGAGGGAGCAGGAACAGGCCGGCAAACAGGGCCCGATAGCAGGCCAGGATCAAGCCGCGATCCTCAGCCGGGATCGACTGGAACGGCGGCGACTTGATGAACAGACCGCTCAGGCTCCAGAGCACCGAGGCGAGGAGCACCAGTAGCCGTGCCCGGTACAGTTTTCCACGATCGACGTCGTCGGTCATTTGCAGTGATTCCTGTCCGCCGGGCCCCGGCATTCCCACTCAAGCGGTCGCGGCATATTAAGGAGTCGCGGCAGCGATGGCATCGGGAACCGCGATCGTCCCTTCGTAAAGGGCACGGCCGATGATTGCACCGACCAGCCTGGGTTGTGTGCGGCTGACTTCGGCCAGGCGGGTGACATCGTCGAGGGTTGTCACACCGCCGGAAGCGATCACTGGGAGACCAAGTTCGGCCAGCGCGATCATGTCCTGGATGGTCCCTTCATCGACGCCCTGCATCATGCCGTCGTTGGCGATGTTGGTGTAGATCACTGCGGCCAGTTCCACGCCCACGTATTCTTTGGCCAGGTCGATGGCCGAGGTTTCGGAGACATCGAGCCAGCCTTCGGTGGCGACTTTGGAGTCGCGGGCGTCGAGACCGAGTGCCAGCCGCCCCGGATAGCGGGTTGCCATTTCTTTGAACCACTGAGGATCTTTGAGAGCCTGGGTGCCGACGATGACGCGGTCGATGCCGACGTCGTCCAGCATCAGCTTAATTGAGGCTTCGTCGCGAATGCCGCCCCCCATCTGGCAGGGAACGGAAACGGCGTCGACAATCTTACGGACAACTTCGTGATTCACAGGCTGACCGGCTTTAGCGCCGTCGAGGTCGACCAGGTGCAGACGCTGTGCGCCTCCGTCAGCCCAGCGGCGGGCCATTTCGGTGGGATCGTCGCCGAAGACGGTTTCCTGTCCGTAATCGCCTTGTCGCAGACGCACACATTTGCCTCCCCGGATATCGATGGCGGGCAGAATTTCCATAGCTGAGCTGACTTTCTATTTTTCTGATACTTATTTCGGATGGTGTCGAATTAAAATGCAGCAAAGTTCTGCAGCAGTTTCAGGCCGGCGTTCTGGCTCTTCTCGGGGTGAAACTGGCAGGCGACCAGATTGTCGCGGGCGACCATCGAGGCGAAGCGACAGCCGTATTCCGTCCAGGCGGCGACGTCGTCGTCATTATCGGGGGCCACATAGTAGCTGTGAACGAAGTAAAAGTGTTCGTGTTCGGGAATGCC
Source organism: Gimesia benthica (assembly GCF_009720525.1). Classification (NCBI taxonomy): domain Bacteria; kingdom Pseudomonadati; phylum Planctomycetota; class Planctomycetia; order Planctomycetales; family Planctomycetaceae; genus Gimesia; species Gimesia benthica. The sequence continues at coordinate 2,529,326 of NZ_CP043930.1, forward strand.
GGCCAGCAGGGGATGCGGTCGGGTGGCGTCGATCTGGTTCCAGCCCATGTGGGGGATCTTCAGACCGGGTTGATCCTGAAAGCGGACCACCTTGCCGGGAATGATGCCCAGCCCCTCGTATTCGCCGTCTTCGTAACTCACATCGAACAGGAGCTGCAGCCCGAGGCAGATGCCGAGAAAGGGTTTGCCCGAGTTGGCGTGTTCCAGAATCGGTTCCACCAGGTTCTGATCCTTGAGGGCCTGGATTGCATCGCGAAAAGCGCCTACGCCGGGCAGAATCAGTTTGGAGGCTTTCGCGATTTCCTCGGGGTTTGTGCAGATCTGTGCTTCCGCGCCCACCTTTTCAAAGGCCTTCTGGACGCTCCGCAGATTTCCCATTCCGTAGTCGACAATTGTAATCATAGGTATTTCTAATTTCAGATCTCAAATTTCATGTCAGCAGTTGGCGAGCCACTAAGATTGGACACGCACGGCGGTGACAAGTTCAGCTTCTTCAGCCGATTCTAGTCTCTCGAGTTGATTTTGTGAATGATATGGGTCCCGGACTGGAAAAAGCCCTGATTACCGGCCGTTTTTCCACTGGTGGTAGTGTTGCGTTCCCCGTCCGGCCCGGGTGTGGTTGTTTGTGTTGAGATCCCAGCGGCCCTGGGTTTCGTTGACATTCTCACCCGACTGGTAGGTCAACTGGTCGGCAGACGTCCATTCCTCGACCCATTCGTCCTGCCAGTAGAGGGGGATGCCCAGGCTCCATTTGATGAACTGGGTAAATAACAGGCAAACCGTCAGCAGGACCATCATCAATAGCGCCAGAATGGGTAACAGCGGTCCCAGATGGCAGATACGTTCGGCGAGGGGCCAGATTTTCGGCCAGCCGAGCAGGACGAGCAACGCTCCCAGGCTGAGGTAAGGTCCAAAGGGAATCTCGCGCGAGAGCTTGAAGAAGATGGAGACGGCCACCACCAGGAGGGCACACAGGGGAGAAATCACAAACACGGTGACCGTTGCCTGCCAACCCAGGAAGCTGCCGATGACGGCCATCAGAATGACGTCGCCGAAGCCCATCGCTTCCTGGCGTAACGTCCACTGACCGATGACGCGGACGGCCCAGACGACACCGCCGCCCACCACGAGCCCTACCAGACTGACGGCCAGACCATGCAGGTGCGGATAGGTGACGACCCACTGCGGAATCTTTTCGACAATGAAGTGGTGCCGGTAATCTTCCGGGAAATAAACTCCGAACAGGCGGACCACCGAAGGCTCCTGAAACCAGACAGGCACCAGGTAGAGTACCCCGAAGACAAACGCGCCGACCACCCCGACAAACAGGGCGGGCATGGTACAACCATCGGGGATGATTTTGTGATCGAAGTCGATAAAGGTAGCGATCATCAGGGATTCGATCAGCACCAGGTGATAGAAGTAACGCAGGTTGAGCAGTCCCGCGGGGGAGAGCCAGGAATCGACGGTCACCAGGTCGGGTGCGTAAGCGGAGAAGAGGCCACTGTCCTGCAGCAGTGCACCGGCTCCCAGGGGAACTTCAGCGCAGTAGAGCAGTACGAAAATTACGCCGTTCAACAGTTCCACGAGTGCTTCGCGGTGCGAGCGGCGGTAGGAATAAGTCGAGTTTTTCGACCGCGTGAGATAAACCCCGATGAGGGGCAGATGATAGCGGGAGCCGAGGTGCCGCATGCGACGAAAGACCCGTTTCCAGGCCGCCCCCACTTTTTCCTCGCGGGGAATTTCCTCGATACAGAGGTTAATGATCCGCCCCAGTGCGGTTCCCAGCAGGAACAGCATGGTCAGCATCAGGTAAGGATTGATACCAAAGGGGGTCATGATCGGAAATGCTTTCGTTGTGGATTAAGAATCGGCATCCAGGGCGGCGATAATTTCAGCGACGATTTCTGTGACCGTTTTGCCGCCGGTCTCGATGGTGAGGGTGGCGGCATCGCGATAGAGGGGATCGCGCTGTGCGAGCAGGGTCTCGACTTCTTCGAGCTGAGAGTTGCTGGCGGTGAGCGCCGGACGCCGACTGCCGGTTGTGCTGTCGCCGTCGATTCGCTGGATGAGGTCGGCAGCGTCTGCCTTGAGCCAGATCACCGGGCCGGCCTGTTTCATTTCCGCTCGGGTCTGGTCATTCAGAATCGCACCGCCTCCCGCAGCGATCACGCGTTGATCTCCAGAGAGCAGTTGCTGCATGACTGACCGTTCGATCTGGCGAAAGTGGGGTTCGCCTCCCTCGGCAAAGATCTCGGCGATGGTTTTGCCGGCGACGCGTTCGATTTCATCGTCGGCGTCGATCCAGTCATAACCGCGTTGTTCGGCCAGGGGGGCGGCGACGCTGCTCTTGCCGCTGCCTCGGTAGCCAATCAGGGTGATCAGGGACATGCCAGCCGTTCCTTAGAGTTTCGCGACCGCGGAAATCCCCTTGCGAAGCGTGTTCCGCATCACATCCAGGGGGGCTTCCTTACCGGTAAACAGTTTGTATTGCGCTGCGGCCTGGCGTACGAACATTTCGATTCCGGAAACGGTTTTGCAGCCCCGCTCGCGTGCCTGTTTGAGCAGCAGCGTGTTTTCGGGATTGTAAACCGTGTCGAATACCAGCATGTCATCGAGCAGGAAGTTCTGAGCGAACGGCGTTTCATTGACATTCGGATGCATGCCGACCGAAGTGCCGTTGACCAGGATGTCAAAGTGGCCGCTGCCCCGGTTTTCCCAGGTAGTGTGGGCACAACCGAGATCCTGGGCCAGCTTTTCGCCGCGGACCCGACTGCGGTTGGTGACCGTTAACGCACCGCCGGCATTGATGATCCCGGCGCCAATCGCACGCGAGACACCGCCTGCACCGAGGAGCAGCACCTGTTTGCCGTCGATGGGATCTTCGGAGGCGGAGCCTTCCGGATCGAGTCCGAGCCGGATACTGTCGAGGGCGGCATCGTAATCGGTATTGCGGGCCTGCCAGACGTTCTGATCGTCTTTAAAGAGGGTGTTGGCGACTCCCATTGTTTTGGAAGCTTCATCCGCGTCACCGGCGAGCTTGAGGGCGCCTTCTTTGTGCGGAATGGTCACGCTGTACCCCTGGACGTTGAGGAACTCGAATTCCTTGAGCGTCTCTTCCAGGCGGTCTTTCGGAACGCGGAACGGCAGATAGACGGCGTCCAGTTTATCGTGCCGGAAGGCGATGTTGTGAATCAGCGGGCTCAGGCTGTGGGCGATGGGATCGCCGATCACACCGTAGACGGGGGTTTCGGGACCGATCTGATCGTAGCGGTAGATCTGAGTCATTTCAGAAAAGGCGAGCTGCCCCGGTGCCATTTCCCGTTCCCGACTGAAGGTCGCATACGTAAAAGGAGAGCCGTACTTGCCGCAGAGAATTCGACTGATTACGCCGTACTCACCCATGCAGAATCCAACGGTGGGAACCTTGGCACTGGCCACCAGCTTGAGCATGCGAATCGAATCGCCGGGGGAATTGGCCATCGTGACCAGCTTGACGATATCCGGGTCTTTCTTGCAGAGCGACTCGTGAATCTCTTCGAGGTTATCGGGGGTCTCATCGAAGTTGTGATGACTGATGATGCGTTTGGTTTTGCCGTAGCGGGGAATCTTGTCGGCGATGTCATCTTCAATGTCGACGTACTCGACTTCGGAGACGATGGCGGTTCGCAGCAGGGCCTGCCGCTGTTCCTCGGAGCCCTTCCAGCGACCTTTATCTTCAGGGCGTCGACAGGTGATGACGACCGGGGTGGGCCGGTCTTTGATCAGTTTTGTGACGTCCGGCGTGCGGGCAATCCAGTCCAGCCTTAATTCAACGAGTTCGGCCCCCTTCTCTGAGAGGGAGCGATGTTCCATCATCATCATTTTGTGCCGGGTTCGACCGATGCTGACACAAATCATGGGACTGTTTCGACTTTCTGTATGGGATCTGAACGATTCCATGCACGGTTCCGGACGTACCTTCCCCTAAACCTGGAATCAGTAAGCGACATTAAAGTGTTCCCCAGTGTAACCAATCTCCTGAAGCGACTCAAACAAGAGTCTGACCGGAAGTCAGGTTTATTACCCGGTTTCAGGCTTCGTGATGGAACTCTGCGGAGGGCCAACAGACATTTCCCCTTACTCCGGCGACGACTGGTGGGGTTAGAGGGATTATACCATTGCTCGAAACCGGGTTGACCAAATATAACGAACGTTATATAACGATCGTTATATTTACAACTTCAATTACTTTCACCAGGAGAAAATCATGATTCAGGCGACAGATCAGAGCGTGCATGGAGACGGCTACGACTGCTTTGAAGCGGGCCCGCTGGAGAGCTGGACGCGGTTCAAGCTCACACCGCCGGACGCGCCCATGCCGGTTCGCGGGAAATATTTTCTACGGAAGCTGCTGAACTCAGACGGGCTGGAGATGTCGGTCAATGTGCTGCCTGCGGGCCGCGAGATGCCTTTTGTCCATCGCCACCAGGCGAACGACGAGATTTACTTCGTGATCCAGGGCCGGGGACAGTTTCAGGCGGGGGAGGAGCTGTTTGAGGTTTCGGACGGATTCTTTATTCGACTTTCGCCCGAAGTGCCGCGCGTCTGGCGAAACCACAGCGAAGAGCCGTTATACTATCTGGTGATCCAGTACCGCGCGGACAGCAGTGTCACCGGCGGCACTCTGGATGGCGAACGCCTGGAACAACACCCGATTGTCTGGAAAGAGAGTCCTGCAGATGAACCAGCCCACGGATCGGAAACAACGCTCCCGGAATAAGATTCTGGACGCCGCCCTGCGTACGTTCAAACAACAGGGGTACGTCGGCAGTGGCGTGGATGGAATCATGGAAGCCGCCGGCATGACTTCCGGCGCGTTTTATGGTCATTTCAGTTCGAAGTCTGATGTGCTGGGCGAGGCCTTTGTGCATTCTTTCATCGAGGACCAGGCGGCGATGAACGGCGCCCTCAGTGAATGTGAGACGCCGGAGCAACTGATCGAGATCATGCAGAAGTACCTGTCGAGTAAGCATTGCGAGCAGGTAGAGGAGGGATGTTCGATCCCTCCTCTGCTGTCCGACCTGTGTCGCGCGGATGCAGAGACGAAGGCCCGGTTCGAAGAGGTCATCCAGTGGATGGTCGCGCAGTTTCAGGAGCGCTCGGACAACGAATTCAGCCGCCAGGAAATTCTCGCGACGCTGGCCCTCTGTTTTGGCGGCCTGTCGCTGGCGCGCGCAGTCAACTCCCCTGCCCTGTCCCGACAGATTCTCTCTGCCTGTCGAAAGCAGTTGCCGATTCAGAAGTGCGACTAAATGTCGCATCTCGATTCGTTATCATCGTGCATTTCGGCGAAATCTGTTGCGCCAGAGTTTCCGGTGCTCTGTAATCTAAACCCGGACTGTTTCCGGCCTTTCATATTTTCCACACCGGGTTAGAATAGACTTCAATATCCAGATCTATTCAGGTTCCTGTGTTGTTATGCTGACGCCTCCCCTGGTACAGGCGTAACTGATTCCCAGGAGCAACCTGCCCGTATTGATACAACCAAGACGACATCCTGTAGTGGTCCACCGATCTCTTACGCTCACAGGAGTCAGCCTGGAAACAACGCCAGAAGTCCCCCTGGTTCAACAGAAAAGGCTGCAGAGATGGGTGAGTTTTTCACCAAACTATTTGACACATCAGATTATCCCCCCCGCTGGGATTGCGGAAACTGGAGTGACGGTGAAGGCTGGCTGCATATCCTTTCGGACATCGGCACCTGGTCGGCTTATACCGCGATTCCGATTGTGCTGCTGTACTTTGCCGCCAAGCGAAAAGATTTTCCGTTCACGAAACTGTTTGGTCTGTTCGCAGCATTCATTCTGCTGTGCGGCACCGTGCACCTGGTGGAAGCAATTATCTTCTGGTATCCGATTTATCGGATCTCGGGACTGCTCAAGCTGGCGACCGCCATCGTTTCCTGGATCGCAGTGATCATATTAATCCGCTATGCACCGCGGATCCTGCATCTACCATCCATGATGGCGACCAACAAACAGCTGGTCGATGAGATTGAACAACGCAAGCAGGTGGAACGCGATCTCCGCTGGCTGCAGGCCCGGTATGAAGCTTTTTTAAGCGGCACCAGTAGTATTATCTGGACGACGGATGCGCAGGGGAATTTTATCGTGCCCCAGACCTCCTGGCAGCGATTCACGGGGCAACCCTGGACTGAGCACAAAGACAACGGCTGGTTGAATGCCGTGCTGCCGGAAGACCGTTCTGAAATCACGGCGCTCTGGAGTTCGTCAACGAAAGACCGGTCCAGCCGCCAGATCCAGGGGCACATCTGGCATGCGGAGAGCCAGAGCTATCGCCCGGTGATTACCGAAGCGGTTCCCGTGATCGATCAGTCTGGTCAGGTCCGGGAATGGGTGGGCACGGTGAGTGACATTCATGAACAGCGACGGGCGGAAGAGAGCCTGAGTGCCGCCGAGGCGCGGGCCAGCCAGCGACTGAAGGAGCTGGAACTGATCTACGAAACCGCCCCGGTTGGAATGAGTTTAATCGATCAGCAGTATCGCTGTCTGCGCATCAACGAGCGGCACGCACAGATGAACGGGATCTCCCGTCATCAGCAACTGGGCCGGCAGGTGGAAGAACTGATGCCCGGCCTTGCCGATCAGATTCAGCCCCTGTATCAGACCGTGTTTGAAAGTGGCAAGGCGGTTGAAAACTATGAAGTTTACGCCCAGACTCCCGGCGATGACGAGCGTCACTGCTGGCTGATGAATTTTCATCCCCTCGTGGATGAAACGGAAGAAGTCTGGGCCGTCAGCTGTATCATCCAGGACATCACGGAACGTAAGCAGCTGGAAGAGACGTTGCGCAAAAGTGAGCAGGCGGCCCTGCAGGCGAATCTGGCGAAAAGTGAATTCCTGGCCAACATGAGCCATGAAATCCGGACGCCGATGGCTGCGATCGCGGGCTACGCCGACATGCTGCTGGAACGTCTGCAGGAGCCTGACGACCGGCAGTGTGTGATCGTCATGAAGCGGAACGGCGAATACCTGCTCGAACTGATTAACGATATTCTCGACCTGTCGCGGATCGAAGCCGGGAAACTGGAGGTCGAACTCGAACCGGTATCTCTGCCGGTGCTGATCGGCGAGATCCAGTCGCTGATGCATGTGCGGGCACAAGAGAAAGAGCTGGATCTGACCGTCAAGTTCGTGGGCAAGGTGCCCGAGACGATCCAGACGGATTCGATACGACTCAGGCAAGTGCTGATCAACCTGCTGGGCAATGCCATCAAATTCACCGACGAGGGAGAAGTCCGACTGGGCGTGCGGCTCATTTCTGATTCCGAGCCGCCCGAGATTGAATTTGCGGTGCAGGACACGGGCATCGGCATCCCTGAAGAGCAGCAGAAAAAACTTTTCAAGCCGTTCTCGCAGGGGGACACTTCGGTGACCCGCGCTTATGGCGGCAGTGGGTTGGGGCTGGCGATCAGCAAACGACTGGTAAGCATGCTGAAAGGCTCGATCTGGGTGACCAGCGAGGTCGGAGAGGGTTCGGTGTTCCACGTGCGGCTGCCTCTGGATTCACTGGAAGGAGTGCCGCTGATCGAACCGGACCTGACAACGCTGTCAGCAGAAGAGACCACTGCGCAGTCAGACGTGCTGCCCGTGCTCAACTGCCGGGTGCTGGTGGTGGACGACCGCCGCGAGATCCGCCACATCTGTCAGCACTTCCTGGAAAAAGCGGGTGCGACGGTTCAGCTGGCGCAAGACGGCCAGGCCGGCGTCGATACCATTCTGGCGGCCCGGGAGAGCGACGCGGCGTATGATGTCATCCTGATGGATATGCAGATGCCTCGTCTGGGTGGGCTGGAGGCCACCACAGTTTTACGTGCCCAGGGGGTCGAGACGCCGATCATCGCGTTGACCGCGGATGCGATGAAAGGGGACCGGGAACAGTGTCTGCAGGCCGGGTGCAACGACTACCTCTCCAAGCCGATCGATCATGCTCAGCTGGTGGAGATCGTGTGGAAGTATTCCCGCGGGGATCAGCGAGAGGCTGAGTAGGGCTGATCTGTTATTTGTGAATTGACGTGGCACCCGGCAAGAGGACACCCAGATCCTCCCCTACAATTTTGGATTTGAATTCTGTGGCTGGATTGAACGCCTGATCTGACAATTTCCTGCTCGCTGCGCTCGGCCCGAATTGCATTCGGGCCCACCCGTCGTTTTTCTAAATTCGAACGTTCCTTATCAAAGTCGTTTCAACCGGGTCTAACGCCCTGCGGCTAATGGCGAACTCTGAAAAATTCGCTGGTAACGTTCAGATGGCCCCCGATGATGTGAGCGGAATGGAGCCCGTCGCCGGTCCTGGTGGTCAACGACAACCGTGATTACCGGCGGCTAGCGCCTTGCCGCTCACTGGGAGGAATGTGTGACGGTTAATCGTCGAGGTTCCAGACGGCCATGTCGTCGAGCAGGAGTGTGTCGCCTTTGAGGACGAAGCGGTAGCCTGTCTTCTGGCTGTCGAGCGAGGCGTGCTGGCCGGCGACTTTCAAACCGTTATCCAGTTGGGCGACGACCTGATCGCCCTGCATTTCGAGCTGCAGCGTGTACCACTGGTTGGGATCGAGTTTGCCCTGGGCTTTTGCCAGCGTGATCGGTTTTGATTTCGGGTCTTTCTTGTCTTTGTCGGTGCGGAGAATCATGCCATTCTTGTCGATCATCACGCGGAACAGATGCCCTTTGGGATGATTTAGACTCAGGTGAAAGAACTTTGCATCCTTGAGCTGAAACGAACAGCGGAGCATGGAGTTGCGGTGCGGCAGTTTCCAGGTCAGCACGGCTGCATGTTTGTCGGCGGGCAGTTCTTTACCGACGAGCAGGTCTTCCGAGACAGTCCATTCCCCTTTGTTGACGGCCCATTGCTTGCCGAGTTTTTTCTGGTCGAATGATTCACTCTGAGTGGGCTGGCCGGTTTTGACCAGAGCCGGTTTGAGTGTGGCGTTCTTTTCCGCCTGTAAGGATGCGGGAGCCAGAACCATCACAGCCAGACAGAAGCAGAAGGTTGATTTGAGCATCACGGTCACTTTCCTGAAATGGGAATCAAAGGACGAGAAATGGCGGATGGCCTATTGTAAACATGTGCGTTTCGTGAGGGCTATCAAAAATTGTGATTTATTGTGGGGAGGGACCACGAAAGGAAATGTGTGGTTTGGGAAGGTGATTGCTGTGAGATTGTTAAGATGCATCTGGTTTGAAACCGATGGCTGGCGCCATTCCGCTCAGGGTGGGAGGATCTCCCTGGTTCCCTTATGATTTGGATGTAGATTGAACATCGCGAGGCGGGAGGACACGTGGGTCCTCCCCTACTTTTCGGGAGATGCATCCGGATACCGATTCGAAAGTTTTCTCTGTCAGTTTCCTGCTCGCTGCGCTCGGCCCGAATTGCATTCGGGCCCACCCTTTTCTTTCGTGCTTTTCGTGTTTTTCGTGGTAGAAAATATTTCAAGCAATTCGTGGTCGCACCATCAGATCAGTTCGGCGATGGGTTCGCGGAGATCGAGCGTGTATTGTGGTCGGCCGGCGTGGTCGGGGATCGTCGTGGTGGCGGGGTCGATTCCCAGCTGGCGGTACAGGGTGGCGAAGACGTTCTGGTAGTGCAGCGGTCGATCGAGGGGAACTTCGCCCAGGCGGTTGGTGGAGCCGATGACCTGGCCCGTTCGCATGCCGCCCCCGGCGAGGAGCGCACAGGAGGCCTGCGGCCAGTGGTCGCGGCCGGCGTTTTCGTTGATGCGGGGCGTGCGTCCGAATTCGCCCCAGGCGATGACGCTGACGTCATCCTGCAGGCCGCGGTTGTGGATGTCTTCCACGAGGGCGGTAATGCCCTGATCGAGTTTCGCGAGTTGCAGTGGCAGACGGGCAAAGTTCGAATGGTGGCGGTCCCAGCTGCCGAAGGAGAGCGTGACACAACGGACGCCTGCTTCGACCAGGCGGCGGGCCATCAGGAACTGATCCATCCAGTGCGGGCCGGCGTCTTCGCCGAACGCGGGTGAATCGTCGCCCCGTCCGTAACGGTCGCGGAGCGCGGGTTCTTCTTTCTCAAGGTCCATGGCTTCGACCAGTTTGCTGGAGGTAAGCACATCGAAGGCCCGCTGGGAATAGGCGTCGAGACCGTCGTAGGCCTGATCTGCAGAATGGCGGAAGGCATCGAAGCCGGCGAGTAAGGCCTGACGGTCCCGGAGGCGATCGAGGGTGATACTCTGCAGACGCATGTTGTCCATGCCTTCGCCGGTCGGCTGCAGCGGGGCATGCGCTTTGCCCAGGAAACCGGGAAAGCCGGGATTGCCGTACGGTTCGTGGCGGCTCTTGATGCTCAGTCCGACGAAGGGGGGCACTGCTTTGTCGACCGGCCCCTGGACTTTAGAAAGGACCGCGCCGAGTGAGGGGTGTCCCGACTGCCGCTCTCCGCCGCCGATGGGCCAGCCGCTCATGCAGAGATCGGAGGCATGCTGATCGGGGCAGCCGTGCAGGGAGCGAATGATGGCGAACTTGTCCATCATCGCGGCCAGGCGGGGCATGTGTTCGCAGATCTGGATGCCGGGGACATTGGTGTCGATGGGGCGGAATTCACCGCGAATTTCCGAGGGGGCGTCCATCTTCAGATCGTACATGTCCTGGTGGGAGGGACCGCCGGAGAGGAAGATCATGATGATGGCTTTGTGCCCCAGCTTGCCGGCGGGAGTGCCGGCCTGGTCTTGTGCCGCGAGAATCTGCGGAAGCGAGAGTCCACCCAGTGCCAGTCCGCCGATCTTGAGGAACTGCCGGCGCGAGCCGTTACACTGTCGCTGTGATGAGCCGGGGATCGAGAGCATCGCGGGGGTTCTCCAAACGGGCGGGACTCGGTAGTGAGCTGGCGGGTGGTTGCCGGTTCGGTTCTGACCAGCCAGGGTGAGCAGGGAATATTGTACCGGTCGGAAAACGGGTCGGGAAGAGAAGTTGGCGGTGGTTCTGGATTACTAAAGGATGTTTAGTTTGTGGGGTTTGACTACCACGAAAGGTGCGAAGGGCTTACGACCACGAAAAGCACGAAAGACACGCAAAGATCTATCAGTTGTGATGGAGAGAAGATGGATGAAACCGGTCCTGGATTGTTTGAGTGAGCTGTGACCTCCTGCTCGCGATGCTCGCCCCGGATTGCATCCGGGGTTACCCGAGATGTATTTCCTGGTGCCATTGGAATTGGAAGCAAATTGTCTGTCGTTAGGCGGGCGACCACACAGGGTCGCCCCTACGCGCGGATTTTGGTTTGTGAAGCACTCCGGGGGAGGTCCCAAATTTTTGACTTGCCGCGGAGAGGCGATGGCTATTTCAAAGTGCTGCTTCCTATTCAGTAGTGGTCGGTGTGCCGTGGATGGTCTTCGTCTTTTCTTGCTGGTGCCGATTTGTAGGATTGGTTGTTTCTGTTTTTTGAGCGTGTGGGTAGAGGAGGTTGGCTGCCGGGGAGGGAGGGTTGACGCTCCCTGTTTTACCGGTGGCTAGTGCCATGCCGCTCAGGGGGAATTGTTTATGGATGTCCATTGGAAGTTGTTTCGAGTGGAAGGTCGCCAGGCGGGCAGGCACACAGGCGCTGCCCCTACATCCTGTTTTGATCACGGGTCTGATTCTGTCGAAAGGCACCGGGAGGTCAAGACAAAATTTTGTCCCGATGTGGCCGGATTTTGTCCTGGTGTGGCCTGGATTTTGTCCCTGTCTGGCCGGAGTGTGTCCTGGTCTGCCCTGAACATGGGAGGGAGCACAATGCGAATGTATGCGACAGATTCCGGTGATCCGAGAGTGAACAGCGACGTTGATTCAGGTGTGAATGTGACACCGGTTCCGGCTGTTCCGGTGCACGCGAACCCGCCTCGCGCGCGAGCCAGAGGGGGAATAACATACGGATCGGGAGGGGCGGATCAAGTTCAATTTGTGCAGCGAGAACGGGAACCGACACTGTGCACCATCGACGAAATTAGCGTGCGGTGTTTAACCCATGCGTCCGAACTGACGGTCGAGCTCGGCGTGGCTGAGCACCAGTGCGGAAGGCCGACCGTGGGGACAGTGGTGGGCATCGTCGATGAGGTGCCTCTGTTCGAGCAGGCTGTAGATTTCATCCTGAGTCAGGCGCTGTCCCGCTTTGATGGCAGCTTTACAGGACATCATCGTGATCAGTTCATCCAGCAGATCGCGGCGGGAGGGTTGTTTGGCGTTGTCCAGGTTGTCGGCGATGTCACGGACGAGCTGTTCGAGGTTCGCCTTTTTCAACATCACGGGATAGCTGGTGACCAGCAGTGTGTTGCCGCCAAACTCTTCGATACCGAGTCCAAAGCTGGCGAGCATCTCGGCGTGGTCGAGGATGAGGGCCGTCTCCTTGGCACTCATTTCGATGGTCAGCGGGACGAGCAGTTTCTGGGCTTCGACGGTCTGGGCGAGCACGCGTTTGCGGAAGTACTCGTACATGATCCGTTCGTGCAGGGCGTGTTGATCGATGATGGTCAGCGCGCCTTTGACTTCGACGACGATGTAGCAGTTGAGGACCTGGATCGGTCTGAGATCGGCGGTAGCGGCTTCCGCGAACTGATCTGCGGGGCGATCGATGTCGGGAATGAAGGGCGCCGCAGGTTCTGCTGGTTGGGGGGATACGCTCTCCCCTGCTCCAGCCGGTTCCTGTTCGCGCTTTTGCTGGAAGTGCGAGAGCGGAATCGCGTCGGCGGCGGTAAAGGGAGCCGCCAGATCGGAGGGGGGCGAAATCATGCGGGCTTCGCCGCTGATTTTCTGACCGGGGAGATCGTCGGCGACCTGTTTGAGCTGTTCCCTGGCCCAGGTCGTCAGTTCGAGCTGGGTCTGTTTCTGTTCGGGTGTCGGAACCGCGGGTTGCGACGGCTCGGGGAGGTCACCCTTTTTCGAGAGCGACATCTGCGACTGGAGATCCATGCCGAGGAACTGGCTGCGGAGCGTGGAGAGCAGCTGTCGGTACAGCGACTGGCTGTCGCGGAAGCGGACTTCCGATTTCGTGGGATGCACGTTGACGTCGACCATGGACGGGGGCATGTCGAGGTAGAGGAACGAGATCGGCTGGCGGCCGACCATGAGCAGTCCGCGATAGGCTTCGGTCAACGCGTGCTGCAGGGTGCGATCCTGAATCCAGCGTCCGTTGAGGAAGAGGTACTGTCCTTTGCGGGTCGATTTGTTTTCGCTGGGATGCGAGACATAGCCCCAGATGCGGACGTCTTCCAATTGCGATTCGACCCAGATCAGGTGGTCGGACAGTTTCTTGCCGTAGAACAGGCGGAGCCGATCGATGAGGTTATCGGACGGCGGGAGATCGAAGATGACTTTGTTATTGTGTCTGAGAACCATGTAGAGCCGGGGATGCGCGAGAGCGGCCCGGGTGAACTGTTCGCTGATGTGTCCGAATTCGGTCTTGGTCGTTTTGAGGAACTTGCGGCGAACCGGCGTGTTGGCGAACAGCTGTCGAACTTCGATCGAGGTGCCCAAAGGACAGCCGCAGGGCTGCGGTTTTCCGGGAGTGCCTGTGTTGACTTCGAACTCGAGTCCCTGTGTCTGGTCGGCGGTGCGGGTACGGATGCGGAAGCGGCTGACTTCGGAAATGGACGCGAGGGCCTCGCCCCGGAACCCCATGGTCTGGACACTGAAGAGGTCGTCCGCGTTGGAAATTTTACTGGTGGCGTGACTGGAGACGGCGAGCAGCAGGTCGTCGGGGTGGATGCCTTCGCCGTTATCGACGACGCGAATCAGATCGGCGCCGCCATTCATGATGTCGACTTCGATACGGGTCGCGAGAGCATCGATGCTGTTATCGAGCAGTTCTTTCACCGCACTGGCCGGCCGCTCGATCACCTCGCCGGCGGCGATTTTATTAATCACGCTGGTATCGAGTTGGTGAATGCGGGAGAGCGATTGCACGGCGGCGGTCCGTTCCATGAGTTTGATCAGTCCGATTGAGAAGAAATTGTGCCAGTTCCAGTTCTGTTTTTAACCGGAACGAGGCGGAATCGCAATGAAGGAGTTCAGCGATGATGAACAGAGTTAAACCAGTTTCACCCGGGAAGCGGGGCGTTATTTTCCCCAGCGCTGGTGAATCTCATGCCTGATTTCGAGATGATCGCAGATGCGGCCCGAGATGAAATCGACCAGGTCGTGAATGGTGACCGGGTTGTGATAAAAGCCGGGTGCTGCGGGCAGGATGGTGGCGCCTGCCTGGGTGAGGCGGACCATGTTTTCCAGCGGGATCAACCCGAGCGGTGTTTCGCGGGCGACGATTATCAGTTTGCGACGTTCCTTGAGGTGCACGTCGGCGGCTCGATGAATCAGGTTACTGCCGGAACCGGCGGCGATGGTGCCGAGGGTGCCCATGGAACAGGGGCAGATCACCATGCCTTCGGTCAGGAACGATCCACTGGCGATGCCTGCGGAGAAATCCTGGTAGTGGTGGTAGATCAGGTCTCCCTGTTTGAATTCGGCCTCGCCCAGTACGGAGCTGAGCGCGAAGCTTTCGCTGCTCGTGGGTTTCATTTTGCTGAGCACGCTGTCGCTGGGCTGATTATCGGGATCGGGGAGCAACTGTTTGGGATCGAAGTTTTCCAGGTCGATTTTCAGACCGAGTTCGTGGCGCAAGACATGTGCGGCGGCGGCACTGATGGTGAGATGCACGGTGCGGCCGGCGGCCATCAGAACTTCGACCAGGCGGACGGCATAGATGGCACCACTGGCGCCGGTGACTGCGACTACAACATTGTTGGACATGAGCGAGTACCTCGCGGTTGGATCATAAACTTAAGAAGCGGGGGCAGCGGGTTTCACGCCGGTATAGAGGGTGGCGATCCCAAACGTGAGCGGATACCAGCGGGTTCCTTCCAGACCGCACTCATCCATGATGTCGGCGAGTGCTTTACCGTAGGGGAACTCCGAGACCGATTCGGGCAGATAGTTATAGGCGGACTGCTGGTTGCGGGCCAGCAGCTGTCCCATGCGGGGCAGAATATGTTTGAAATAAAACTGGTAGCAGGCGCGGAACAGCGGATTGGTGGGAATCGAAAATTCGAGCACCGCGACCTGTCCGCCGGGCTGGCAGACACGAATCATCTCTTTGAGCCCGCGACGGGTATCAGAGACGTTCCGGAGTCCGAAAGCGACCGAGACGATCTGAAACTGATTATCGCTGAAGGGGAGTTCCTGCGTATCGGCTTCGAGGAAAGTCAGTGCATCGCTGTCGTTTTTGGTGAGCGCGAGCTGGAGCATTTCATGTGTGAAGTCAGCCCCCACAACGCGGTTTTTGCCGCGGGTCTTCTTGAGATACGAGAGGGCCAGGTCGCCTGTGCCGGTACAGACATCGAGAATAGGTGCTTCGCCGGCAGGGGCGACTTTCCGTACGGTCCTCCAGCGCCAGTAATAATCGACGCCGCCCGAGAGGAAATGATTCATAAAATCATAACGGGGCGCGATCTCACCAAACATCTGTTGTACGCGGGAACCGGTTTTATCTACATTCATAACGTTTCAATCAATTCTTCTGTAATCAGGCCAGGCCGAGTTCATCCAGGCGGCTCTGAACCTGCTCTTGTAGTTCTGCAGGCATGCTCAGGGAGGCGGGCCAGGGACGCGGGTGCCCTTCCGCTGCGGATTTGCGGGTGGCATCCAGACCGAGCTTATGCCCGATCCCCTGCACCGGCATGCTGTGATCGTCGTCGTCGCCGGGGCCTTCGGAAAAAATCAGGTCCCGCCCCGGATTCACGTTGGTGCAGACACGCGACCAGACGAGTTGTTCGTCCTGGACGTCGGTGTCGCTGTCGACCACCACGATCATCTTTAATGATAGTAACCGTTCCAGACTCCACAATGCATTTACCACGCGACGGGCCTGATGCGGGTAAGATTTTCGGATGCTCACAAATAACAGGTAGCGTCCCATGCCTGCGGCGGGGAAATGGACGTCGACGATTTCAGGGACCAGCAGTTTGAGCAGCGGCAGAAAGAGCCGCGCGGTCACCTGGGCGAACAGACCTGACTCGGAAGGTGGAGCAGCGGGAATCAAAGCGGGCCAGATCGGATTGGAGCGATGTGTGACCGCGGACAACTGTAAAGGGAATACTTCTGTGGGCGAACTGTAAAAACCAGTGGGATTAGCAACGGGTCCCACGGTGAGTGGATCTGCTGTTGTATCGATGAAGCCTTCCATTACGATTTCGGCCTGGGCGGGGACATCGAGATCGACGGAACGACAGCGAACGAGTTCCAGTGCCTGGTTGCGGAGGAAACCGCTGAAGGCGTATGGATCGGTAATTGAAGGGAGTGGCGCATGAGCGGCGTAGAGACAGGTCGGATCGGCACCCAGGACGATGGCGACGGGCATCTGCTGTTGTCGGGCCTGGAATTGCTGCAGAAGCTGATAGCCGGCGTCGTGCTGGCTCCAGCGGATGGCGAGCTGCTGATCGGAGACGACCTGAATCGGACGTGCGTTGACGAAGCGGTTCTTGAGTTCGGGATCCTGTGTGACGATCTGGCCGGCGGTGATTGTGGAAAACGCTTCTTCGGGCCAGTTCCTGAGCAGGGGAAACTCGCTCAGATTGACATCGCGGCCGAGTTTGACGACCTGCTGACAGGAGGCGGTTTTGACGGTACGGGGTTTGATGTTGAGCAGCTGCGAGAACTGGGGAATGATTTTCAAAGAGTCGAACCAGCCTTCAGGGAGATCCGGTGCGACGAGCCCCGCGATGCGGTCGGCGACGGCGTCGAGGCTGTCGCTGCGGAGAATCTGGAGCATACGGGGAAGGCTGCCATACAGATTGGTGAGCACGGGAACCTTGTGGCCGCGGACCTGGTCGAACAGGAGTGCGGGGGGCGGATCAGTCGAGGCGGTTTTGAGAACCTGCTCGGTGATGGCGGCGATTTCGAGTTCCGACTCGACGGGAGCAGAGACGCGGACGAGTTGTCCATGTTCTTCAAAGTCGGCGACAAAATCAGCCAGCTGGTCCGCGTTCATCATTCTGGTGCTGTTCATAGTAATTCAGGGAGGCTTTGTTTACAGTCAGGAATCATAACCGATTGCGGACTGTCAACAAATGATGGTGACTGTGAACCTTATAGATTATTCCGATCCTGAAACAACCATCTTTTCGGAAATGTGAACCATGCTGCAACGATTTCTGCTGCTCTGGCTGATCCTGCTCTCAGGTGTCGCTGTCATCTGGGATGACGTCGTCCCGGGAGATTTTCACCCCTTTCACGATTCACAGCCGTACCTGGGATATCTGTTTACCGCGACCATGTTCGTGATTGGATCGCTGCTGCCGCGGGAGGAAGTTCGTGAGGTCTTCCGACGCTGGCATACCGTATTGAGTGGCACATTTGTGCAATACACGCTGATGCCGGGCCTGGGTTACCTGATGAGCCTGTTCTTTCTGGACCAGCCTGAATTGCGGATCGGAATTATCCTGGTGGGATGTGTGCCGGGCGCGATGGCTTCGAACGTGCTCACGCTGACGGCGCGGGGTAACGTGAGTTATTCGGTCTGCCTGACAACCTCGGCAACGCTGCTTTCGCCACTCGTAGTGCCTCTGTTTCTGTACCTGGCGGTTTCGGGAACGGAAATCGATGCTGTTCAACTGGCGAAGAACAGTTTTGTCAATCTGCTGACCCAGGTGGTGTTACCCGTGATTACGGGACATCTGTTGTCGCTGCTGGTCGATTCGTTTCAGCGGGTGATGCAGCGCTACGGGGCGACGTTTGCAAACTTCTCGATCCTGTGGATCATCGCCACGATTATCAGCCTGAACGCGGCGCGGCTGCAGCAGGTATTTTTCTCACTGGCGCTGGTGCTGCTGGTGATCAATCTGCTGGGATATCTGGGTGGGTACCTGTCGGGAGTGGCATTCGAGCTGGACGAAGCGAAGCGACGGGCACTGACACTGGAGGTCGGCATGCAGAACGCGGGACTTGGAGCGGTGCTGGCGGGGCAGTTGTTTCCTGACCAGGAGTTGATTGCGCTGCCACCCGCACTCTATATGTTTGGCTGTATGTTGACGGGAACGATTCTGGCACAGATCTGGTCGCGAAGAACGGCGTCCCAGGCAAAACAGGTAGAAGGGTCAAACGAGTAAATGGTGTTGCTTAGGTTTCTTCCAGCCGTGCTT